>CAZITQ010000169.1:0-21501 GCA_964542165.1 uncultured Rickettsiales bacterium
TCGACGAGGGGGACGCCGGCGGCGCAGGGGACGGGGACGGGGACGGCTACGCGTCCTTCGGTGGCGACTGCGACGACGAGGACCCCACCGCCTACCCCGGTGCCCCGGAACTCGTCGACGGCCTGGACAACGACTGCGACGGCATCACCGACGAGGGCACGGCCTTCTACGATGACGACGGCGACGGCTACAGCGAGGACGAGGGGGACTGCAACGACGGAGACGCGGCCCAGGGGCCGGATGCCCTCGAGCTCGCCAACGGGATCGACGACGACTGCGACGGCACCGTGGACGAGGACACCGAGGTCCGCGACGACGATGGGGACGGCTTCTCGGAGATCGAGGGGGACTGCGACGACGACGACCCCTTCACCCATCCGGGCGCCACCGAGCTGTGCGACGGCGAGGACGAGGACTGCGACGGGGTGGCCGACGACGGCACCGACGTGTTCGACGACGACGGGGACGGCCTGTCGGAGGCCGAGGGCGACTGCAACGACATGGACGCCTTCATCTCCCCCGAGCGGGCGGAGCTCTGCGACGGCACCTACGACGAGGACTGCGACGGTGAGGTGGACGAATGGGAGGACTGCCCCACCCCGGCGCTGGACAGCGTGGCCGCGGACGGGGACGCGGGAGGCTGTGAATGCGCTGCCGTGGCCGGTCGATCGCCGGCACCGGCGCTGGGGGTGCTGGCGTTGCTCGGCTACGCGCGGATCCGCAGAGCGCGACTCCGCTAACCGATCAGGTCCTCTGATTCCCCGGGGAGTCCCAGCCGCTTCGTGAACTCGATCACCAGCTTCGCGAAGAGTGCTTCCGCCGCTCCGTCCCCATCCGACAGCGGGATCCTTCCCCCGGCGCTCATGCCGTGACCGCCGGCCGCTCCGCCGTGGCCGCGGGCCAGCTCCTGGGCCAGCTGACCGGCCTGGCGCGCCGGATCCTCGGTTCGCAGCGACAGGCGCAGAGCGCCCTTGTAGGTGCCCGCGCAGAAGCACCAGCGAGTCCCCTTGCGCCGCACCAGCAGGTCGGCGAACTCGGCGACCTGATCCGGGTAGGGGAGGGGGCCGAGGTAGGCCGTGACCGCGTCGCCGTGGACTCGCGCGACGCCCAGGGCCCGGTGCAGCATCCGGAAGTACCCCGCGTCCAGCCGGGGGTGGACGATCTCCCCCAGGATCCCCATGTCGGCCAGCGGGGAGACCCGGGCCCAGGTGCGAAGATCCTGCGGGTGGGCCTCCCGTGACAGGTCTCGGGTGTCGGTCTTCAGGGCGTAGAGCACCGCCGTGGCCAGCGCCGGCTCGATGGGGATGTCCCGGTCGTCCAGGTACCCCAGGACGATCGACGAGGTGCATCCGCCCGCGGAACGGACGTCATACCAGGGCACCGGCGTCCCGCAGGGCAGCCTCGGGTGGTGGTCCACGCAGATCAGCACCGGCAGCGAGGCCGGCGCCGAGTGATTGCGCGCTTCGGGCTGGGTGTCCACCAGGGCGGTCCCATCGAAGCCCGTCAGGTCCAGCTTCTCCAGCCGCCTCAGCCGGATCCCGAGCGTCTTGACCATCGCCCGGTTCTCCGCTCTGCCGATGACGCCCTCGAACGCCAGGGTGGTCTCGCAGCCCACCTCCCGTTCCAGCAGGGTCGACAGGGCCCAGGCCGAGGCGAGGGCGTCGGGGTCCGGATCGTCGTGGGGACAGATCAGCAGGCGGGAGCATCCCCGCAGGTTCTCGAGGGCGGCCGGGAGATCGAAGGGAAGTTTCATGAACCTTCCTGCAGGGTACCTGGCTCCTTTGTACCATCCAGCGCGGGGAGCCGCTCGTCCCCGTCGCCGCCGGGCGCAGGTCCGGGAAGGGAGCGAGCCATGGAGCTCGCGGGTCTGCTGATCTTCCTGTTCGTCTGGGTCTTCGTGCAGGCGTGGCTGCTGCCGCGCATGGGGGTGCCCACGTGAATGTCCGGGTCCTGTCGGGTACCGACACCTGAGGAGAAGGAGACAGGGATGCCGGAGCGCGTGGATCGGCTCTCCGGTGAGAAGGCGGGGCCGGGGGAGACCGGGTAGCGGGCTAGTTCTCGGTCAGGAAGTGCTCGTCGTACTCGACCTCGAACCGCAGCTTGTGCTTCGCCTCTTCCTGGGCCAGGGACAGGAAGGTCTCGCTCAGGCCGGCGTCGCCGATGGCGGCGGCCAGGTCGGCGTAGAGCCGGTAGGCGGCCTTCTCCTTCTTCATGGCCAGGATCAGAGCGTCCTGGTACTGCATGTCCGCGGCCGGCTCGCTGGCGACCAGGTAGTCACCGATCTTGAGGTCCACGATCTGCTTGCCGGCCGACGCCAGGAGCTTGCCCTCCTTGATGGCGTTCAACCGAGCCTTGTGGCCCATCTCCTCGCGCGCGAAGCCCTCGAAGACCTCCTTCATGTAGGCCCGCTCCATGTTGCCCGCGAGATCGGTATAGAAATCAGCAGCCTCCTGCTCCCTCTCGATCGCGAAGTCCAGGACGTCGTCCACCGACTGCCACTGCTGCATTGCTGGTCCTCCTGTCATGTCGCGCCTCCGGGGGCGCGCGAGTGTTCCATCCATGGGGGTTTCGAAGACGGTGTTTTTAGCACGGAGTGTTCGAGGGGGCAATCGCCGGTGCGGACGGGCGCTCCGCGGGACGAGACAGTGGGTGAGACACCCGGGCCCGCGAGACACGCTCTGCGTCCCGGAGCGCTCCGGTCCAGCGATGCGGATCCGCAGGACGGAGAGCCCGCACGCCGCCGAGACCTTTCATGGCATGGGGATTGCTTCTACGGCGAAGACCTGGTTTCTTGTCCGGGCGCGACCGGCCATCCGGGGCCGGGGCGCCGACAACACGACTCGTTGAAAGGCTGGGCCCATGGCAGACTCCAACATGACCCTCGAGCAGGCAATCCAGACCGCCATCGACTACGAAACTCGCGTGCGCGACCTGTACCAGGACGCCGCCGGCAAGGCCACCGAAGAGGTCGGCAAGAAGATCTTCGAGGTCCTGGCCAAGGAAGAACAGGGGCACCTGGACTACCTGCTGGTCCGCTTCGACGAGTGGGAGCGGACCGGCAAGGTCAACTCCCCCGAGCTGGCCACCATCCTGCCGACCCGCGAACGGATCGCGGCGGGTGTGAAGACGCTGGACAAGGTCCTCGACGGCCCCGACCTCTCCCTGGAGCTCGAGCTGCTTCGCAAGGCCCTCGAGGCCGAGAGCACCACCGGCGCCTTCTACAAGCGCATGGTCGAGGAGCTCGACGCCGACGGGCAGCAGCTGTTCCGCCCCTTCATGGAGATCGAGGACGCCCACTACGACATCGTCCAGGCCCAGATCGACGCCCTGTCGGGCATGGGGTTCTGGTTCGACTTCATGGAGTTCGACCTGGAAGCCGGCTGATCGGCTGCGCCGGGACGGAGGGCGAACCATGGACGACAGCGCGCGCGAACGCATCCTCGACGCCCTGAAGAAGGCCTACCAGGCCGAGGTCGACGGCCAGCACTTCTACCGGATGGCGGCCCTGGCCACCCAGGACCCCCAGGGGCGGGAGACCTTCGAGCTGCTGGCGAAGGAAGAGGAGGACCACGCCCGCTTCCTCCAGGCCCAGCACGGGGCCATCTCCTCCACGGGAGACGTGGACGGCGCGGTGAAGCTGGGGCCCCAGGCCGAGCTGGCCGGCACCAGTCCCATCTTCTCCGACGACCTCAAGGCCCGGGTCAAGGACGCCCACATGGAGATGAGCGCCCTGTCGGTGGGCATCCAGCTCGAGGCCTCGGCCATCCGGTTCTACAAGGCCGAGGCCGAGGCCGCCGACCACCCCAAGGTCACCGAGTTCTTCCTGCGCCTCGCCGAGTGGGAGTCGGGGCACTATCACACCTTGCTTCGTCAGCACGATGAACTGAAAGAAGACTACTGGGCTGGCGGAGGTTTCTCCCCGTTCTAGCCCGAGACATCCGCCTGGAGGATTCCATGACCCGCCTGACCCTCGCCGCCCTGGCGGCGGCGACGCTGACCTTCGCCTGGACCCACGCGGCCTCCGCCCACTGCCAGATCCCCTGCGGGATCTACGACGACGAGGCCCGCGCCCAGGCGGTCCACGAGCACATCACGACGATCGAGAAGTCGATGCGCCTGATCCGCGAGATCTCGGCGGCCGACGACGGCGACATGAACCAGCTGGTGCGGTGGACCAACAACAAGGAACAGCACGCCGACGAGCTGATCGGGATCATCACGTATTACTTCATGAGTCAGAGGCTAAAGCCTCAGGACAAAGGCGATAATGCCAAGCTGGCAAAATACACGAACGAGCTGTTCCTGCTCCACGAGATGATGGTCGTGGCGATGAAGGCCAAGCAGACCACGGACCCGGCCCAGGTGGACGCCCTGAGGGAGCTGCTGGCCGCGTTCGAGGAGTCCTACTTCGGCCACAGGGTCAGCGGCGACGGGAGCTGACCCGGACCGCGGCGGGACCCACCCGCCATCGCACCCCGCCTCACTCTCGATCTTGGAGTTCTCGCCACAGCTGGATCCGCCGCCACAGCAGGTAGGCCGCCGGCAGGATCAGCAGGGTGAGCACGGCGGACGACACCAGCCCGCCCACCATGGGCGCCGCGATGCGCTTCATCACCCGGGTGCCGGTCTCGGTGCCGAACATCACCGGTAGCAGCCCCAGCGTGGTGGTGGCCACGGTCATCAGCTTGGGCCGGACCCGGTCCACCGCCCCTTCGATGATGGCCGCCTTCAGATCGGCGACCGAGCGCAACCGCCCCTCCCGCCGGTACCGCTCCAGCGCCTCGTCCAGGTACACCAGCATCACCACGCCGGTCTCCGCGGCCAGCCCGGCCAGGGCGATGAAGCCGACCCCCACAGCCACCGAGAGGTTGTAGCCGGCCAGGTAGAGCAGCCACACCCCCCCGATCAGGGCGAAGGGCAAGGTGGCCATCACCAGGGCACTCTCCACCGCCGAGCGGAAGTGGAGGTACAGCAGCACCAGGATGATGACCAGGGCCAGCGCGCCGGTGAGCAGGAGCCGACGGTTCGCCCGCTGCATGTACTCGTATTGCCCGGACCAGACGATGGACACGCCGGGGGGCACCGTGACCCCGGCGTCGAGCATCTCCCGGGCCTCGCCGACGAAGCCGCCGATGTCGGTGGTCTTCAGGTCCACGAAGACCCAGGCCGTGCGGCGGGCGTTCTCACTCTTGATCGCGGGCGGCCCCTCGCTGACGCCGATGTCGGCGACCTGGCCCAGGGGCACGGTGTGTCCCAGGGGGGTGTGCACGGCCACCGCCTCGAGGGCCTGCAGGTCCCCGCGCAGGTCCCTGGGGAACCGCACGTTGACCGGATAGCGCTCCAGCCCTTCCACGGTCCAGGTGACGTTCATGCCGCCGATGGCGGAGCGGACCACGTCCTGGACGTCCTCCACCGTGAGCCCGAAGCGCGCCGCGTCTTCCCGGCGGACCGAGATGTCGATGTAGTGCCCCCCGGTCACCCGCTCGCTGTAGACCGACTGGGTGTCCGGGTGGGTCCTGAGGATGGCCTCGATCTCGGCGCCGAGGGCCGCGAGCTGCTCCAGGTCCTCCCCCATCAGCTTGACGCCCACCGGCGTCTTGATCCCGGTGGCCAGCATGTCGATCCGCGTTCGGATCGGCATGGTCCAGGCGTTGGTCAGCCCCGGGAACTGGACCATGCCGTCCAGCTCGGCGATCACGTCCTCGATGGTCTTGCCCTCGGGCCAGTCCTCCTCTGGCGTGAGGATGATGGTGGTCTCCAGCATCGACAGGGGCGCTGGATCCGTGGCCGTCTCCGCCCGCCCCGCCTTGCCCAGCACGTGGGCCACCTGGGGGTGGCTGGCGATGACCTTGTCGGTCTGTTGCAGCAGCTCCTTGGCCTTGGTGATGCTGATCCCCGGCGGAGTCGTGGGCATGTACAGCAGGTCACCCTCGTTCAACGGCGGCATGAACTCGCCCCCCAGCCGCAGCAGGGGGACCACAGAGGCCAGGGTCAGTGCCAGGGCCACCAGCAGGGTCGGCACCGGCAGCGCGAGCACCAGCCGGATCAGCGGCCGGTACAGGGCGGTGAACAACAGGCTCAGGGGGTTTCGCCGCTCCGGCAGCACCCGCCCGCGGACCAGGTACACCATCAGCACCGGCACCACCGTGATCGCCAGCAGGGCCGACGCCGCCATGGCGAAGGTCTTGGTGTACGCCAGCGGTGTGAACAGCCGGCCCTCCTGCTGTTGCAACGTGAACACGGGCAGGAAGCTCACGGTGATGATCAGCAGCGAGAAGAACAGCGCCGGCCCCACCTCCCGGGCCGAGCGCAGCACGAGATCCACCTGGGGGAGGTCCGGGGTTCGCTCCCGGTGCTTGTGCAGGTTCTCGACCATCACCACCGAGGCGTCCACCATCACCCCCACGGCGATGGCGATGCCCCCCAGGCTCATGATGTTGGCGTTGATGCCCAGCACCCGCATGATCAGCAGCGAGGCCAGGACGCCGGTGGGGATGGTGAACAGGGCGACCAGCGAAGATCGGACGTGCAGAAGGAACAGCAGGGTGATCAGGGCGACCACCAGCATCTCCTCGACCAGCTTGTCCCGCAGGGTGTCGATGGCCCGCACGATCAGGTTCGAGCGGTCGTAGCTCTCGTGGATCTCCACGCCGGGGGGCAGCCCGGTCCGCAGCTCCGCCAGCCGGGCCTTCACCCGGTCGATCACGTCCAGCGCGTTGCCACCGAAGCGCATCACCACGATCCCGGTGACCGCCTCCCCGTCGCCGTTGAGCTCGACCAGCCCCCGCCGCAGCTCCGGCCCCAGGTGCACCCGGGCCACCTGGCGCAGCAACACCGGGGTGTGGGTCGTCATGTCCATGCCCACCGGGACCATCTCCAGATCCTCGATGGACTCGATGTAGCCCTCCCCGCGAACCATGAACTCGGTCTCGCCCATCTCCAGCAGGCGACCTCCCACGTCGGTGTTCGAGCGCTGGATCGCCCGCTTGACCGCCGCGAGCGTGACCCCGTGGGAGCGCATCTTCTCCGGGTCCACCTCCACCTGGTACTGCTTGACGAAGCCCCCCACCGAGGCCACCTCGGAGACTCCGGGGAGGGCCATCAGCTCGTAGCGCAGGTAGCCGTCCTGCAGGGAGCGCAGCTGCTGGAGGTCCAGGCCGCGGAAGTTGGCCGCGTGCAGGAGCTCGACGGGGGAGATCCGTCCGTCCCGGTCCCCGTCGAAGGCCGGCACGACGAAGTGAAGTGCCTCCTCCACGAAGCGATCGCGATCGGCGATCTCGGTGGACCGGGACGGGGTCAACAGGGCCTCGAGCTGGTCCTGTCCGTAGACCGGGACGTCTTCACCCCCCTCCCGCCGCTCCTCCAGGCACCAGCGCCACAGCTCGGCCTCGCAGACCACCCGCTCGCCCACCCGGCTGACCTCGCCGGGCTGGGGCAGCTCGCTGTCCTCCACCGTCCCCGAGCGGTCCAGGTCCAGGTTGGCCCGCAGCACCGCCGAGCGCGGACCGAAGTCGGCCAGGGTGTACTCGTAGACCCAGCCGACTCCGGTGGCGTCGGGACCCAGCTGGGGTGTGACCCCGTCGGGGAGCCGGCCGCCCACCACGTTGAGGTACTCCAGAACCCGCGAGCGGGCCCAGTACAGGTCGGTCCCATCCTCGAAGATCACGTAGACCATCGACAGGCCGAAGAACGAGTAGCCCCGGACCGTGGCGGCGTGGGGCACCGAGAGCATGGCCGTGGAGAGGGGGTAGGTGACCTGGTCCTCGACCACCGCGGGCTCCTGGCCCGGGAAATCGGTGAGCACGATCACCTGCACGTCGCTCAGGTCGGGGATGGCGTCCACGGGGGTGGTCAGCAGCGCCCAGATCCCGGCGGCGACGAGCGTCGATGTCAGCACGAGCACCAGGAAACGGTTGCGGACCGAGGCCTCGATCACCGCCGAGACCAGGCCGCCGGAGCGTTCCCCTCCGCTCATGGCGTCGTCGCATCCGCGGTCGCCGCGCCGCCGTGACCCGCGGGGCCCGCGTGACCGGCGGGGTCCGTGGGTGTGGCGCCCGCGTCCCCCGCGCCCGCGAGCCGGTCCGCCAGCATCTTGGCCACCGCCTCCTGGAGCTGGCTCTCCGAGTCCAGCAGGAACTGGCCCGAGACCACCACCTCGTCAGCCTCGTCGAGACCGGACAGGACCTCCGTCCTGCGGCCGTCGCCGGACAGGCCCGTGGTCACCTCCCGCGGTCGGTAGTGGCCGAGCGCCTCGACCACGAAGACGGTCTGGGACTCCCCGCCGTGGAGGATCGCCTCGGAGGGGATCGTCAGCGCCCCGTCCCGGCGCTGGGCTTCGATGTACACCGTGGCGAACATGCCCGGCCGCAAGGCGAGACCGGGGTTCTCGAACTCCAGGCGCACCCTGAGGGTGCGGGAGACCTCGGACAGGGTCGGGTAGACGTAGGACACCTGTCCCGCGTAGGACTCGCCCGGTGCGAAGGAGAGCTCCATGCGCGCGGGCTGGCCCTCGGCGATCCAGGGCGCGTCGAACTCGTAGACCTCCGCCAGGACCCAGATCGTCTCCAGATCGCCGATCCGGTACAGGTCGCTGCCCGCGGCAACCCGCGCCCCCTCGACCACGTTCTTGTGGAGCACGTAGCCCGCCCGGGGGGCGTGGATGGTCACGGTCCTCGACGCCTCGCCCTCGGCGGCCAGTTCGTCGATCTGCCGCCCGCTCAGATCCCACAGCTCCAGCTTGCGGCGCGTGGATCGGGTCAGGCTGTCGTCGGCCCCCCGCAGCGCCAGCAGGTACTCCTCCTGGGTCGCCACCAGCTCGGGGCTGTAGATGTCGAACAGGGCCTGGCCTTTGCGGACCTTCTCCCCGGTCTGGTCCACGTGGATCGCCTCGACCCAGCCCGAGTAGCGCAGGTTGACCACCGAGACCTGGTCCTCGGCGACCTCGATCTCCCCCAGGGTGCGGACGTTGCGGACCAGGGAACCGCGGGTCACCGGAGCCGTGCGGACCCCCATGTTCTGGACGACCACCGGATCGATCAGCAGCCCGCCCTCGCCGTCGGCCATGGCTCCGGTCACCGCCGAGGGCACGGCGCCGCCTTCGCTGCCGCCGTGCATGGGGGTCAGGTCCATGTGACAGATGGGGCAGAGCCCGGGCCCATCCTGGAGCACCTCGGGGTGCATCCCGCAGGTGTACAGCGCGTCGCCTCCCTCGCCACCGCCGCCGCATCCCGCGTGCAGGACGAGCACCAGGGCGAGCGCGAGCGCGGCGATCGATGCCATGCCCTTCATGGAACCTCCTCTCCCTCGCCGACCTCGGCGACGCCCAGCAGGCGCTGGATCTCCACCCGGGTCAGCGCCGCCTCGGCGTCCGCGTCCCGCGCGGCGCGCTCCAGGTCCAGCAGGCGGACCTGGGCCGCGTGCAGCGAGGCGAAGTCCGCCCTGCCGACCCGGTAGGCCGACAGGGTGGCGTCCAGGGCGTCCCGCGCACCGGGGACCAGGTCCTCGCGATACGTGGCAGCCTTGTCCCCGGCCCGTTCCCAGCGCGCCAGGGCTCCGTCCAGGCCGGCCCGGATCCCGGCGAGGACCGCCGCGGCTTCGGCCTCGCTCGCCCTGGCGAGGGCCTCGTGCCTCGCCTCCTGTGCACCCCAGCGGGCCCGCGCCGAGGTCGGCAACGGCACGGAGACGCCCAGCGAGACCTGGTTGCCGCCGTCGTCCGCCTCGCCGACGGGCGCCCGTACCCGGTACCCCGCCCACACGGTCGCGTCGGGCCAGGCCTCCCGGCCGGCGGCGGCCGCCGCGGCGCGCTCGGCGTCTCCCTGGGCGGCCAGACGGGCCAGCGACGGATTGTCCGCGATCGCGGTGGCGACCAGTTCGTCGAGGGTCCACGAGGTCGGCGGGGCGAGGGTCGCGGGGGGGGTCTCGATCGTGGGCGGGGGGGAGGTGTCCAGCGCCGCACCGAGGGCGGCGAGCAGCTCCCGCTCCTGCCGGTCGAACTCGCCGAGCCCGTCCTCGAGCTGGCGGCGCAGGACGCCCAGGTTCAGCAGGTCGTGCTGGCCCGCGCCCCCCACCTCGTAGCTCGCCCGGACCGTCTCGAACAGCTGATCCACCAGCCCCAGGTGCTCGACCGTCAGCTCCCGCTGCTGGCGGGTTCGGGCCAGCTGCCAGAACGCCGTCCGCACCCCCGCCGCGAGGGAGACCCTGGCCTCCCGGACCGCGGCCTCACCGACCCGGACTTGTCGACGAGCGGCCTCCTCGCGCGCCGGCCTCGTGCCCGGCGCGAGCAAGCCCTGCTGAACCCTCAGCTGCACTCCGCTCATGGGGTGGACACCGGGGTAGGGCGCGTCCAGTGGCATGTTGGCGTACTCCAACGCCAGCACCGGCTCGGGCAGGGCCCTCGCCCGCTCCACACCCCGTTGCAGGGCCTCGACCCGCGCCCCGAGCCCCTCGAGGCTCGGGTGGGTCTCCAGCGCCCGGTGTACCAGGTCCTCGGGCGATGGCTGTGCGGCGGCAGCGGTGGGGAACGCCAGCAGCAGCCACAGCAGGCACGAAAGACGGGTCATCGGCATCCCCCGCTTCGGGTCCGTCAGCCGCTCAGCCGCCCGCGCCGGCGTCCGCGAAGGACGCCGGATCGGCCTCGAACTTGGGCTGGCAGGAGCCGCAGCAGAACGCGTAGTGGCGTCCCTCGTGTTCGACCACCACCGTGTCGGCGTTGACGATGTGGGCCTCGCCGCTCACCGGACACAGCGCCTTGCTGCCCACCGGCGGGCGAGCGTCGAAGGAGCGGACGGCTCCCGCCGCGTCCACGGTGGCGTGCCCCATGGACGACTTGGCCTCGGCCTTCTCGGGCGCCCCGGCCTCCGCGGCGTGGGCGGCGTGGTCGTGGCCGGCGTGGTCGTTGCCGCTGTGGTCGTGGTCGGCGTGGTCCGTGGCGCCCCCTCCTCCACACCCGGTGGCCCAGAGGCCGATGCCGAGGGTCAGGGCGAAGGCGGCGGTCAGGGTGAACGTGATTCGATGCATGTGGCGTCCTCCACCGGCAGTCCTCGTGCCGGTGCCCATTACACTTGCAGGGCACGTGCCAGGACGGTATTCGATCGCAAGTGCCCGTAGATACTGGGTAAATGTTCGGCGTGGGTGCGGCGAGGAGCGGGGAGTGGGGGATAGTCGACAGGCGGGTGGAGAATAGTCTACAGCCAGACCGACGCGGATCCGCCGTCTCGATCGGCGGTGTGCCTCGGATTCACCTCGTTCGGCTCCGGCGCCTCGTCCCGCGCGGGTTCGGTCTCCAGGGAGTGGAGGTAGGGACACGAGGTCTCCACACCCGCCTCCCGGTGTGCCTCGATCATCGCCTCGTGGGGGCACTCGTCCTCGGCCGCGGCCGCGGTTGCGGCGGAACTGGCTTCCGCGACCTCGTCTCCCTCGCACCCGCAGTCCTCGGCGTCGGCTTCCGCGTCACCGGCCAGCAGTCCGGCGATGCTCGCCGCGGGTTCGGCGCCCGACCCCAGGTCGCAACCCACCAGGAATGTGTGGGCCAGCAGCCCCGCGGTGACCAGGAACAGCAGACCGTGCTCTACGCGACCCATGACGTCCTCCTTCGAGAGAGAGTCTCGACGAAGTTACTATGGTTACGCGTTGTGCGTTTGGCCAGACTTCAGGGGGTGGGAACCGGCAACAGGACCCGGAATTCGACCCCCACCGGCTCCAGGTTCCTGGTCTCGATGAAGCCCCGGTGCGCGTCGGCGATGCGGGCGGCGACCGGCAATCCCAGCCCTGTCCCCTCCTCGCGGGTGGTGACGAAGGGGTCGAAGATGCGCTCGCGGAGCTCGTCGGGGATCGGCGGCCCGACGTTGCGGATCGCCAGCACGCGCAGGGCGCGGGGCCCCCGCCGCTCCTCTCCCGCCGCGATGGACAGCAGGCGAGGCCCCTCGACCTCGCGCATCGCCTGCAGCCCGTTGAGCGCGATACCCAGGGCGAGCTGGACCAGCTGGTCGGGGTCGCCCTCCACGCCGCACGGCGCGTCGGACAGCTGGACGTCCACCTCCACGGACTCCCTGCGGGCCTGGGCGGCGATGAGCTCGCTCACCCGTCCGGCCACGTCGCGCAGATCCACCTCGACGAGCACCGGGTCGCTGGGGCGGGCGAAGTCCAGGAACCGCTCGAGGACTCCGGTGAGACGATCGATCTCGTCCAGGTGCAGGGACTGCATGC
The DNA here is from genome assembly GCA_964542165.1 of uncultured Rickettsiales bacterium. Lineage (GTDB taxonomy): Bacteria > Myxococcota_A > UBA796 > UBA9615 > CAYRNR01 > CAYTBN01. Next base: position 12,205 of record CAZITQ010000169.1, read on the forward strand.
GGTGTTCGGGGCCGTCCTCGGGGAGGGAGTCGCGGACGATCTCGGCGGTGCCGCGCATGGCGTGCAGGGGGTTCTTGATCTCGTGGGCCAGCCCGGCCGTGAGCTCGCCCAGCGCACCCAGGCGCCCCGAGCGGATCAGCTCCCCCTCGGTGGCCTTGAGCTCGTCCACGGTGCGCTGGAGCTCCCGGGCCAGGTCCCGCTGCCGCAGGCGCTCGGTCCGTTCGCGGTCCACCAGGATCCCGCCCAGGGAGGCCACGCCGATGTAGAGCAGGACCTCCAGGAACTTCTCGAGCGTCGAGGCCGGGTCCATGTGGTGAAGGTGGGTGAAGGCGTGGGGCAGGTAGACCGCCGAGGCCAGCACCGCCGCGAGGAGCCCGCCCCGCAGCCCCGCCAGGAAGGCCGCCAGCACGATGGGGAAGTAGTACAGCCGCCGGGCGACGTCGTGGACCCAGTGGTGCTCGGCCGGGGTTCCGTAGTGCAGGGCGGTGATCCCGATCAGCGGGATCCAGATCCCGGCGATCGCCCGCCAGTCCGCCAGCGCCCGCCAGGGACTACCTTCCCCGCGGGATGCCATGCTTCTCGACCCGGTAGATCAGGATGTGGCGGGGCACGCCGAGGAGGCGCGCGGCCGCCGAGAGGTTGCCGCCGGTGCGGCGGAGGGCGTGTTCGATGGCGCGTTTCTCCAGGTCGACCAGCGACAGTCCGTCGGGGAGGGCGTCGAGCCAGGCCTCGTCCACGGCGGGGGCGGCCCCGGCGGGGGAGGGGAGGTCGGAGGCGCGCAGGGTCCCGGCCGGGGCGAGGATGGCCATCCGCTCGCAGGCGTTCTCCAGCTCGCGCACGTTGCCCGGCCAGGGCCGGGTCCGTAGCTCGGCGCGCACCTCGTCGGGGATCTCGAGGGAGCGGTCGCCGCCGTGCAGGGCCACGAAGTGCCGGACCAGGGCTTCCACGTCCTCGGGGCGGTCGCGCAGCGGGGGGATGGGCAGCTCCACCACCGCCAGTCGGTAGTACAGGTCCTCCCGGAAGCCGCCGCTCTCCACCTCGGCGCGCAGATCGCGGTTCGTGGCTGCCACCAGCCGGATGTCGACGGGCACCGGGGCGTCGCGGCCCAGCACGTCCACGGCGCGCTCTTGCAGGACCCGCAACAGCTTGCCCTGCAGGGGCGCAGGCAGCTCGCCCACCTCGTCGAGGAAGAGGGTGCCCCCGTCCGCCGCCCTGAACCTCCCCCGGCGGTCCCGGACCGCACCGGTGAACGCACCGCGGGTATGGCCGAACAGCTCCGACTCCAGCAGCTCGGCGGGAAGCGCCGCGCAGCTCACCGAGACGAAGGGGGCCTCGACCCGGGGGCTCCGGGCGTGGATCCTCCGGGCCAGCAGCTCTTTGCCCGTGCCGCTCTCGCCGGTGACCAGGACGGTGGCGTCGCTGTTCGCCACCCGGTCTACGGTCTCCAGCAGCTCGGCCATCGAACCGCCGCCGTGCACGATGGGCCGCTCCACCCCGGCCAGCTGCCGTCTGAGCCGGCGGTTGTCCCGCAGCAGACGGGCGCGCTCGGCCGCCCGCCGGACGGTGATCTGCAGCTGGTCGCGCTGGAAGGGTTTGGCCAGCACGTCGTAGGCGCCCTCCCGCACCGCCGCCACCCCGATCTCCATGGAACCGAAGGCGGTGATCACCAGCACCGGGGTGTCGGGGGAACGCTCCCGCACCCGCCGCAGCACCTCCATCCCGTCGATCCTTGGCATCTTCAGGTCGGTGACCACCACGGCGTGGCGTCCGGGATCGAACCGCTCCAGGCCCGCGGCACCGTTCTCGGCCGCGTCCACGGCGAAACCCGCGCGTTTCAGGTTGTAGGTCGCCACCTCGCGCCCGGTCGCGTCGTCGTCGATGAACAGGATCGTCGCGGTCGTCTCGGGATCGGGCATCGACACCTCCGCCCACCCGAACGGGATATCAGATCCCGGCCCCGCCCGCGAACTCCTCCGTCCGGGCGGGCGTCTGGATCAGGCGGCTGTTGGCGGGCACGCTACGGGTCAGCCAGACGTTGCCGCCGATCACCGAACCCTGGCCGAGGGTGACCCTCCCGAGGACCGTGGCGCCCGAGTAGAGGATCACGCCGTCCTCGACGATGGGATGGCGGGGGACGGACTTGATCGGGTTGCCGTCCTCGTCCAGGGGGAAGCTCTTGGCGCCCAGGGTCACCCCCTGGTAGATGCGCACCCGCTCGCCGATCACGCTGGTCTCGCCGATCACGACGCCGGTGCCGTGATCGATGAACAGTCCCTCGCCAATCTGCGCCCCCGGGTGGATGTCGATGCCGGTGACGCTGTGGGCGTGCTCGTTGATGATTCGCGGGATCAAGGGCACTTCGAGGCGGTACAGCTCGTGGGCCATCCGGTGGCTGATCAGGGCCAGGACCCCCGGATAGCAGAAGATCGCTTCGTCCGGGTTCACCGCGGCCGGATCCCCCTCGTAGTGGGCGCGGACGTCGGACTGCAGGAGCCTGCGGACCTCGGGCAAGCGGCCCAGGAAGGCGCGGGTGATCTCCAGCGCCCGGGCATCGCAGGTCCGGCAGGTGTGGGCGTCCCAGCGGCAGGAGAAGCACAGGCCGCGCTTGACCTGCTCCTGCATGGTGGACAGCACCCGGTCCAGGGTCGACCCCACGTGGAAGCGCATGCCCTCGGGGCTGAGCTCAGACGTTCCGAAGTACCCGGGGAACAGCACCGAACGCAGGGCGCCGACCATCTCCACCACCGCGTCCCGCGACGGCAGCGGAGTGTCGCAGGGGTTCCAGCGGCCCACGCTCGACCCCACGCCGTTGCCCAGGCAGAGCTCGTCGACCACCGACTCCAGGCTCTGGGCGTCGTCGCGCCGCGTGGCCGCGACGACCTGGGGGATGCCGGAGTCAGACATGGTCGCCCTCGAACAGCCAGGTGCTCAGATAGCGCTCGCCGGTGTCGCAGATCACCGTCACGATCCGCTTGCCGGCCATCTCCGGCCGGGCGGCGACCTGCATCGCGGCCCAGACGTTGGCACCCGCAGAGATGCCTCCCAGGATGCCCTCCTTGCGGGCGAGGGCCCGGGCCGTACGGCCCGCGTCGGCGGCCTCCACGTGGAGGATCTCGTCCACGAGATCCAGCCGCATCACCTCGGGCACGAAGCCGGCGCCGATGCCCTGGATCTTGTGGGGTCCCGGCTTGCCGCCCGCGAGGACCGGGGAGTCCACCGGTTCCACGGCGATGGCCTGGAACTCGGGGTTGCGGGCCTTGAGGATCTCGGCGACGCCGGTGATCGTGCCGCCGGTGCCCACGCCGGCGACGATGGCGTCCACCTGACCGTCGGTGTCGCGCCAGATCTCCTCGGCGGTGGTCCGGCGGTGCACGTCCGGGTTGGCGGGGTTGCGGAACTGCTGGGGGATGAAGATCTGGTCGTCTCCGTCCTTGAGCTCCTCGGCGCGGCGGATGGCGCCGGGCATCCCCTCGGCGCCGGGGGTCAGGACGAGCTCCGCCCCCAGGGCGGCGAGCAGCTTTCGCCGCTCGATGCTCATGGTGTCGGGCATCACCAGCGTCAGGTCGTAGCCCTTGGCCGCGCAGACGAAGGCCAGGGCGATCCCCGTGTTCCCGGACGTCGGCTCGACGATCCTCGTCCCCTCGCCGAGGAGCCCCTCGCGCTCGGCAGCCTGGATCATCGCCAGGCCGATGCGGTCCTTGACGCTGGACAGGGGGTTGGCCGATTCCAGCTTCAGCAGCACCTGACCCCCGAGCCCTTCGCCCATCCGATGTAGGGCCACCAGGGGCGTCCCGCCCACCAGCTCGGTCACGTTCGATGCGATGTTGGTCATGGTTTCCTCACAGTATTTCTATCAACTTTATCGGATTGAGGCGTTTCCCGGGATGGCTCGATCGCTCTCGCCCTCGTCCTCCCAGCCCAGCAAACCGAGCATGTGGGACACGTCGGTCGTCGGCGCCTCGCAGGCCTGCTCACGGCAGACGTAGGCCGTGGCCTGCCCGTCCACCGGTCGCTGGGCCCCGGTGAACGGAGCGATCCGGGCGATGGGGGGCGCATCGGCCGAACCCTCCCGGAACAGCACCACCTTGTGGGGCAAGAAGGGCCTGCGCAGGGCCCCCAGCATGGCCTCGGTGGACGGATCGCCCTCGACGCCGGCGACCACGACCTCGTGGGTGGGTCCCGCCGCGAAGTCCGCTGCCATCAACAGGTAGGCGAAGTGTTCGGGGCCCCGCTCGGCGGACGTGGAGAACGAGCGGAACACCCCATCGGCGGCGGTCGCGTACCGCGGTTCGCCGGTGATGCGCGCCAGCCGCGCCAGGTTGGCGGCGGCCACGGAGTTGCCCGAGGGCATGGCGCCGTCGTACGCCTCCCGGGTCCGCACCAGCAGCGTCTCGCCGTCGTCCGCGGTGAGGAAGAAGCCGCCCCGCTCGTCGTCCGCGAAGTGGTCCAGCATCCGATCGGTCAGCGCCACCGATTCGGCCAGGTAGCGGGTCTCGAAGGTGGCCTCGTACAGCTCGAGCAACCCCCACGCCAGAAAGGCGTGGTCGTCCAGGTGGGCGGGCAGCCCGGCGGATCCGTTGCGGTAGCGCTTGAGCAGGCGGCCCTCGTCGTCGCGCAGCTCTCTCAGACAGAAGTCGGCGGCCCGGCGCGCAGCATCGGCGTAGCGGGGTTGGTCCAGCACCACGGCAGCGCGGGACAGGGCCGCGATCATCAGGCCGTTCCAGTCGGTGAGCACCTTGTCGTCCCGCAGGGGCCGGATCCGGCCGTCGCGCCGCTCCAGGAGGAGCTGGCGGGCTTCGGACAGACGGCGGTGCAGCTCCGTCGGCTCGACGCCCTGGCGTCGGGCGGCCTCGTCCAGGGGGCGCTGCAGGTGGAGGATGTTGTGCCCGCTGCGGTGGCCGGTGGCCTCCTCGGCGTAGTTGCCCAGCTCGGTCACCCCGTAGGTCGAGAGAAACAGCGTCGCCGTGTCCTCGTCCAGGGCCTCGCGAATCTCGTCCGCGGTCCAGACGTAGAACAGCCCCTCGACCCCCTCGCTGTCCGCGTCCTCCGCCGAGTAGAACGCGCCCTCGGCCGAGGTCATGTCCCGCAGCACGTAGGTGAAGATCTCCTCGGCCGTGTCCGCGTAGAACGGATCCCGGGTCACCTGGTAGGTCTCGAGGTAGGCCAGCGCCAGCAGGGCCTGGTCGTACAGCATCTTCTCGAAGTGGGGCACGAGCCACCGGGCATCGGTGGAGTAGCGGTGGAAGCCGTAGCCCAGGTGATCGAACAGGCCTCCACGGCGCATGTTTCGCAGCGTCGTCTCCACCATCTCCAGGGCGCGGGGATCCCCCTCCCGCGACCACCGCCGCAGCAGGAAGGACAGCTGGTGTGGCGAGGGGAACTTGGGCGCCTTGCCGAAGCCGCCGAACACGGGGTCGAATCGTCCGGACAGGTTGCCGTGGGCCTTCGCCTGCAGGGCGGGTTCCAGCGGAGTGCCGTCGCCGCCGTCGTTGAGCTGATCCAGGAAGCCGGTGACCTTGTCCGCGGACGCGAGCACCCCTTCGCGGTCCTCGCGCCAGGCCCGGTCCACCGCCGGCAGCAGCTCCATCATGCCCGGCCGGCCGTAGACACCGTGCTTGGGGATGTACGTCGCGGAGAAGAACGGCTTCTTGTCGGGGGTCAACACCACCGTGAGTGGCCAGCCGCCCCCCCCCGTCATCACCTGCGCTACGGCCATGTAGACCGCGTCGATGTCCGGGCGCTCCTCCCGGTCGACCTTCACGCAGACGAACAGCTCGTTGAGCAGCGCGGCCACCTCGGGGTCCTCGAAGGACTCGTGTTCCATCACGTGGCACCAGTGGCAGGTGGAGTACCCGATGGACAGGAACAGCGGCCGGCCCAGGTCCCGGGCCCGCGCGAAGGCCTCGTCGCCCCAGGGGTACCAGTCCACCGGGTTGCGGGCGTGCTGCAGGAGGTAGGGGCTCTGCTCGTGGATCAGGCGGTTGAACTCCTCGCCCCCGTCCGGGGGCAGGGTGTCGATGACCGACTGGGTTGGGAGGGCTGTGCTCATGGTCGGCTCCGTGGTCGGCTCCGTGGTCGGCTCCGTGGTCGGCTCCAAGGTCGTCTCCGTGGGCGGCGCGAGGGCGATCAGGCCGAGGAACACCGCAGCGGTCGCCCCGCCCCAGAGTCTCCTCGCCCCCGCGATCTGTTTCACGAGACAACCTCCGTTTGTTTTACCTACATATGATTGTCAGGGTTGCAAGTTCGGTGCCGGGGGAGTGAGACAGTCGGCAGGGAGCGGGTGCGGGGGCGGGGGCGGGGCTAGAAGAAAGAGATCGAGATCGCGGATGCCGTCAGGAGCGAGAAGAACGCCCAGCCCTCGGCCACGTGGATCTTGTTGAGCACGGCGTAGGCGTCGGCGGACAGGGGGGCGTTGGCGTCGATGATGCCGGTCGCCATCAGCGCGCCGAACACGATGGCGTGGAGCACAGCCAGGGTCCGGTGGACCCGCGACGAGTCCCGCGCCCCCTCGGCCCGGGTGCTCCCCACGGTCTCCCGCAGGGGATGGGGCGCGGTGATCGCCAGCAGTCCGGTGGTGGTGTAGAGGCCCGCCGTGCCGATGGCCAGGCCCCGGTGCAGGGACAGCATCCCCGGTGTGACCCCCTGGCCGGTGTCGATGCTCGCCCGGTTGATGGTGCCCATCACCGCCGCGGCCCCCGCGATCGGCAACAGGATCACCGACAGCACCTGGTGGGTCTGCATCATGCCCCGGCGAACCCGGACGAGGCGTCGGATGCGTTCGGCGTCCTCGGCCGAGGGCGCCTCGCCGATCCTCAGGACGGGGACGTGGGCTTGACCGGGCGCCCGCCCCAGCGCGATGGAGGTGGCGTCGGAAGCGACCGCTGGAATGGGGGCGGCGGCGACGAGGATCAGGGCGAAGGCAACGAGGAACGAGGTCTTGGCGGTCATGGTCTCCCCCTCAGCGCAGAGTGGCGGTCAGGTCCACGGTCACGGTCACGGTGTCGTCGATCTTGAAGCCCAGGAGGCCCGGCCTGCGGATCCCGTACTCGTCGAGCGAGATCGGGAAGGTCGCCTGGATCGCCACCCGGTCCCCGGCGACGGCCATCAGGACGTCCGCGGTCAGGGTGTGCGTCTCGCCGTGGAGGGTCAGGGGTCCGGACGCCGTGAGGATGGCCTTGGACAGGGATCCCTCGGCGGGCTCCCGTTCGGTCACCTTCACCTCCTGTGCCGTCCACGAGGCGTCGGCGAACAGGAAGAGCTCCAGGGCCTCCGCGGCGTGCTCGTCCCGCAGCTGGTTGCCGCTGTCGAAGGAGGCCAGCGGGATCCGGGCCTCGAACGACAGGGTCTCCGGGGACGCCGGGTCCAGGTCGAACACGACCTCCACGGCGGACGCGGGCATGACCGCGTCGAAGGACTTGAACCGGTGGTCCACGTGGTACGTCAGGGTGCCCTCGTCGATGATCGCCGGTCGGGCCTGGACGGCGGATGCCCCGAGCCCCGTGGTCAGCGCGGCGAGGAACAGGAGGAATCGTCGCATTGTCTACCTCCGCGGTGGTGTCTCAGTTCTGGGACATCGAGACACTCGGGGATATTCGAAGCAACCCCCGTGCCAGGTGGGAATCAGAATCGGCCGGTCAGCGTGAACGACGCGCCGTCGGGGCTCAGGGAGGGGAGGAGCAGGGGTGGGGAGCGGCGGCGTTCGCCCAGGGCGGCGCCCGAGTCGTCCAGCGGGGAGGCCAGGGCCACCACGAGCAGGGCGATGCCGGCGATCTCCGCGGCGGTCAGCGCGATGGCCAGGGGGGTAGTACGGCAGCAGGTTCTCGTAGCAGTCCTGGCCCCAGTTCTGGGACCAGTAGCTGTGGAGCATCCCGGGACCCGCGACGGGGACCAGACCCTGGAGGTGGATGTTGCCCCCCTGCTCACCGCCCTGACTGAAGTAGCAGACGTTGCGGTAGGTGACGCCGGTGCCCACCGCGATCCCCATGCCCCCCAGCAGCAGGGCTCCGCCTCCGATGCCCAGACCGATCTTCACCGGCCTGCGGAGACCGGAGGTCGCCCCGACCGATCTCCCACCACCGTTGCGGTCGTCGTCGTCGTCGTCGTCAGCGTCGTCGTCGTCCCCCCTCGAATCCCCGTTTCCGGTCCGGTCGCCGGTGTCCACCACGCCACCGCCCCCGGGCAGCTCCCGCAGCTCACCGCTGCCGCCGAAGAACCGCAGGATCCGGCTTCGTTCGGAGTCCACCAGATAGGTCTCCGGATCTCCCTCGCCGCTCACGTGGGCCCGCAACACGGCCAGGGTGGCGGCGAATCCCCGGCCGCCCTCGAAGAACTCGTCCACCATGCGCTGGGTGTCGCCCAGGTCCAGGCGGCGCCCCGGCGTCAGCTCCACCGCCAGCCGGACCGGATCGCCCTCCTCCCGCGGAACGGCGAGCAGGTGCCAACCGGGCCGTAGCGTGTGGTCGTCCCCGACCGGCCGTCCGTCCACCAAGACGCCGTCGAGGGTCCCGCCCAGGGTCGACGCAGGCTGTCTCAGGCTGTCGAGGACCGCGTTGTTGAACACCTGCTGGGCGTCCGGGGGGTAGGTCCCGTCCCACTCGATGTCGGGGTCGAACGACGCGGCCTGGCCGAAGGCGGTCGCCGCGCCGTCCCGGTCGCCCAGCTGGAACCGGGCGTAGCCCATCAGCAACGCCGCCCGGGCCAGCCGGTCCGCGGTGGCGCCCCGGCCCACGCAGGCCAGGCTCTCGAACAGGGGCTCCAGGACCGCGGCCGCGCGGGGGAAGTCCAGCAGGTCCAGGGCGGTCTCCGCGTCCGTGATCGCCGCCTCCAGCTCGGGATGGCGTGGGGATTCGCAGAACTGGGCGCCCTCGTCCAGGGGCCACAGCAACGCCCCGTCGAAGGCGTATCTGGCCAGCGGGATGACCCGGGTGAGCTGGGAGTCGCCGAATCCCAGCCTCGCCTGCATCTGCTGCTTCACGCTGCCGATGGGGTCCCGGCTGGGGAGGCTGCGGTACAGGACCAGGGGCGCGGCGCTGGCCGACGTCGTGGCCAGGAGGGCGATCGCGCTCACGGCAAGGGTCAGCGTCCGGCGTGTGTTCCTCGGGGTGCCCATCGTGCCTCAGCTTCGGTTCGCAGCCGCGTCCACGTCAAGCCGGATCCTAGAGAACGCGGACGCGAGGGGTCAAATGCGCCGGTGACGCTGCCACCGCAGCGGTGTCAGGACCCCGTCTCGATGTACAGGTGGTAGGCGCCCGGGGGGGGGGGGGGGGGGGGGGGGGGGGGGGGGGGGGGGGGGGGGGG
>CAZITQ010000170.1:0-21447 GCA_964542165.1 uncultured Rickettsiales bacterium
ACGACGACAGCACGGGGGACGACGACAGGGCGCCGGTGGACGCGGACGGCGAGGGCTGGCCCGAGGGCCAGGACTGCGACGACGGGGATCCCACGGTCCACCCAGGGGCCACGGAGATCTGTGACGGCCTGGACAACGACTGCAACGGCCACCTGCCCAACCACGAGCAGGACGGGGACGGGGACGGCGTCCGGATCTGCGACGGGGACTGCAACGACGGCAACGCCGCCATCCACCCCGGAGCCACCGAGGTCTGCGACGGCCTGGACAACGACTGCAGCGGTGCCCCCGAGCCGGACGAGGTCGACCAGGACGGGGACGCCGTCCTGGTCTGCGACGGGGACTGCGACGACACCGACCCCGGCGTGTTCCCCGGGGCCGCGGAGGCCTGCGACGGTCTGGACAACGACTGCGACGGCGCCCCGGACGCCGGCGAGGTGGACGGGGACGGGGACGGGGCGATGGTCTGCGACGGGGACTGCGACGACGCCGATCCCGACGCCTACCCGGGCGCGGCCGAGCAGTGCGACGGGGTGGACAACGACTGCGACGGGGCCCTGCCGTTCCACGAGACCGACGGGGACGGGGACGGCTGGATGATCTGCGACGGGGATTGCGACGACGCCGATCCCGGCGCGTACCCGGGCGCCGCCGAGCTCTGCGACGGGCTGGATAACGACTGCGACGGAGCAGTCCCCGCCGACGAGGTGGACGCCGACGCGGACGACTGGATGGTCTGCGACGGGGACTGCGACGACGCCGATCCGGGGGTCTACCCGGGAGCGGTCGAGGCCTGTGACGGCGTGGACACCGACTGTGCCGGCGCCCTCCCCCTCGACGAGGTGGACGAGGACGGGGACGGCTGGCGGATCTGCGACGGGGACTGCGACGACGGCGACGCCTCGGTGAACCCCGGCGCCGCGGAGGCCTGCAACGGGATCGATGACGACTGCGACGGGGCCGTACCGGCGGACGAGACCGACTCGGATGGCGACGGCTTCCGGCTGTGCGACGGCGACTGCGACGACCTGGATCCGCAGATCCACCCGGGGGCAGCGGAGGCCTGCGACGGCCTGGACAACGACTGTGACGGCTCCCCCGGCGCGAACGAGCTGGACGACGACGGCGACGGGGTGATGGTCTGCGACGGAGACTGCGACGACGGGGACGCCGCCGTCCTGGGCTGGATCGCCGACGACAGCGGCTTCATGCGCTCGGACTGCAATCCCGTGATCACCTACGGCACGGGTGGTCTGTGGGACGACTACACCATCACCCCCGGCCCGGTGATCTGGGACGGGACCCAGTACCTGATGCACTACTCCGGCTACGACGGCAGCCGCTGGCGGGTCGGGGTGGCGACCTCGGCCGACCTGCTGAGCTGGGAGAAGTACGCGGGCAATCCGGTGCTGGACCTGGGCGGCTCCGGAGAGTGGGACGACGCGGGGGTGTTCTGGACCGACGTGCTGTACGACGGGTCCAGCTACCACCTGTTCTACTCGGGGTACTCGGGCAGCACCTACCGCATCGGCCACGCGACCTCCGCGGACGGGCTGGCCTGGACCAAGGACCCGGCCAACCCGGTGCTGGACCTGGGGGCGAGCGGCGAGTGGGACGACTACCACGTGTACGCACCCACGGTCGCCGAGTACGACGGCGAGTATCACCTGTGGTACGTGGGCGCCCCCTCCAGCGGCGGTGACCGGCGCATCGGCCACGCGACCTCCGCGGACCTGTCCACCTGGACCCGCGACCCGGACAACTACTACCTGAGTCCGGACCTGACCAGCGAGGGCTCCTACCTGCTGCGCCCCACGGTCCGCGAGGCCGGTGGCCAGCTCTACATGATGCTGTACTACAACTCCGGTACCAGCGCCCGCCAGCGGATGCTCACCACCCTGGACGGGGTGAACTGGATGCGAACCACGTCCACGGTCTCCTTCGACCGTGGCGTGAGCGGCGCCTGGGACGACTCCCGGACGCTGGCCGGGGTGATCCACCCCGAAGACGGCGGCGTCTACCTGTACTACCGGGGGGCCTCCTCCAACACGGGCCAGTCCAACTCGATCGGCGTGGCCTACAACCGCATGCCGACGGCGACCCTGGACGCCCCGGCCGACGGCGCGACGTTCACCCAGGGGGACCTGGTGGAGTTCGAGGCCACGGTCACCGATCACGCCTTCGTGGAGAACGTGGAGGTCTACCTGGAGAGCGACCTGCAGGGCATGATCGGGCAGACCACCCCCTCGGCGGCGGGTGAGGTGTCCATCGGCACCGCCAACCTGGCCCCGGGGGTCCACACCCTCACCCTGACCGTCATCGACGAGGGCGGGCTGGAGGCCACGGACCAGATCGCGGTCCAGGTCGATGCCTGGGACTGCCTGGCCGATCCCAGCGGACCGCCGGACTGGGACGCGGACGGCTACACGGTCTGCGAGGGTGACTGCGACGACCTGGATTCCGGGGTCGGCGGCTGGGACCGCACCACCTCGGGTTGGATGCGCAGCCCCTGCAATCCCATCGTCGAGCCCACGCCCAGCGGCTCCTTCGCGGACCAGCGGATCTACCTGGACCAGGTGACGCGGGACGGCGACCTGTTCCGCTCCTGGTTCTCGGCCTACGACGGCTCGGACTGGCGGCTCGGTGCCGCCCGCTCCCCCGACGGCCTGGCCTGGCGCCTGGAGCACGAGGGCGCGGTGGTCCGCTACTGGCCCTGGGTCGCCATGGACCACGGCGAGTCCGGGGAGTGGGACGACGACGGACTCTGGTCGACCTCGGCCGTGGACGACGGGACCGGCTCCCTGCGCGTGTTCCACGCGGGGTACGACGGCAGCCACTGGCGCATCGGCCTGGCCGAGTCCTGGGACGGCACCGCCCTGGAGCGCAACCCGGCCTCCCCGGTCCTCGACCTGGGTCAGTCCGGCACCTTCGACGACTACCACGTCTACGATCCGACCGTGCTCTACGACGGGGCCTCCTACCACATGTGGTACGGCGGACGGCCGAGCTCGTCGGGCACCATCCGGATCGGCTACGCCGGCTCCACCGACGCGGTCACCTGGACCCGGGTGGACACCTCGGCGGTGGTGGACGTGACGGGCGGCGACTGGGACGACACCCACGTGTTCGGCCCCTCGGTGGTGGCCGTGGACAGCGGCTACCTGATGGCCTACCAGGGCCACACGGGCAGCCAGTACAAGCTGGGGCTGGCGTTCTCGTCGGACGGCGTGAACTGGACCAAGTCCTCGCTCAACCCGCTGCCGATGGGGGCGTCCGGGGAGTGGGACGACTACCACAACCGCACACCGGCCCTGTACTGGGACGGCGTGGACCTCACGCTGTGGTACGCGGGCTGCCCCTCGTCCGGCTGTAGCGAGTACGACGTGGGTGTGATGCGGAACCGGTGGCCCACCGCGGCGATCACCGCGCCCGGCGACGGGGACAGCTTCCCCTCGGGCACGGCGATCACCTTCACCGCCGCAGCCGAGGACTACGCGGCCCTGGACACCCTCGCGGTCACCTGGACCGACACCTGGGGCAACGTCCTGGACACCGGCAGCCCGGACGTGTTCGGCGACATCTCGTTCACCACCTCGTCGCTCTCGATCGGCACCCACTACATCGGCCTGACGGTGACCGACGAGGGTGGGCTGTACGCCAACGACGTGATCGAGGTGACCGTCTACTGATGACGTGCCGCACGGAGGGAGCATGAGCAGCTGGGTCGTCACCGGGGGCTGCGGCTTCATCGGGGTCAACCTGATCGCGCGTCTGCGGCGGGAGGGCGCCGTGCCCTCGATCCGCGTGGTGGACGACCTGTCGGGGGCGACCCGGGACGATCTGGCGGCGGTCTGCACCTTCCGGGAGGTCCCCGCGGCCGACCTGCCCCCCGTCGGTGCTCCCGGCGTGGAGCTGGTGGTGGGGGACGTGCGCGACCGGCAGCTTGCCCGGCGGGCCACCCGCGGTGCCGGGACGGTGGTCCACCTGGCCGCCTGCAGCGAGGTCCAGGCGTCGCTGGCAGACCCGGTCACCGACTGCGAGACCAACGTCCTGGGTACACTGAACTACCTGATCGGCGCCCGGGACGCCGGCTGCTCGTCCTTCGTCCTGGCCGGCTCGGTGGCGACCCTCGGGGAACAGGAGCCCCCGATCCACGAGGGCAAGGTCCCCCGCCCCCTGTCCCCCTACGGCGCCTCCAAGGCCGCCGGCGAGGCTTACCTCCACGCCTTCTTCGCCTCGTACGGCCTGCCGACGGTCACCCTGCGATTCGCCAATGTCTACGGACCGCGGTCGGAGACCAAGGGCGCGGTGATCCCCAAGTTCATCCGCCGGGCGCTGGCCGGTGAGGTGCTGGAGATCTGGGGGGACGGCTCCCAGACCCGCGACTTCGTCTACGTGGACGATCTGGTGGACGCCATCGTTCGCGCTGCCCGCGCGGGCCTGGGGGGCGAGGTGTTCCAGATCGCCACCCATCGCGAGACGGCCGTCTCCGAACTGACCGCCCTGCTCGTCGACCTGATCGAGGAACGGACCGGCACCCGGGCCACCGTGCGCCACGGCGCGCCGCTGAAGGGCGAGATCCGCCGCAACTTCTCCGACATCACCCGCGCCCGGGAGCTCCTCGGCTGGGAACCCACCACCGATCTGCGCCAGGGCCTCTCCGCGACGGTGGACTGGTTCCTGGAGCGGAACTAGCGCTCGAAGTTCATCCCGCCCGGGAGCAGGTAGCTCGTGTACGAGGCGTAGCCGTAGATCGTGATCCCGAAGCGCGAGTTGTCGGTGCTGGTCGCGTGGTGGGATCCCGGCTGGACCTGGACCCGGGCCACGTCGTAGCCCGTGGAGCCGACGGCCTCCCAGCCGGTGATGGCCGTGCCGTCGAGGGTGATCGACGAACCGCTCTGGGCGACCACGTTGACCCAGTTGGAGGTGTAGGTCTCCGGGGTCAGGAAGTCGTAGTCGGCCCGCACCTGGGTCCATGGGATGCCCGAGCCCATGGCCGGATCCCCTGCCGACGTCCCGATCTCGTCCTGTCCCAGCAACGTCTGGGTCACGTAGAACCGGCCGGTGCCCTCGACCACGAAGTCCAGCACCGAGGTGAACTCCACGAACTCCCCCGGGTCCAGGGTCACCGGCGGGTGGGCCTCGGGGGTGAAGGTGATCTGGTTGCCCGGATCCCCGGACATCACCCGATAGAGGACCCAGGCCACCCCGGCGCCGTCGGGGTGGATGGGCGCCGTCATCACCGCCAGGTCCCCCCAGGTCTCCAGCGGGAACATGCTCTCTTCGAGGTGGTCGCAGGCCCAGCTGTAGTAGGGCATGAAGGTGCACTGGTGACCGGCCAGCACCGCCACCGGCTCGCTGGCGGAGACGGTTGAGCCGCTCAGGTCGCCGCCGGTGACCGAGCAGGCCACCTCGCACTCCTGGCCGAAGGACTGGGGCGGGCAGCTGCCGGTCTGGTGGGCGTCCCAGCCCATACCGGCGCAGTAGTTCGGGTCCTCCGAATCCGGGGGCACGTAGGACAACACCTGGAGCACGTCGCCCCGGTTCAGGGTCACCGTGGCCTGGCCGCCGGGGGTCAGGGCCGCGATGTCGCCCCCCTGGGTGTTGGTCGTCGACGTGACCGTGACCTGGGTCCCGTCCACCGTGCCCACCACCGCCATGAAGCCCGGGTACCAGTAGTCCCACTCCCCGTCGGCCCCGAAGATCGGCACCCAGTCCCAGTCCCCGTGGCCCCACGTGGGCCAGGTGTTGACGCGGTATTCGCCGGTCAGGCTGTGCTCGGGCAGCAGCAGGGACGCGTCGTTGGTGTACGAGTGGGTCCCGTCGATCTCGAAGTGCAGCGGGTTGTACTGGTAGGCCACCACCGGGACGGTCGTGGCCACCTCGTAGGCTCCGTCGGTCACCAGCGCGGTCTGGCCCGGTGACTTGAGTTCGGGGACCATCGAGAGCGGGATCGCCCGGGTCTGGCCGAAGGGCACGCTGGCCGTGGCCGCCACCTGGCCGCCGCGGGTGACCGTCACCTCGGCGTCCACCCCGTTGGCCTCCGGGTTGCCGATCACCACCGCGAAATCCCCATCGAAGGCCGCCGGTAGCACCGCGTTGTCGGTGGTCACCGCCATGAAGCGGCACCCGTAGTAGGAGTACTGCTGGGCCGCGATATCGCAGGCGTCCAGGCACTCGCCGTTGATGCAGGTCTCCGGCGGCACACACTCGTCGACCATCGACGCGCTCATCCCGTCCGGGGCGCAGAGCATCACCCGGTCGCCGTCACAGTAGGTGGACCCGGGATCGCACACCACGCACCCCAGCGCGGGGTCGCACAGGGGCGTGGGCGCCGTGCAGGTCTCCTCGATCTGCCAGGCACCCCCGTCGCAGACCATCCAGTCGCTGCCCCAGCAGGTGTGGTCGCCTTCGGGGGAGCACCCGACGGTGTCGTCATCGCCCGCGTCGTCGTCCCCCACCGTGTCGTCGTCGGCGCCGGGGAAGCCGGGGCCGGGGCAGGAGAGCGCGAACGGGCCGACGAACAGGCCGAGGAAGAGCCAGGGTGTGCATCGCGCGGGGTTGACCATCTCCCACCACCTTCGGGGAGGGGGATGGCCGCGTCAAGGCTGCCCCGCAGCGGTCGACCTTGACCCTTCCCCCGGGCCTCCATACCATCGCCGTCGGCCGCATGCAGCGGTCGAGAGCCTTCGCCGCCGGCATCCACGGCGGTGGAGTGGGGGATCCAGCGTGAGCGAGCAAGCACCTGCGAAGAACAAGAAGGGCCTCGGGGTCGTCATCGGCGCCGTCCTGGGGATCGTGGTCCTCGTCCTGTGCCTGGGCGGCGGCGGGCTGGTGGCCAAGCTGGTGTTCGGTGGAGGCAGCCCGGCCAAACCGGTGCTCCAGCGGGTTCCCGCGGACGCGCTGGGTGTGATCGTCGTGCGGGACCTGGCGGGGCTTCACACCGCCCTGGGTACGGACGACCTGTTCGAGGGGATGGACGACGAGGAGCGGGAGTTCATCACCGAGGGAATCGCCGACGAGCTGGACCTGGAAGATGGCATGCTCGAGGACCTGCTCGAGGTCGTGGACTTCGGCGGAGCGGCTGGAATCGCCTACTCGTGGGTGGATGACGACCTGACCATCCTCGCCGTCTTCCCCGTTCGAGACGAGGAGGCGGCCTGGGATCTGGTGGAGGACTTCTCCGAGCGGGTCTTCCGCGAGACCGACACCAAGAACCACGGCGACGTCGAGATCCTCGTGGACTCCCGCAACGGGGGCGCGTTTGCCATCGAGGGCAACCAGCTGCTGGTGGTGGCGTCGGAATCGAGGGACGCCGAGGACTACATGGAGGACGTGCTCGACGGCAAGCTCGGCTCGGCCTGGTCGGCCGACTGGGTGACCTCGGTCAAGTCCGAGATCGGTGGCAGCTGGCACGCTCTGGGGCTGCTGAACCCCGATCTACCGCGCGACATCCGAGAAGAGATGCTCGACGAGATGGATCTGGAGGCCGCGGAGGGGCAGATCGCCGACGCCCTGGACGACATCGAGGGGCTGGGAGCGACCCTGACCCTCGGCCCCGGCGGCGCCCAGGCCTCCGGCTTCCTCGCGGTCGCCAAGGGCACCACCTGGCTGGAGGACGCCACCGGGGACACCAAGGACACCCTGGCCAAGCACGTGGGTGGCGAGGCGGTGGCGGTGTTCCGGACCGCGGTCAACGCCGAGGAGTGGCTGGAGCAGACCCTGGACGTGCCCGACGCCGGTGACGAACTGAAGGAGGGGCTCCGCGCGATGAAGCGGGAGATGGACGTGGACGTCGAGGACGACGTGGTGCCCTACCTGGGATCGCCGGTCACCGTGGCCGTGTTCGACAGCGAGTCCGGCCGCCAGCCCTACTCCTTCGTCGCCTGGGTTCCCCTGAAGAAGGGGCACGAGTTGGAGGAGATCCTCGAGGACGTCGAGGACGCGGCCAAGGACCAGCGGGCCCCCCTGGATTCGGACAAGGAGGGCGACACCACCTGGTACATCCTCGAGGACGGAAGCGAGGAGTTCGCCTGGGCCGTGGTCCGCAAGCACCTCGTGTTCGCGTCCGGCAAGAGCCGGATCCGGGACCTGCAGAACGAGATGGAGTCCCCCGAGGGCAGCTTCCTGAGTCAGGTCGCCGACGGGTCCGCCAAGAAGGTCCTGAACAGCGGCGCGACCACGGTGGCCTACGTGGACCTGGAGTCGCTGATCGACGAGCACCGCGAGGACATCGAGGACGACCGGGACTTCCGGGACATCTTCCCGCTGATCGAGAAGATGACCGCGGTCTTCGGCGAGCTGCAGGTGGACGGCACCATGGCCCGGGCCAGCGTGACCCTGGTCACCGAGGGCAACGACGGGTTCGCCCAGGCGATCGAGGAGATGCTGGCGGGCGAAGAGGGTGGTATCAGCCAGACCCGGTTGCGGGCGATGCGCTCGGAGGCCCCCACCAACCTGGACGCCATCCGCACCGCCGAGAAGGCCTACCACGCCGAGTGGGACGCCTTCACCAACTGCCGCGCCACCCCGGCCAACATCCCGGGCAAGGACCCCGTCCCCTTCATGGGCGCCGGTCTGACCAGCTTCCAGAACCTGGGTTGGACCGCCGACGGCAGCGTGCGTTGCCGGTACAGCGTGAGCCGCGCCCGCACGGGCCGCGGCCCGGCCGACGACAGCTTCGAGGCCCGCGCCGAGTGCGACCTGGACGAGGACGGCGTCTACTCGGTCTACTACGCCACCCAGTCCCACAAGCCCAAGATGCTGACGCCCAACAACGTGTACTGAGCCGGCGCTCCGCCGTCCGGGGAGGAGGGGTCATGGCCCCGCGCCGTTGCGCCCCCCGATCCCTTCGGGCCCTGGGCCCGATGCTGGCCGCATGCCTCGCGGTCGGAGCCCTGGGCTGCTGTCCTGCCTCCAGCACCTCCCTCCATGGCCAGGTCGCGAACTGGACCACGGGCGAACCCCTCGCCGGAGTGGTGGTCGAGGCCACCGTGCTCGAGGTGCCCGAGGGGGTGGAGAAGGTCTCGCCGGAGCCGGTGGCCACGGGCGCGGACGGTAGGTTCAGCTTCACCGGGTTGCCCCATGCCGCCGAGCTGCGGCTGCGCGTGGTCGGGGAGGAGTGGATCACCGTCCCCGTGGAGGCCGAGACCTCCACCGAGGCGCCGTCGACCGAGCTGGACGAACCGATCCTCGCGAATCCCTGGCCCGACCTGACCGTGGAGGTCCTCGACTGCCTGCTGGGCGAGCCGGTGCGGGACGTGGACGTGTCCATCGGAGGCCAGACTCGCGCCACGACCGGCCCGGACGGCAAGGTGCTCGTCGAGCGTGCGGGGCGCCCGGGGACCACGATCCTGGCGGTGTCGGCCGTGGGCTTCGAGGGCACCGACGTGGACGTCTACCTGCCCCGGAATCCGCCCTTCGCCAAGGACGTCCCCCTGGAGATCTGCCCCCTGCCACCCGGGACACCCGACGCCGGTCCGGTGGTCTTCGGCGTGCCCGGCCAGCCCCTCTACCTGGCGCCCATTCCCCCGTCGTCCGCGGTGGACGAGCATGCCGGCCAGCCCTACTTCGGCGCGGACGAATTCGCGGTCAACGCGGCGTGGTACATGCTCGACGACGACGCCCCGGTGGTCCCCTTCGAGGAGCTGGACGCCGCTCCCTCGGTCGGCCCCCGGGGACGCTTCCTGGTGCGCCGCGACGTGTTGAGCAAGCGCGGGCGGGACGCGCCGGGGGCACTGCTCGGCCGGGTGTTCCGCACCGGCGCGGCGGGGGAGGCCGGCGAGGCCACCTGGAAGACCGACGGCATGTTCCGCCGCCCCGAGGTGACCACCTTGGCGAGGACCGGGGGGATCGTGGGACTGGGCCAGCTCGCGACGCCGTTCTACGACGAGACCCGGGTGGATGTCTGGACCCACTGGCAGAAGCTCGCCGACCTGCTCGTCGAGGGCGTCCGGGTGCCCGAGGGCTACGCCATGGTCCAGTGCCCCGGCGAGGGGCTGTGGGCCGTGGTCGTGGCCCACGGAGCCAAGCCGTGGAAGATCTACCCGCTCCAGGCGCCCGGGCCGACCCCGTGATCGCCCACATGGACGACATCCGTCTCCGGGCCCCGGACGGCACCCCTCTGCGCTGGAAGCACGACCCACCCCTGACCGTGGGCTACTGGCCCGACACGCCCGACCGCATCCGGAGCGCCGTCGCCTGGTCCCTGGACGGCTGGAACCGCGCCGTGGGCCTGCCGCTGCTCCGCTTCGCCCCCCGGGGCACCCCCACGTGGATCCACTTCGGCGCCTGGGGCATCGAGGCCTCGTTCGGCGAGGGCGCCCGCGGCCACGCCCCGGTCGGCTCGCTGATGGGTCGCGGCCGGGCCCCGGACACGGAGTTCGCCAGCTGCGAGCTGTACTGGGACGACCGGTTCCGGGTCATCGCCGCCGACATCCGCATCTCCCCCCACCTGGCCCGCACCGACACCCGCTCCTCGGCCTCCCACGAGCTGGGCCACGCCCTGCTCCTGGGCCACGACGACACCCGGCCCTGGCGGCTGATGTACCCC
Source organism: uncultured Rickettsiales bacterium (assembly GCA_964542165.1). GTDB lineage: Bacteria > Myxococcota_A > UBA796 > UBA9615 > CAYRNR01 > CAYTBN01. Next base: position 10,553 of record CAZITQ010000170.1, read on the forward strand.
TCCCACACCGCCGTGACGCGACCCACGAGTGCCGAAGCGCGGTGGGTGGCGGAGATCTGGCGCGAAGGGCCGCCGCCCCGCTGAGCCGCTCCCGTCCGCTTGGATCCGCTCGATCGGGCGCCCGTGTCGACGGATTCCCGAGTTCCCTTTGCAGGGAAGGGAAGGCGTTCGTAGAGCAACCCCACGGCGGACTGCTTTACCGCCGGGGGAGAGCCATGATCCGCACCACGGCACGCTTCACCGTCCTCTTCGTCGTCGTCCTCACCTTCGGCGGTTCGGCCCAGGCATCCGACAAGCCCGCCCCGTTCTCGTCCTGGGACGACGATGTCTACGAGTGGTCGTCTCCTACCCTCGCAGGGAGCTTCGTGTTCGGCGGGGTGTCCCTGGGGATGCTGATCGCCTTCGACCAGTCGTCGCGCTCGCTGGCGATCGCCCACGGCTCGTCGGGCCGGCCGGCGGTGCTGTCCAACCTGACGTTCGCGGACCACATCCCCCACGGAAAGCCCGGCGACTTCGACGGCAAGTGGCTGGCCCAGGCCTACATCTACGAGTACTTCTTCGTGTTCGGGCTCCAGGGAACGGTGCCCATGTGGGGCTCGTTGATCCCGACGCTGATCGCCGCCGGCACGGGCGCGGATCTCCAGACGGTCAAGACCGTGGGCTGCTTCGCCGGCGGCGCCAGCCTGCTGGTGGCCGGCGTGACCAACCTCAGCCGCTGGCAGCGGCTCTACGTCCCCGAGTGGCAGGCCCACCAGGTGAACGAGAACGGCATCGCCTTCGTGATCCCCGGGGTGATCTCCATGTTCGCGGGCTTCGCCGACGTGGCGGTGGCGACCGTGGTGCTGATCTACGGCGTGCTCTACGCCACCGGCACCCACGCCGCCACCACCGAGCCCGGCCTGTTCCCGGTCCCCAGCGCCCTGCGCGGCAAGCGCGACAGGCCGGCCCTCGCCTGGCGACCTTTCGTGACGGGCGATCCGACGGGTGGGATCTCGGCGGGGATCGCCGGGGTGTTCTGAGGGCGACCGCGCACGGCGATATACTGCTCCCAGGCCGATGAGCCGATCCCCAGAGCCCGAAACGCGCCCGAAGGATCCCGCCAGCCTCCTCGAGGAGGACGAGGCGTGGGCGCGGCGGTGGGGACGGAGGTCACGCCGCCGCAAGCGGCTGGCGGGTGCCGCGGTGCTGTCCCCCTTCATTCTCGGCCTCGTGTGGTTCCTCGGTTTCGATCCCATACAGCGGTGTCGCTTCGGGGAAGCGGAACGCGCGCGCCACTCCGCACGCGTCGCCGCGTCGAACGCGGAGATCTGCGGATCCGTTGTGCGCGGGGTGGACGCCGTGGTCACGGGCAAGACCTGGTCCCGTGAACTGTCGGTCCAGGAGCGGCAGACACGGGTCTACCGCGGACTCGATCTGCCCATCTTCGCCCGGGATGTCCGACGCTGGGAGGGCTCCGAGCGGGACGCTGCGCTGGGCGAGGGTCCGTTGACCCGCTGGGAGGATCGGTCGGTCAGGATGGGGGTCCGGACGGTGGTCTGCGGGTCCCGTCCCGCTGCGGACGGGAGCCGAACGGACCGCCTGTGTTCGACGGAGGACACCGATTGGGAGGCTGTTCCGGTCTCCGAACCCGTCCCGGACAGCGTCGAATCGCACGCGGTCCTGTTCGAGTACACCAAGGCGACCTGGGTCGAGGTGGAGACCCTGTCCGCAGGGGGTCAGGGGGACGAACCCCGGTGGCCCGACGCCCCGCCCGACAGCGAGGACACGAGGACGATCCCCGTGGAGACCTACGAGATCGAGCTCGCGGTCGGGCCCGGCGGACGTGAGATCGCCACCGTTCCGCTGGGACGGTGGCAGCAGCTGCGATCCGGGGACAGCGTGAGGTACCGGGTGGATGCGTGCGGAACCGGGCTGGGGGTGGATCCGTGAGGATCCCCTTCCCCCTGCGCTGGGCCGGCACCGTCGCGCTGGTGATCCTCCTGGCCCTCGTCCTGGCCAGGATCACGTCCCCCGGTGTCCGGGTCACGCGAATCGGTGAGATCTACGACGTGCGGCCCGCAGGGGATTCGGGAAGGGTCTGGCTCAACCTCTTCGCAGACGACGACGTCATCGCTTCTGCCGACGGCGTACCGATTTGCGAGCGGGTGGGCTCGGTTCCCTCGGCGCTCAGCCGTGGCGGTGGACACGCCACGCGGATCGTGACCACGGCGTACCGGGAGACCCGCATCTCGGTGATCGACGTCGATGCCTGTGAGAACACCCACCTCGAGTACAGCGTGCGATTGCGCCCACTGGAGATGGCACTGACGGCCTCTGGAGATCGGGTGGCGATGGCCCTGGGGGAGTCCTCTTACAGCGGCACGGAGGGCGGGCTCGCGGTCTACGACGCAGCCGGTGGCGGGGAGGTCTTCGAGCGGTGGGGTCTATCCGCGCCATCCGCCGTGGAATTCTCACCGGATGGGGCACTCGTCGCCGTCGGGGGAAGGGATGCTACGGTGGCCGTCGTCGATGCCAGCCACGGTGACCTGCTGTGGCAGCGGGCGCTCCGCGACGTCTTGTTCGCGCCGAAGACGCAGTCTCCGTACCGCCGTTCATGGGCTCGACGACTGGTGTTCTCGGCGGACGGCCGCTACCTGGCGGTGGGATTCGACTCGGACCTCGTGGTGGTCCTCGACCCGGTGTCCGGGGAGGTCGTGCAGCTGCTGGAGCCCGAGTTGCCCCGGACCACCGGTCCGATGGCGTTTCACCCCGAACGCCCGGTGCTGGCGGTGGCCCTGTCCGGCGGTGGGGTGGTGCTCTGGGACGTCGTCTCCGGAGAGGCCCTGGGACGGCGCTCGATGGAGGGAGCCCTGCTCCGCAGCTTCCGACCGGGGTTGTTCCTGCACTACCGCGTGGGTCGGGTTTCGAGCGGCTGGCGGAGCGGAGACACCCGCGCGATCGCCTTCGCCGACGGCGGAGAGGCCATCGTCGCCGTGGACACGCGGCGGATGTTCCGCTGGCCCTCGGGGCTCTGATCCGGCCTCGCGTGCTGTCTACGGTGCCTCCGGCGGGGAAGCGTCCAGCTCCGGGAGTACCGTCCGGAAGGTGTCCGGATTCGCGGAGATCGGGCTGTCGGGCTCGAGCACCGCCAGGTGGGTGGCGGTGTAGACGATCAACCGGTCCAGGTGAGCTTCGCGGAAGGCGATGAACTCCGGTAGCAGGGACTCGTCGAGGCGCAGCATGAAGATCGCCTCGTCGAGCATGCCGTCCGCCGAGGCCCGGGCGAGCAGCTGCCAGGCCTGGAGCATGGGGCGCTCGAACTCCCCGGTGACGCCGCGCTCGGCCAGGAAGCTCAGCCCGATCTCCACGGCCCGGCGCTCCAACTCGAGGGGGGACATGCCCTGGGTCTCCTCGTCGATGGGTACCCGGCCCATGTTGTAGATCAGCATCAGGGCGCTCTCGAACGATGCCTCGTCGCTGTCGTCCTCCGGGGGCGTCACGGCGATGACCGGGCCCCCCTCGTTCGCCACCGGTCCGGGCCAATCGACGGTCACGTAGCGCAGGGTTCCCCCGTAGTTGTCCATGGTCTGCCCCAGGTAATCCCAGCCGTTGGCGTAGGTGGGGTTGCAGGCCACCGAGAGCATCGCCGACCGGTAGGTGTTGGGCAGATCGCCGAGCCGGTGGTGGGTGTCCGACGCGAAGCGGTGGGCGCGCCAGAAGAAGGGTTCGAGCTCGAGGGACTTGCGGAACTTGTCGAGCGCTCCCTCGGAGTCCTCGCGCACGAAGTCCACGTCCCCGTAGTACATCCACCACACGGCGTGACCCGGACAGCCGGCCAGCGCCCGCTCGTAGGCCTCGGCGGCCCCGTCCATCTCCCCGTTCGCGAAGTGCGCCTCCGCCTCGTCGTGGGCGGCGACCGCCTCCTCGGGGCACTCCACGTGGGGATCGGGGAACAGGCTCGTCCCTGCCAGGGCCAGGAGCATCTTGCGCACCTCGGCCGATTCGGGGGCGTCCGGGGCCAGATCGATGGAGAGCTGGAGGTCCTGCAGCCCCTGGGTGACCATCTCCGAGGCCGCCGGGTCCCCCTGCCGCATGCTGATGATGCCCACCTCGAGCAACACCCGGCCGCGGATGCGCAGCGCCCGCGCGTTGCCGGGATCGATGGCCAACGCCTCCTGCGCCGCCACGAAGGCGGTCTCGAAATCGCCGGCGTCGTAGGCCTGCTCGGCGGCCGCCGCCCGTTCCTCGGCCCGCCCGGCCGTCTCGGCCGGATCTTCCACCTGCTCGGTGCCCGCGTCCTTGTTCTTCTTGCCCTTCTTCTTCTTTACACGCTTCGCCCATGCGGGCGGAGCGAGTAGTCCGAGTGCGAGGACGACGACGAGCAGCGGGAGCCACGGACGGGTCATGGGATCCCCCCTTCCAGCACGCAGCATATCGCCGGCCGGTGCGCGACGCGACCGGCCGGTCCAGCGTCGACCCCGGCCGGGACAGGACGGGACGCAAATGTCCCCGCGCTGCTCGGGCTGGCCTGTACGTTGGATGTCGGCGGAGCGGGCACGGAAAGGGGTGCCGTCGTGGGTTCGACCATCGGACGCGGAGTGATGCTGGGGTGGGGACTCGCGGCGCTCTCACTCGGTTGCCAGGAGGGGCCGACCGAAGGGGAGCTCCCCGCCGACGACGACACCGCCGGTGACGACGACACCGCAGGCGACGACGACACGACCGATCCCTGCGCGCCGTCCATCACCGGGCAGCTGGGGGAGACAATCGCGGATCCGGTGGAGCCCTACGTGACCGGTCGCGTCCTGGACGCGTCGGGTGGCGCTCCCCTGGTCGGTCTCCGGGTGGTCTACTGCCTGGACATCATGTGTGCTCAGCGCGACACCGACGCGGACGGGCGGTACTGGTTCGACGACCTGGGCGAGGGGATCGGCGACCTGTTCGTCGTGGGGAGCCGGAACCTGGACGGGGCCGCCTACACCTCCTTGGTCGCGTGGTTCGAGACCCCGGAGGTGTCCCTGGAGGCCCCCGACATCCACCTGCCGGCCGTGGATCCCCTCCTCCCCCTGCAACCGGAGACCGGTTGGATCGACGTCGGGGACGGTCTGATGCTGGAGATCGGGGCGGACGAGGTGGACTGGGCGGTCCGAGAGCCCTGCTTCGGCGCGGTGGAGATCCCGGCGCAGAACCTCCGCTTCCTGGAGACCGAGGGCGTCGAGTGGTTGGGCGCATGGGGCTTCCACGGCTACGACAACTCGGTCCCGGACCCCGTCCGGGTCGGCTTCCCGGTCCGTGGGGAGCTGGACTGCGATCAGCCCGTGGTGATCTACGCGATGACCAAGGAGCAGGGCGTCGAGGAGTCCACCTACCGAAACGTGCACCCGGTCTCCACCGGCCACCTCGATTGCGCCCAGGATCTGGTGGTGTCCGACGAGGGCCAGGGCGTCGACCGGTTCACCTGGTTGGCCTACGGGATTCCCCTCGACGTGGGCGGCGACCCGTCCCGCTGAACCCGGAGCACCGCGCCTTCGGCCGCGGTAGGATCCCCCCGAGGGGACCTGCGATGAATCCACGGGGAGACGAGCCCATCACCTCCCCCGGCGTGAAGGTCACTCGGACCGCCGGCGGGCTGAAGGTGATCTTCTACCACTTCGAGCTGTGGAACTTCCTCGGAGGCCTGGGAGGGGCTCTGGTGTTCGCCGTGCTGTGGGCGCGGGAGCGGGCGGACGGTGCCCCGTGGGACGCCGTCGAGGAGTTCATCTTCCTGGGCTTCGGAGTGCTCTGTGTGCTGGGGACGATCGCGACCCTGTTCAACCGCACCGTGCTGCGGGTGGGCAAGGAACGGGTGACCTGGCGGACGCTCGGGCTCGCCGTGCCGCGTCTGCGGTCCGTGGCGCTGGACCGTGTGAAGAAGTTCGACGTCACCATCCACTCCGAGAGCAAGACGGAGCTGCGAGAGATGGGTCCGGACCGCCACTACACCGACTACAGCTGGCAGGTGGTGGCCGTGGTTCGGGGGGGGGATCCCGTGGTCCTGGTCGGGGGGCTGACGATGCGGGAGGAGAGGGAGGCGGAGGTTCTCGCCGCGGCGCTACAGACATTCGTGGATTCCTGACACGGCAGGGATCGCGGGAGCAGGTCCCCAATCGACCCACTGCGGTGTAAGGTATGGCTGGCGGGGCGACGGCGCGGAGCGGCGGCCGTCGAGTCTGGCGCCAGAATCCATACTACATAGGGGAATCGGACAGCGAGTGGACCGATCGAGGAGAGAGACGATGCGGACATTGATCGTGAGTGACCTGCACCTGGGCAGCGGCGACGAATTCGACATCTTTGCGGGGGGCGAGGAGCTGGCCGCGTTCCTGGACTCGGCGGCGGCGGAGCCGACGCGGGTGGTGGTGGCCGGCGACGGTATCGACTTCCTGCTCAACGAGGATCCCCTGGAGTTCGATGTGGAGCGGGCGGTGACCCAGGCCCGGGCTGCGGTGGCCGGGGCGGATACCGGGTCGACGCTGCAGGCCATGGGGCGAGTGCTGGAGCGGGGTGGGGAGGTGGTCATCCGCCTGGGCAACCACGACGTGGAGCTGGCCGATCCGGACGTCCAGGCCGTGGTCCGCGACGCCCTGGGACAGCCCCCGGACGTGGCGGCGCGGCTGGTGTTCGAACTCGGGGACGAGCCGATGCTCGTCGACGTGGGCAAGGTGCGGGTCCTGGTGGCGCACGGGGACCACTGCGATCCCTGGAACAAGGTGGACTACAAGCACCTGCTGGCCGGACCCGAGGGCGGGATGTACCGCGACTTCAGCTATTCCCCGGGATCCCGACTGGTCAAGACCCTGCTGAATCCACTCAAGGTCCAGTTCGGGATGCGCTTCGCCGACCTGCTCAAGCCGGACTTCCAGGGCGCGGTGATGACCGCGCTGGCCGTGGACCCGGGCGCGGTGCGGGTGCTGTTCTCGGGCTCCACGTTGACCCTGGCCTGGCAGCTGTTCCGCCGTCTCTCCGGCCCGGCGACGTTCGGGGAGGGAGAGGCCGAGACCGGGCTGGCCGACCGGATCGAGGAGCTGGGGCTGTCCGCGGACGAGCAGGAGGCCCTCGAGGGACTCCTGGGGCTGGTCGCAGGTCCCACGTTCTTCTCGGCCGGGGACGACGAGGTGACCGACTCGGCGCTGCTCAAGGCGGGAAAGGGCGGCCTGGCCCTGTACGCCCGGGCCCAGCGCTCCATGGCCGGGGATGCGGGCGAGCGGTTCTTCGACCTGACGCCGTCGGACGACGAGTGGACCGAGGCCGGCCGGCTGGCGGAGAAGTTCGAGGCCGACGCGGTGGTCCTGGGCCACAGCCACGCTGCCCGCTTCCGGCACGACCCGAAGCTGACCTACGTCAACACGGGCACGTGGATCTGGCTCATGCAGCTGCCGGCGGAGGACGCCCTGGACGACGAGTGGACCGAGTTCCTGACCCGGCTGCGGCGCAACCCCCAGCTGGATCCGGATCGGGGCCCGGCGGCGCCGACCTTGCGGCGCCTCACGGCCGCGGTGTTCGACCCCGAGGAGGACGGCCGGGCGCGCCTGCGGCTGGTGCAGTGGCTGGGCGATGGCGAGGAGCGGGTGCTCCAGGAGACGATCCTGACCCACTGAGTCGCCTCGGTCGACGCCGAGTCCCCGATCTCCCGAAGCCCGACACGAGGAGGAATCATGCCCGCCGACCCGTCGGACGCGCTGCAGCTGTTGATGGTCCACGCCGACGACCGTGAGCCGGTGTTGGACGACGAAGGGCTTCCCGGGGACTCGCCCCCGGAAGCGGAGGGGACCCGCAGGAGCGTACCGCTGTGGGACGAGGGGGAGAATCCCAACGATCTGCCGGCGCAGCGCTGGTCCGTGATCGTGCCCGACGGCGATGAGGGTGAGCGACTTCTGGGGGCCGTGGACGACCTGATCGAGGCCCGCCGCCGCCAGATGGACATCCCGCGGATCGAGCCCTATCGGGTGCCGCCGAAGATGTGCTTGGACGAGGCGGTCCAGTGGAGGAAGAAGGTGTTCGATCCGGGGACGGACCTCCGCGTGGAGCTTCCCCGGTACCTGATGATCCTCGGGGACCTGGATCAGGTGCCGCTGGAGCTGCAACAGGTGCTGGCCGCCGACGCCTTCGTCGGTCGCGTGGCGTTCGACGACGAGGCCGACTACGAGGCCTATGCGGCCAAGGTCCTGCGTTGGGAACGCAAGCCCGCCACCGACGATCGCGGTCGATCCCTGTTCTTCACGGTTCACGATGGGACTCCGGCGACCCACCTGGGCCACCAGGCCCTGGTCACGCCCGGGCTGTCGAAGGCGCGGGAGCGGCGGGAGAAGGGACACTACCGCGCCGAGGAGGTGGTCGAGATCGGGGACCGGTGGGCCTGTGGACCCGACGACCTGATGGAACAGGTGGGACCGGGGACCCCCTCGGTCCTGTTCTCGTTGAGCCACGGGCTCGGTGCCCCGCGCGCGGGTTGGGGGAGCGAGGAGGAACGGCGCCTGCGCCAGGGGGCGATGTCCTTCGGCAGGGACGGCAGCGTCGCGGGAGCCGACATGACCTCCCGCCCCTTCCTCCCCGGGGGCATCTGGTTCATGCTCGCCTGCTTCGGCGCCGGCACGCCGTCGGGGAGCGCCTACCATCACTGGCTGGCCAAACTCCAGGCCGATGGGCAGTTCCCGGGGCGCCTCGATTTCCTGCTGAGCGGACTCCCGGCGGACGGCGAGCGGCCCTTCGTGGCGGCTTTACCCAAGGCGGTCCTGGCCAATCCCGAGGGACCGCTGGCGTTCATGGGACACGTGGACCTGGCGTTCAGCTACAGCTTCCAGGAGCTGGACTCGGGGCCCGTCAGTCGGCCGGGACGTTTCTTGCGCATCCTGCAATCCGCCCTCAAGCGCGACCGCGCAGGGATCGCGTTCCACGAGATGGCCCGGGGCCTGTCCCTCGTCAACCAGGAGCTGACCATGTTGGTGGACGGGGACATGGCCAGCGGAGGCGAGGTGGAGGCGGTGCTCGAGGAGCAGGTGCGTCGGTCCCACCTGTGGATGCTGCGCCAGGATCTGGCGGCGTACATGCTGCTGGGGGATCCCGCGGTCCGGCTGCCGGTGGGGGCCGAGCAGGCCGCGAAGGCGCCGGCTGATGTGAACCTCTCCGCCATGCTCGGGCTCCCCGGCGGAGCCACGCCTGTGTCTTCCGCGCCCGCCCCCGATCCGCCAGCCGACGCTCCGCCGGCGATGGACATCGACGTCCTGGAGGAGGCCATCGGTGAGGTGCTGGTCGGCGAGAAGGGGGTGAAGCTGGTCGCGCGGGAGGCTGGAATCGACATCGCCGTGCTCAAGAGGGCGGTGGACCTCTATCGCGCAGCGGGCCGCGAAGCCCTTCGCTCGGGCGGACTCGTCTGATCTGCCCTAAGAATCCTCCCGGGGGAAACGCAGACAGAGGCCCAGCAGGGCGACGAGCGCCAGGACAGCGAGGCCCGCGGCTCCCCGGATCGAACCACCGGTGTCGGCGTGACATGCAGCCGCGTTCTCCCCGGCGGCAATCTCGCTCTCCGACCGGCCGGGGTCCATGTCCGGGTCGAGGTAGGCTGCGTGTCCGCGGTTGAGCACGAGGATCCCGGGCTGGTCGCCGGCTCGAGTCGACGCGTAGGCGCGTAGGTCCGCACCTGCGGGCAGGGACGAGGCGTCGGCGGCGCTCACGAGGATCGCGGCCCTCTGCCCGTCCAGCGGGGAGGGCAGGGACTGGACGACCGTGCTCCTGGATCCCGCGTCCGGACCGAACGCTGCACTGAGGATCTCCAGGCCGCTCATCCGGGTTCCCATCGCCAGCACTTCTTCCAGCTCCCTCCATGTCGAGAGGCGCTGGCGTTCACCGACGATCAGGAGGTCCCTCGTTGCGGCGTCGCGGCCTCCCGCCGCCGGCGGGGCGAGATCGTCCGTCGTCGCGAAGATGACCTCGCCCTGTGCCGTGCCCGTGCTGGCTCCGAGGTAGGACACCAGCGACAGGGCGGATCCGACTTCGCCGGGGAGGGGATCGGGGGGCAGGACGACCGCGGTCCGTCGCCCCCCGGGATCCCTCGAGAAGGGCAAGGCCGTGAGGGCGAAGGATTCGATCCCTGCGGTCTGGATTTCCGCCCCGGTGACGAGGCGTGGCTCGGACGATAGGGCGAACGACGTCCTGACCTCCTGTTGGAACGACCACGAGTCGCACAAGGGAGGGACCTGGGTCGCCGCCACGTGGAACGAGAGCCGGTTGACGCTCAACAAAAGGTGCCTCGGCAGCTCCAGGGTATGGCGGTGCGAGAGGCAGTCATCCGGCGGGTCGAGGGTTGTCAGGTGCCGACCGTTGAGTTCCACGTCGATCCGGGTCGGCAAGAACGGCAGCGGCTGACGCTGGGTGACCTCCAGATCCACTTCGAGCCCCGTGACGTCCGTGGACAACGCGCCCGTGGCAACGGCGAACGCCTGAGTCAGCGTCTCGCCGCCGGTACCCACGTGAATCGAGGAGAGGCGGCCCGGTGTCCGTTCCCCGGTCAGCGGGTCGTACTCGGATCCGCCGAGAAAGCGTACCGGCGGCGCCCCCGGCTCGTACTCCGGCCGGAGCCGTCCCAGCCGCGCCGCGGCAATCCCTACGCCGTCTTCGTCGGGTCCGTGGACCAGCAGAAGCTTGTGGCCTGCGGAGCCGCGACCGGGATGATCGACGACCTGGATCGCGGGCTCGGCGTCGATCGGCACATCGACGAGAGCCTCGATCCGATCCGTCGTCCCCACGACGACGGAGTGCCCGGCGGGGACGTTCCCGGTGCCCCAGCTGGCCTCCACGTGGACCCCCGCTCCCCCCTGGAGCGCGCCTAGCAGCCTGTCGCGCATAGACGCGCCAGGCTGCTCCCGTGCCCAGGGCGAGGC
>CAZITQ010000171.1:0-16996 GCA_964542165.1 uncultured Rickettsiales bacterium
CTTGCCAGATGGCGCCATGCCTCGCTGTGGACTGCAAACGGACTTCAGTTCCGGGGCACTAGTCGATCTTGTCCAAAAACCAAACCGGGGTGTGGTTGTGGGTCCCCACGTTCTGCCCCGGCAGATGGAGCGCCGGGTAGGACGTGACCGCCCCCCCGTTCACCTTCAGGGGGCTGATCCAGATCTGCGCCAGCCCGTGGTGCCGAGCCGACGAGAACGCCAGGAAGAACCAGGTGTCGGCCCCCGACACGTGGTAGTCGGGCGCCCACTTGGGCCACGAGTTGGTCAGGCCCGGGCTCGTCTCCCCCAGGATCGGCGGCGGGTCGTTGCCCGCGATCCGCTCCGGCATCCCCCCCTGCAGCGGGATGAGGAAGACCTCCGCGTCCTCGGCGTTGTAGGTCTCCAGCGAGGACCGATTGAAGGCGATCCAGTGCCCGTCCGGGGAGATGTCCGGGTAGTACTCCTGGATCCCCGGTTCCGCCGCCCCGGGGACCGGCTGGGCCGTCCCGCCGCTGCCCTGGTTGTACTCGACCGTGTACAGGTCACAGGGATCCGTGGCCGTCCTGCCGTTGACCACGTACGGCGACGAGACGTAGACCACCGTCTGTCCGTCCGGCGACCAGTCGGGCAGGGCCTGGTAGTCCGGATCCCCGGCGACCGCCATCTCCCCGTACTGGCCGGTCAGCAGGTCCAGGCTGAACAGCCGTCCGTCCCGCACGAGGATCATCCGCTGGTCGTACTGGGTCCAGAACGCCTCCGAGAACGACGGCAGCGTGCTGTCCTGGCCCTGCAGCGAACTCGCGGCGCTGGGGTGCAGTCCCGGCAGAGGGCTCAGGTCCTGGGCCCGGATCAGGCTCACGTAGAAGCTGCACCCCACGCAGTCCTCCGACGAGGTGCTCGACGCGATGTACTTGCCGTCCGGCGTGCCCGCATGGCAGCCCTCGCACATGCCGGTGGGGTTGTTGTTGGGCCCGTAGAAGTAGTGGTCGGTGGTGTCCCCCAGCTCGATCCGGTGCAACGCCTCGTCCGACGTGGCCCAGAAGATGATCCGCCCCGGCGCGTTGAAGTCCAGCGCCGTGACCACCGTCGCGTCCGGCGCCACGAAGGGCCCCTCGAGCAATGTCCCCGTGTCCAGGTCCACGCTCGCCCCGTAGATCCGCAGCTCCAGCGGCTGCAAGGGCGCGCCCTGCTTCAGCGCGTACCAGGTCGCCCACTCCGGGATCCAGGCCAGCTCCGTGGTCAGCAGCCGCAGGGGGTAGGCCTGCTCGGGCACGTCGATCACCAGGTAGTACAGGTTGCAGACGTTCGATCCGTCCGCGCTCGCGAACCACGAGAACTCCACCGCCGGCCAGTTGAACGGCCAGTGCGTCCGGTGCTGGGGATAGATCACCGCCGGCGCCGGCCCCTCCCCCACGATGGCGCTGTTGCCAGTGAACAGCGCCTCCCACGCGGGGTCGGCTCCTCCCCCGACCCGCAGGTCCACGAAGTCCTCGTGCACCGTGTCGTCGTCATCACCCCAGGTCGTGTCGTCGTCGTCACCCCCGGTCGTGTCGTCGTCGTCGTCGTGAGGCGGCTCCGTCCACGTCTTCTGCGGACACCCCGCCACCAAGAGCCCCGCCACGACGAGCCCGAACGTCCACCATCGCCAGCGATTCGCGACCATCTCTCCCCTCGGCCCGACGATTCTGTCAGACCCAGGATCCGGGTGCCACGGCAGGCTGGCCCCGCTGCGCCTCCCTCCGCGCCAAAAACCCTTGATCCCCTCCCCCCCCCTCGCTACTATCCCTCCGCTTTTGCGCGGAGGCGTGGCCGAGTGGTCGAAGGCAGCGGTCTTGAAAACCGCCGGGCGAAAGCCCCGTGGGTTCGAATCCTACCGCCTCCGCCAAACGCGGAGCGTACCTTCGACCCCGGACGATCTTTGAGAGCAATCGGGATACGGTTTGGCGGCGGGCGAGCGCATGCATCGCCCCGGTACGGGAGAGGTGACCGAGTGGCTGAAGGTGCTCGCCTGCTAAGCGAGTGTGGGTCACAAGCCCACCGAGGGTTCGAATCCCTCCCTCTCCGCCACACCCCCCTTCCCGCTCCAAGCAGTGCGGCCATGGCTCAGGTGGATAGAGCGACGGACTACGAATCCGTAGGTCGCAGGTTCGAGTCCTGCTGGCCGCACCATCGTTCAAGGCCCCGGAATCCTCAGTGGTTCCGGGGCTTTGACGTTCTGGGCTGAGCCGATCAGTTCCCGGACGAGGGTCGAGCCCACCCCATGCCCTCACACCATCCTCACACGCCCGCAGCGACGCTCCGCAGTGAGGCCCCCTCGATCATGATCACCTGGTCGCGCCCAGGACCTTTTCCTCGCTCGTGTGCTTGAAGGTCCTTTCGGCCAACCAGATCTCGACATCTACCCGACGGTACAGCACGCGGTATCCGAGGCGGACGTAGGACGGACCACCTCCACGCACGCGCCACTTCCGGATGGTCTGCGGCTTCAGGCCCAACCACTCCGCGAACGCGTTCGACGTGAGCCAGTCCGGCATCGGCTTGGGAACAGGAACCGGACGTGGCGACGGCTCACTGTCGATCTCGCGGATCGCGTCTGCGACTCGTCGAAGGGCGTCCGCAAGGGTGTCCAGGTGGTCCGGAAGTTCTGCCAGGTCGGGGTTCTCCATGTTGCCTTCCACTGGGATCGGCTCACCCGCCGTAGAGCCGCATGAGACCATAGGGGGAACTCTCGTGGTCGAGGTGGTGCCCCCCCCCGCCCCACGCGCGATCGAAGAGGATGCTGGATGAGGGGGTCTACCCGACGCAGTCGGCGCTGGCGCGAGGAGAAGGTGTGCGCCCGTCGACCGTGTCGGAGGGGCTGCGGAAGCTCGCCAGATCCCGGCCGATCCTCAGCGCAGCGCCGACGGAACGCTGCTGATCAGGATCCGCCCGTCGTCGAGGCAGTCGACCACCGCGCTCGCCCCCGCAGTTACACCTTCCTGGCGACCCATGCCCAGGACCGCCACCTGGGCACCCTCGTCGAGGATCCGCTCTTCGTATCGCATCACGCGCTTGCCCAGGGCCCCGCGGACCTGCTCCCCCCGACTCCCGAGGAACTCCTCCACTTCCGGGGGGAAGTCGTCCACGTAGTTGTCGATCCACGGACCCGAGCTGGCCAGCGTCGCCTCGGGCATCACACCCCGAACCAGGGCGATACCGGTCTCGTCCTCCAGGAGAAAGTCCTGCCCCTCCACCTCGTCGAACACGTCGGTCCAGCTACCGCCCTGCGCCCCCTGTCTCGCCTCCTGGACCCGTAGGTGCCAGCAGACGCACGGGCGGGCGGTCATGGGCGCCCGCAGGGGCTTCACCGCGAACCTGACGTGCCCGATGACCTTGACCAGCTCCCCCCGACGGACCTCTCCGACGGGCGTGCGGGGCGTCCGCTCCAGCGCGCGCCGCCCTCGTGCCCGCGGCGAGAAGGCCGCGCGGTACACCAGTACCCCAAGCCCGACCACGCACCCGATGCCCAGCCCGATCAGCAGCAGCGTTTCCACCGAGATCCCCTCGTCAGATAGTCGTCAGGGGCATTGTACGCGGGTACCCGGAAGCACCGGCCTGACGCCGGGACGCGGAGATCGTGACCTTGTCGGCTCGCTGAACCTGGCGCTGGCGGGGGCTCAGTCGGCGCGGCGGAGAGGTTCGATCCTCGCGGAGTCCAAGGCGGCGACCCGGGCTCGGTGGCGCGAGTGGTAGCGGATGCTCGACGATGGGGTGTACCCCACGAGCGGCGCTGGCGCTGGCCGAAGGGGTGAGCCGGGCGGCGGTGACGAAAGGACTCAAGACGCTTCGTACATGATCCGTCCCCTCTACGCGAATCGCACCCAAGGAGACCACCCCATCCAGCCCTCCTCAACGGGCGGTTCACGGATGGCGCTACAATTCCCTTCGCTGGCCCCTCCATCTCCTATCACCTGGAAGGACGTGTGCGGTGCGGCCTACAATCGTGGCGATGATCGAGTCGAGATGCCCGGCCTGTGGCGCATTGCTGGCTCGGTTCACGGGGCGATGTCCACGGCAGAAAGACACGAACCGGCCCCATGAATCCTCTGGTCCTCCGGCGGGGAGCGGGCTGCTACGGCATTCTGCCGGGTGAGATACCGGGATCATCCGTAGCACCAGCGGCCCCAGGCGGTGACAATCGGCCGAGACCCTCCCACGAAAGCGCCCCGATCACGACTCCAGGGGCGGAAGGGCAACAGCGATGATTTGTGAGCTAGAGGTTTGGGAAGCCCCCCGCCGCCAGGGAGGCAGTCCGTCGATCTCGCGCCACTGGCACCCATGGCATGCGACCCGCAGGCTCCTCCGCGCGTTTCGCTCGTTCCCGGCTCCCGGACGGTGGCTCGGCACCGCCGCGCTGGCGTGCCTGCTCCTGGCACCGTCGACGGCCTCGGTCGCCAAGCCGGCGCTGGAGTGGTCGGGCCAGCTCGCGCGCGTGGAACAGATCCGGGCCACCGACGGGGGCGTGGACTGGCAGATCGGGGTTCTCGACCTGTGTGCCCACGAGGCCAAGGGCGTTCCTCTGGAGCTTCCCTGCACTGGCTGGAGGCCGCTCACCGATCGCGACTCCGCCCGGGTCCCCGAGGTCAAGGGCAAGGTCACCCTGCCGGATGGTCGTTCGGCCACCCTGGGTAGGAGGACCGGTGAACCCCGGGAGGGGGAGGTCCACCGGGTCTCCGTGCGACTCGACGGGGATGAACCCGGGGAGGCGTGGCCCCTCACTCCGGTCTCCGGCTCGCCCGGCACGTGGCGGCTGGATCCTGCCCCGCTGGGGGATCGCCTGGCCGCAGGTGTCAACGCCGAGGTTTGGACTCTCGCGGTGACGGGGGACATCGAGGGGCGGCCACTACGATGGATCGATGCCGAGGCGGCCGAGGTGGCGCCGGCCGAGATCGCCACCGCGGACGAATCCATGACCCGACCGCTGGCGCTCGATCCGACCTCCCCGGTCTCCCAGGCCTGGATCTGCGCAGCGATCGGCAGGTGGACGGCCGCCGGACGATTCGCGCCCCGACCGGACGGCGAGCCTCTGGAGCCTGGCATGGCCCTAGTCGAGATCGAGGCCGCGCTGACGCGCACCGGGGATTCCTGTGTCGATATCGCGGATGAGGCGGTGGGGGAGACCTGCGAGCTGACTCGTCGGGTCGTCGAGTCCATTCGTGCTGCAGCGACCGAGAGCGAGTGGGCAGAGGGGGCTGCGACGGCTGCCCGACTTGCGTCGATCTGCCCCGTGGCTCGGGTCACGGGGCTCCGCGAAGCCGCCGGGGACACCACCGACGAGTTGCTCGCCGCCGGCGAACACTCCCGGCTCCGCCGCTACCTGGAACTGAACGAGGTCTGGCTCGACGCCGAGGAGGTGGAGGACGCGAGGACGCGGAGTGAAACGGCCATCGACGCGACCGCTTCCCACCTTCTGGAGGCGGAGGACTGGCGAGCGGCCCTGGAGTTCATCGCTTCGGAGACCGTGGCCATGGGCACGGAGTGGGCCACCGCCACACGGGACCGGGCAGAGGCGATCCGTGACCAGGAGGTCGCGGCGTCGGTCGCCGCTCGACTCGCCGCGATCGAGGCCGCCCCCTCCGCTGTCCTGCGAACGCCGGTGACCGACCGGGAGCTGTCGTGGGACCTGGCGACGGCTCTGGCGGATCGGGTCTACGCCCTCGTCCTGGCCGTCGACCGGGGCGAGTATCGGGCCGGGTGGCAGGCGCGTTCCCTGAGGGAGCGCTGGGACGACAATCGGCTCGAGATGGCCATCAGCGTCCAGAACAACACGGAGCTCACATCGGCGCGACGCGCGGCGGAGCTGGTCCACACCGATGCACTGTTGGACCGCGACGTTCACCGGCGCCTCTCAATCCAAGAGCGATACAACCGCCCGATTGCGCACCTGGGTTTCCAGACGGCCAGCGTTCCCTTCGCCTGGGAGGAGGGGGCGTGGCGCATCGATCGTTTCGACGATCTGCAACTGTTCGGGGACATCAAGGCCGAGGCCGAGTCGCGGCGCCGGGCACGCGAGCACGGGATGGAGCTCTCCGACCCGCTGTTCATGTCCCTGGACGAGGTCGAATGGATCCTGATCGGCGACGAGGAGAAGGCGCTGAATCGAGCCTCGCGGGATATCTCGGGGTGCCCCGACGTCTGGTCCGCCTTCACCGATACCCTCGACGAGGGTCGGGCGACCCTCGAGGATGGCCTCGAGCCAGTCTGGGACCCCTGGCGCCAGGGGATCCTCTACCCGGAAATGGAACAGCTCGTCTTCACGGCTGGCGATTTCCTTCTGTCGACCTTCGACCATGCCGTGGCACACTGCGCCGCCCTCGATGTCGACGGAGTCCAGGGCTGGACCGTTCCCACGGAGTGCTACCTCAGCGGGAAGATGGACCACCCCAACTGGTGCGTCGGCCCGGACGGGGAAGGCTGGCTCGCCTATCGGCGATGGGAATACGGCGCCACCGGCATCGAATGGACCGGTTATGGACCCGAACCCCGGATCGATCCGTCCGCGTTCGGCGCCGGCCCGGCAGAGCAGTCGAACGTGCCGCCCGGCCGGCGTGAGGTGATCTGCGAACTCCGGAACCCGAGCGCCCAGGCCATCTTCGCCGCGGCAAGGGCCGCGGGTGAGGCCGCTACCGAGGAATGCGAGGCAAAGATCGACGCGGCCGGTCATCGATAGGACGGTGCGTACCGGCGGGACAACCGCGTTCCCCAGAAGAGGTACCAGAATAGGTATTATCAGAAGAGGTACTACCAGAAGAGGTACCCCCCGACGACGACGCCCCCGCGCCCGAGGTGACTTCCGCCCCCGCCGATTCCCCGGGCCGCAGCCAGTGCACCTCGGCCTGGGCCGCGCTGCTCTCCCGCGTCTGGGGTTTCGATCCCTTGGACTGCCCCCGCTGTCCGCTTCCGGCCGAGGACCCGCATGGAGATCGTGGCCTTCATCCACGACGCGGAATCCCTGAAGCGCTTCACCGACCACTACGGTCTCGATACCTGCAGCGTCCAGAAACCTTCATCACGGTTTCGCTCCTGAAATAGGTTGACATGCCCCCTCCCGGAATCCCGGTCACGTGCCGGGGAAGGAGGGAGCGATGGGCTGGTGGTGACAGTCATGGCGAGTCCGCCTACGTCTTCTCCCGCCCCACGAACGGCACATGCAGAAGCTCCGCTGCCCGGCGCTTCATCTCCTCCGGCCTCCTGTCGTACCTGGCCGTCGTTCCTACCTGCGCGTGGCCCGCGAGCCGCTGCGCCGCCGCCAGATCGGCCCCCGCGTCCAGCAGGTCCCCGATGAAGGTGCGCCGAAGATCATGCGGCGAGAACGAGGCTACCCCCGGCGCCATCTCCTGCCGCTTCCTCAGCGCGTAGAGCACGGCCTGCGCGGACATGCGCCGGACAAACACGACGCCATCCTTCCGCACGGGGCATAGCAACGGACCGGGCTCGTCCCCCCGCACTTCGATCCAGGCGTCCATGGCCGCGCGGCCCCCCGCTGGTAGGTAGGCGTACCTGGCCTTGCGTCCTTTCCCGGCCCTGACGGCGAGCGCCCCGGTGCTGGGTTCGTAGTCCGCCAGGTCCAGGGACACCGACTCCGACCGGCGCAGCCCAGCGCCGTACAGGGTGGCCACCATCGCGGCATCCCGAGCCCCCCCGGGCTTCCCGTCCGCGCACGCCTCGAACAGCGCCCTGATCTCCCCCGACGAGAGCGCCCTCCCCTTGGGCAGGGTCGAACCCTTCACCCCTGGGAGGTCCACTGCGCGGTGGAAGTCATCGGACGCCATCTGTCCGAGCCGCCAGGCCTCCTTGAGGACGCCACGCAGGGCGGCGAGGTGCTTGTTCGCCGTCGCGGGCGCGTACTTCTCGACCAGCGCCGCGCGGACCGCTGTGGTGTGTCGGTAGCGGAGCTGGTGCCACGGGAGGCCTTCGGCGTCAGCCTGGCCCCCGGAAAGGAGGCCGGCGATGGTGTCGAGGGCGCCTCGCATGGTCCGCCGGGATCCGGGGGCCAGGCGGGCCAGGTAGACCGCGGCGGGGTTCTGATCGATGGGGACCGGCGGGGTCGTTGGGGCCGGGAGCAGCTCGGGGGCCAGGGGAGCTGGGGTCAGCTCGGCCGAGGTCGGGGTGAAGGGAGGATCCTGTTGGGCATCGGGGTCGCGGGGATCCGGTTGGGGCTCAGGGTCCCCGGGGGTCTCGTTGCTCGTGGTGCTCAAGGACCCGCCCGGTGGGTTCTCGGTGCTCATGGTTTACATTCTAGAATATGCATTCTCATAAGGGAAGTAGGCGCTGGTCCAGCCACTCTCCTCGAACCTCGATCCAGCGATGTACGCGTGATGCGAAGCGCGGGGCCACGTAGTTCGACTTGGGAGCGCCGGGGCAAGAGCGGGCGAGCCGCGTGGGTGGTTGAGTTTGGTGGCATCGTCCAACGACGGGCTGGAAGAACCGTCAGCGTGTCCAGATCCACCGTAGAAGCCGACCTTCACGTCGGCGACACGCTCTGACCTCGCGCGGCAGCAGGTCTTACGTGTTCTGGGGCGTCTCTTCTGTGGGCTGGTCTTCTTTCCGTCGCCAGAGCCGCCGAGCGCCCCAGAAGAGCAGGCCTCCGAGCAAAAGAGACGCTGCGAGGTCCACAAAAAGGACGGCGGGAGAGGGCCTTTCGACCAACATCAGCATTTCGCGGTCGATGAATGGCAGGCGCTCAACAACGAGCCCAAAGACGTCACTCAGCGCCCGAAGGCCCCCGAACCCTGCCAAGACGAACAATGCAACCGCCGCCACCTTTCGCATTGGATTCCCTCCTTGGAGAATCCTACTCCTTTCCGGTCGCCAGCGTTGTACACCAACAGCAGCGACCACGGGCACGCACCGGCCTGAATCCGTAGCCCCTATCAACCGGACAGCGGTCCGAACCGATAGCCGGCGCGCCCTACCCGAAGAACACCTCCTCGCCATGCCAGGCCAACAGTTCCCGCGATGGTTTCTCCCCGTCCACCCGAGGCACCCACACCTCCTGACCGTCGAGCCCGTAGTAGGTCCGCCCGTTCGCGTAGTCCTCACGCAGGCGCTCGCTCACTCGGAACTGGTGGTCCGCGGTCATCGGGAGCGGAATCCGATCCTGGCTACCAGCCCGGGTCCCCGTCGAACTCGCACTGGCCCCCGCGCGTCAGGATCATGTCCGCGTCGGTGAATCCATCGGAGAAGTCCCCCTCGACTTCCGCCCAGTCGTCTCCACCGTACCCCTCCATGTCCTCGCAGGTGAAGTCCCACCCATCGAACTCGCAGTCGATGGCGAAGCCCAGGATCGTGCCGTCGTCGTTGTCGTAGATCGTGCCCTCGATCCGGAAATACGGACCATAGTCGCCTTCGATCGTCGATTGGATGTTGTCCACATCGTCCCAGGTCGGGCCACAGCTGTCCTTCGGGTCCCATCTCCAGTTCGATCCGAAGCCGAAGATGAGGTAGCCATCCGGATTCCCATCGGGCCAGCACGCCTCCACTCGCGGATTGCTCTGCTCGTAGGCCGTGAGCCCGCCCTCGCATGCCTCGTTGCAGGTCGCGGCCTCCCCTGAGGAGTCCCAGCAGGTACTGTCCGGACCGAACAGCTCTTGTTGCTCGTCCAGGACGTCGGAATCGACCAGTTCGACGCAGCCCAGGAACTGCTCGCAGATGCTGGAGACCTCACCGAGATCATCATCATCGTCGTCGTCTGCGGGCGAACAAGTGTTTCCGGGGCCCCTCACATATCCTTCCTCGCAAGGGAGACATCCAAGGAAGGAGGAGACGACCAAGACCGCGAAAAACAGGTAGCCGTAATCCCGCATTCGTGCCCCCTCTTGCTGGCCCACCACGATACCACGGGGCCTACCGGGGACCGGGGGGCTGCTCTGGCAACTACCCCAAGCGCAGCGGGAACCCCTCGGCCGGGTTCGCCACCCGGGCCCAGGCGTACCCCTTCTCCCCGCTGCCGCCTCCGACCCACGACCGCGCCGGTCCCTGCTGCTGCACCACGAACACTACACGCTCGCGGCCCTCGTACTCGACGGTACGCCAGTCGATCACACGTCCATGCCGATACGAGAGTTGGTCCTTTGCCTCGTGGAGTGCCACGTACTGGACAGTCTCGCAGTGTCTTTGCGCTACCGCCCAGAACCCCGTCTCGAAGGTCCCGGCGCCGTGGTCGGTGACGTTCAGATCGTCGCGGCAGACGAAGTGCATGCCGATGACTCGCCACATGGCGACCTCCTCCCTCCCCGCAGTCTACCCCTCCGTCGCCGCGCCGCCGGCCGGACAGCCGGTCATTCCTCGCCGGTCTGCCCTCCGGAATCCCGCCGCTTCGGGATCGCCAGGTCCAGCCCCACCGAGGGCCCCACCCCGATCCACCCCTGCGCGCCCAGCTCGCCCAGGTCCTTCTCGAACACCAGGGGCACGTCCACCTCGCCGCCCTCGCCCGGGACCAGGTGCCACACGGCGAGCCAGCCGCGGCCGTGGCTCTCGGCGGCGACGCTGATCGCCTTGCGCGCGTCCCCGTCCGGGCCCTCGGCGTCGGCCGGGTGGACCAGGGCCACGGCGTCTACGGGGGCCAGCGCCGTCACGTTCCGCAGCATGTCGTCCACCGAGACCCGGTCCCCGCTCTGGAACTCCCACCGCTCGGTCGTCCCGCCGCGGAAGATCACCGCGGTCACGTGCCGGAACTCCCCGCGGACGGCCTCGGCGCGGACCATGATCCCGGCCCAGTACGCCGCGCTCCGCGCGTCCGGAGGTGGGTCGACGAGCTGGTCGCCGGCCTCGGCGTGGATCTTCGGCTTGACCGGCCTGGTCGTCGCGGCGGCCACCCGGGCCTGCATCTTCCCCGGTACCCCCGTGGCCAGCCACTCGCGGAACGGGGATTCCAGGTCGGCCATGTTCGTCCCCTGCTCCTCGCGCCACTCCCCGAGGTAGGGGGTGTCCCCGCCCGGCCCGAGCAGGCGGTAAGCGAGCCACCAGCCTTCGACATCGTCGGGTTCCCGCGCCGGCACGAACTCCAGCAGCCCCGCGGCCCGGCCCACGCCTCCCGCGGACGGGACGTCCACCACCCCGATCCGGAAGCAGCACCGGGTCGAGGGCCGCTCCGACTGGTGACGCAGGAGCACGGCGGCCAGGTCCGAGGGCTCGTCCCGCAGGATCCGGCCGAGGTCCAGGTCTTCCTCCCACTCCCCCGTGAGGCGACGAATCGCGGGCGCGATCCCGCCAGAACGGTCGACCTCCCGGTCGACCTCGGCCTGGAGGCCGGTTCGGATCGCAGCCAGGTCCGAGAAATCACGGCCCTGGGTTGGACGCCTTCGGACCGGGACGTTGATCAGCTCCTGCTCGCGCACAGGTTCCCCCTCGGCGAGGGACCAGCATACACTCCACGGCGGGGACCGCACGGACATGGCCAGACGACGATCCACCAGTAGCAGCGCGTTGGACCACGCCGACGCCATCCTCACCGGCCGGGTCGCGGTGGACGTGGCCCAGCTCATGGGCGCGATCCACGCCGTGAACCCGACCGGCCGGGGCCTACCCGCGGCCGAGCGCCAACGGCGATACGCGTTCAAGAACCGCCTCCAGGGGTTGCTCATCGAACGGTTCGCGGATGAGCTGTCCGTGGCCCCGGATCCCGCGGATCCCAGGGTCGTGACGCTCGCCCGCCGGCAGTTCCCTGGCGACCGGACCCACGCGATGGTCGACGACCTGGAGGACGACGCGCGTTCGTGGGTGAGGTTCCAGCTCGACGCCGCCCGCAGCGCCGAGATCCACGGCGGAGCGGACGCCGTTGCTGGAGATCCTACGGCGACACCCGCGGCGCCCTCCCGGCCACGAGTGCCCGCGCCCTCCGGCCCTCTGGATCGCGCCACCGGGGACCCTCGCGACCTCCTCTCCGCGGGTCGCGCGGCCCTGGAGGAGTACGACTACGACGCCGCGCGTCGGGCGTTCGAGCAGGCTCTGGCCATCGATCCGTCCCTCGTGGCGGCCCGGGCCCTGCTTGGGCTGCTGGTCGACCACCTGGGCGATGACGCCGCGGCGCTGGCCCTCCACGCCCAGCTTCCTGTGGCCATTTCCAGGGATCCAGGGATCCGGGCGCTGCTCGCGACTGCCGCGGCCCGTGCGGGCGACGCGGCCCAGGCCGCGGATCTGCTGGTCGACATTGACCCCCGCGAGGCCATCGAGGCGTGGGTGGAGCTGGGGCGGGCCGCGCTGCGGCGCGAGGACGCCGATCTCGTCGTCCGATGCCTGGATGCCGTCCGGAAAGCCGACCCGGCCCACCCGTTGCTGGTCAAGCTGGAGGAGGGGCTCGCGGCCTTGCGCGATCGCGAGCGCCCGGAACTCGTGGCCGCCGCCCGCGCCGCCCTGGTCGACGGTGGCCTCGATCGGGCGGAGGGGATCGTTGCAGACGTTCTCGGACGCTGGCCCGGCGACGCGGAGACCGTGGCGCTGGGGCGCGAGATCCGGTCCAGGAGGACCGCCGCGAGGATCACGGAGATCCGTGCCCAGGCAGAAGAGGCCGTGCGCCGCGGCGACTACCGCGAGGCCGCCCACGCCTGGCAGCAGATCCTCGACCTCGGCGGCCGGGATGCCGAGGCCACCTCCCGGCTCGGCGAGGCCCTCCGCGCGGCGCAGGAGATAGAGGCACGCGCGGACACGGATCGCGTCGTCGAGCTGCTCGGGGATCCGGGCCGGCTGTCCGACGGTCTGGATTCGTACCTGGGCCTCCCGACCGCCCGCCGCCGCAAGGTCCGCGAGCGCCGGGAGCTTCCGCACCTGGCGTGGCTGGAGGCAATGGGCGCCGCCAAGGGCCCCGTGGCTCGGCGGGCGGAGGCGGTCCGCGCCGTGATCGCGATGGCCGAAGCGATGGAGACACACGAGGCTGGCCGTGACGAGGAGGTCGTCAGCGGACTTGCCGCGCACGCCTCGTGGGTGCGTCTCGTCCCGGAGGTCGAGGCCGCCGTCCGCGGGGCACGGCAACGGATCGCGACCCGGGCCACGGCGCGGTTCGAGGAGGCGTTCGTGGCCGCGGAGGAGGCCCTCGAAGCAGGGGACCTGGAGGTCGCCCGGGCTGCGGTCCAGCGAGCCGCGGACCTGGCCCCCGACGACGACGCCCGCCGCCGGGTCCGGGAGGTCGAGCAGCGGCTCGCGAACAGAGCCACACGTGTCGAGTTGGCCAACAGGTACCGCGGCGCGTTCGACGCTGGCGACGTGGGCACCGCGAACGCCGCTCTCAACCGGCTCCTGGAGATCACCGAAGGCGAGGAGCGCGATCGCTGGTACGAGGAGCAAGATCGCCTCGTCCAGCGAGCCCGCGAGCTGTGGACGGTGGGCGAGATGACCGGCCCCGGGGAACTACCGCCCTGGTGGCGGATCGAGCTGTCCGAGGTCAGGGCGGCCTGCCGCCTGCTCGACCGGGCGGGCAAGACCTTGCTCCTGGCCCGACTCCGCGGCGAGTTCCTGTTCCTGACCGCGCTCGACGTCGACACCGGTAACGTGGTCCACCGCCGCGTGATGCACATGCGTTCTGCGGCCGGGGCGCTGACCACCGTCGAGATCGACGATCGGAACGTCTGGCTGGTAGGCACCCAGTTGGCCACCATGGGCATCGAGCGCGAGACCGGGGACGTGTGCCAGTGGGCCTCGCTGAACACCTGGATCAGCAAGAGTGAACGGATCCAGCGCTCCATCATCGTGCCGGACGCGTCACGCCTGTGGCTGACGGTCTACCGGCCCGAGAACCCGCTGGAGACCCGCACCCGCGTGATAGACCTCCGGCGGTGGACCCAGATCCGGGAGATCGACGAGCGAGGCACGCTCGTGAGCCTGCCCGGAGACGCCCGCAATCGGGTGGCCGTGATCGCCGAGGGCGGGTATGCGATCACGCTGTTCGACGCCGACGGCCGGCTCACGGACCGTGCCCCCTGGATCCTCCCGTTGAGCGCCGTGGCCGCCGCCGCCGGTGCCCGCGCGAGCGCCAGGGACCGGATCGTCGCCCTGGTCCGTGCCCCCCGCGCCGCGGGCCCGCCAGCCCTGTCGGCCATCTCCTGCGAGGAGGACTGGACGCTTTCACGGCCCGTTGAGCTACCGGGCCTGGATCCGGACGCCCAGCCCTCCATCGTGCCATCGCTGTCGACCGGTCTGCTGTTCGTGGAGGGCGGGTACCGGGGCGGCGACCGCTGGATCGTGGCGCTGGTCGACCATCCGACCGGTCTGCGAGAGCTGTGGCGCGCCCGGACACCGATCCGGGCTGCGCTCGCTCACGACGCGGGCGGCCAGAACGTGGTCGCCCTGTGGTTCGACCGCGGCAGGTACCACCTCCGCAGGCTGGGCGCCTCGCCACCGGAATTCCCCGGAGAGCGCGAACCAGACACCCTTTTCCCTGCTGCGATGAGGGCCATCGCGGGCTGCGCGCTCGCCGAGGGCGAGATGCTCGCCAGCGCCCGACGGCTCCGCGAGGAGTTGAGCGAACTGGAGCCCATGGTCCTGTTCCGCGAGCTGCAACGGCGGCGGACGCTGGACGATCCCGATGAGCTGTTCCGCCTCGCGCTGACCTACCACGATGGCGGCCTCACCGAGGAAGCCCGCATCGTCGGTGGCGAGGGCGCGCTCGCCCACCCTCACCACGGCGGTCTCGCGTGCCTGGCCGCTGACGCCGCCGCCTCAAGGCAGGACTGGTCGGAGGTCCGAGGCCGGCTGGAACCCCATGCCATGACCGAGCCGGATCCCTCCTGCGCACGCCACCTGTTCCACCTGCTCGGCGTGGCCCGCGCCTGGACTGGAGATCCGGATGGGGCAGCCGAGGCATTTGAGCGGGCTGCCGCCTACCCGGGAAACTGCAACATCGAAGGCTGGCAACAGCTGGTCGAGCCAGATCCGGAGGAAGACGACGCGAGCGAGGTCTCCGGTGTCCGCTCCCTCCTCGCGGCGTTCGCAGAGGCCGACGACCACCTCGAACGGGGCGATGTGGATGGAGCGCTCCACGCCGTCGACCGCCACGAGGTGTGGTGCTCCCTGGAGGTGCAGAGCTTCGCCCGCTTGGCCGATGCGCTGCTCCATCGCGGTCCCAGCGATGACGAGCAGTGGTTCGCAACCACCCTCGCCGCGGCGACCTTCGTCGAGCTGTTCGAGACGCGGAACCACGCAGACGCCCGTCCTGACCTGGGCGGGGAGCTTCCCTACCCCGGCCACATCCTCGACGACGCGACCCTGGAGGACCTGGCGCGCCGGTGCGGGCAGTGGCTGGAGTCCGCGAAGGAACGCCTCGCGGAGCTGCGGGCCGCCGGGCGGGTCGAGGACGAAGACGGAGGCGAGTAACGCGCGAAGCCAGCGATCCCGGCGATCTCGGCCGAGGCGATCCTGCCGATGCCTGCGGGCTACTCCTCCTCGACGCCCTCGCCCAAGTCGTCCGCTGCGTACCTCCCGGCCACGAACGCACGCCAGTCGGCCTCGAACCGCTCCCAGGTGACGCCGAACACCGTCCCGAGGTGAGGCGCCAGATCCGTCGACCCCGACGCCAGGAAGGCCCCGACCAGCTCGGTCACGTTTTCCGCGTACCGTGCGTCCTCCAGCAGCAGGTCGACCACGGTCATCGCCTGCCAGTAGCGGTCGGTCGGGATCGGGCCGCCGCTGCACAGCTCGGGCAGGGGCAGGTGCAAGGAAGGAGAGGCCATCCCGCGGCGGACGAGGTCGGGCACGTCGGCCTGGGGGTGGAAGCGGAGCTGGATCCGGGTGGCCAGCCCCTCCTGGACCCACTCGCCCAGGTTGGGCAGCCCGGCCATGGCCGCCACCAGCGCGTGGGTGTACTCGTGGGTGTAGGCCGGCCGCAGGGTCCCGAAGTGCTCGGACCAGCCCGAGGCCGCGATCCCCTGCATGGCGTACCCGTCGTGCCCCGGCGGATCCGTGGTCCCGGTGTACGCCGCGGCCAGCCGGTGAATGAACGCCACGAACGCGTCGTCGTCGGGCAGGATCACGAGCGGGACCGGGCCGACGTCATCGGGTATGAACGCCAGCTCGTCGACCACGACCGCACGCACGCTGGCGAGGTGCTCGGCAAGTCGGGGCCCGTCCAGTGCGGGTGCCGCGGACACCAGATCGACCACCGCGGTCCGCAGCACGGTCGCTTCCGCGCCGTCCATGCCGGCCTCGACCAGCGCGGCCAGCTCGTCCGCCGTCGGGTCGAGGGCCGGCTCCCCCACCCCCCGCCGCACCAGCTCGCTCCCCTCGAGCCACAACACCCCCGCCACCCGGAACGACCCCGCCCCGTGGGCGACCCCGTCCCCCCCCCCCGCCCGCCCCTCGCCCCACCGGAACCAGCGCAGGGGCAGCTCGACCCGGGTCCACCCCACCCCGTCCAGCTCGACCACGCGGTGGAAGGACGCGTTGTCGTCGACCTCGTGGACGACCACCTCGATGGCCACCGGCGTCTGGGCGCCCGTGTCGGCCGGCGCACCCCCGGCGTTCGCCGCCGAGCCATGGATCCACATCGCCAGCGCCTCGAACCCCGACCAGTCACCAGGGAGGACCCGGGGGTGGGTCACCAGGCTCACCGCCTGCCCCGCGCGAACGCGGACACCGTGCCCCGCCGGGCCGCCTTCCGGTGGATCCGGGATCGGAAGCCGGCTCGCCTCCCCGCGGCCCACCACCTTCCAGGTGTTCGACAGGCCCGGTTCCTCGAAGTCGAACAGGACCTCTCCGTGGTCCTCGCCGGATCGGGCCTCGCCGGGCCAGACCGCGGCGAGCGCGAGCGCGATGGCTAGCGCACGCAGCGGCCCGGCGGTTCGGATGGCCCCGTGGAGTTGAACGTCCATGATCGGTCTCGCCTCCATCCGTGGGGCGTCCATGTTCGCATGCGCCTGGCGGTCGTGCAGCCTCCGCCGGGCGGGGTATTCTGTTGCCCACCAACCCGGGGAGAGGCGGGGCCGCCCGCCGGCGCGCGGCGCGGGGGGGGGGGGGGGGGGCCCCCCCC
>CAZITQ010000171.1:17006-21370 GCA_964542165.1 uncultured Rickettsiales bacterium
GGGGGGGGGGGGTTTTTTGTGTCCCCCCCCCCCGGGGGGGTGGGGGGCGCGGGGGGGGGCGCCCCGGAGGAGGATGAGGGGATGAAGACGACAGTGTTCCGGCGCGTGTTCCTGTTCGCCGTGGCCTTGACCCTGATGGTGCCGACCGCCGCAAGCGGCCAGGATCGTCTGTTCGGCTTCGGATGGAACGGCGCCCTCGGGGTCTACTCCTCGGATGGTGACGACCCTGCGTTCGCGTTCGACGTGGGCGTGGAGTTCCGCCTGTTCCCCAGCGACCAGTTCTCGTTCGACGTCAACTTCGACATCGCGGAGGCCGCGGCCGTCACGCAGCTGCGGACGTTCTTCCACATCCACGCGAGGAACGACCTGTCCAAGACCTACTTCTCGGCGGCACCCTTCATCTCGGTCCAGGGAACGCCCACCGACTCCGTCCTGGACGACTACGACGTGTTCGGGCTGGGGAGCCGCGTCGGGATGGAGGTGCTGAACGACAGCGAGGCGTTCGGCATGGGCCTCTACTTCCGGCCGGGCCTGTACTACCACGGCGGTCACGAGGAGCTGTTCGGGGAGTTCGTCCTGGAGATGACCTGGATCATCTACCCGCCCACGCCCATGTAGGCGACCGCCAACTGCGGGCTCGCCCGCCTCCGGGTTCGTGACCTCGCGGCGTTCGGATCTTCCGTCTCCCCGCGAGTCGTCGTCCGCGACGAGACCTTGGTAGGATCTTCGAGCGTCCGCGCCCCGGACCCAGGACGAGGCCACTGTAGCGAGCGCGTGGAGGGGGATCCGGATCATGTCCATCCGGGACGTCGCCGAGATCAATCGGGCGTTGAAGGACGCTCCCCTGTCCCCCACGGCGCCCGCCTCGTCTCCCGACCAGCACGTCCACCCCCACGACCTCGCCGCCCTGTGGGACGCCTTCACCCGCCACCTGTTCGAGGAGATGGCCGGCAACGGCCGCGCGGCCCTCGTCGCCCGCCCCACCGGCCGGGAGGCCCAGCTCCTCGCGGAGGACGCCGCGGGCCGGACCCTCGGCGCCTTCCGGGATCCCCTCGGGATCGCCCCGGCGATGCTTTCCCTCGGGGTCGAGTGCATCGAGTTCGAGGACGGCGAGCGCGGCGAGACCGGCGAGAGAGGTGAGACCGGCGAGACTCGCGGATGTACCGCCTCGGCCATCGAGGACGCGCTGCGCGCGGTGCTCGCGGGCGGGTACGAGCCCGTCCCGGACATGGCCGTCCACGCCCTCGGGGACCGGTTCGTCGATGCCGTGACCGGCCCCGGCCTCCCCGAGCTGCCCGGCGTGGCCTACGTCATCGATCCGGCGCTCGCGGTCAAGAAGACCGGCGAGATCGTCCTGTCGGAGTTCCGGGACCGCGTCCTCTCGGCGCGCACCGCGGCGGAGGTGCTCGACCTGCTGCGGACCCGCGTCCTCCCCTACGTCGAGCCCCACGAGCGACGCCCCTTCCTTGCCGCCGTGATGCGCAGGGCCCGGCGCTTCAACGAGACGGCCGACGACCCGGACTCGGCCATTGAGCTGTGGAGCGAGGTGTCCCGCGCCAACCCGACGCCCGAGGAGCAGCTCCACGCGATCAAGGTCATGATGGACGTGGCCAAGCAGCGGGCGAACGTCGAGCAACCCCCGGACGAGTGGGACCTCCCGTCCGCCCTGGCGATCTACCAGGCCGTCCTGGACCTGGACCACTCCCCGGAGCAGAACCGCCGCGTCGTGCTGACGATGATGTACGTCGCGAACCGCCTCACCAAGGTCGGAGGCCCGCGGGACCGCTTCGACCTGGACACGGCCCTGACCCTCTGGACCCTCGCCCACTGCCACGATCCGGATCCGGAGAGCCGTGAGCGAACGGTGCGGACGATGATGGACGTCGCCAACATGCTGGCCGACACGCGCTCTCCAGGCGCCGTCGTGGCCGTCGAGCCCGCCATCGCGATCTGGCGCGCCGTGCACGGGCTCGACGTGGACGACAAGGAGCGCGAGCACGTCCGTCTGACCATGATGGACCGGGCGAACGACCTTGCGAACTCGGCCGATCCGGACCGCGTGGACATGAACGCGGCCCTGGCCCTGTGGAAGGCGGTCTACGGACTCCGTGACGACACCGCGGACGACCAGCTCCGCGTGGTCAAGACCATGATGGCCGCGGCCAACCGCCGCATCGACCTGGGCGGACCCAGGGCCGAGATGGACCTCGACACGGCGTTCACCATCTGGACCGGGATCATCGAGGCCAGCGACCTGGATGACGACCGGCAGCGGGTGGTGCGGACCGCGATGGAACTGGCCGGCAAGCTCGTCGGCGACGGCACCGAGGCGGGCGCTGTCCCCCCGGCCCTCCGGCTCTGGGACGCCTCGTACCGCTTCGCCGCGGCGGGGGAGGACCGGCTGCGGGTGATCAAGACCGTGCTGGACATCGGGGCCCGCACGCCGCCCTTCTGCCGCGAGGCCGCACGGGCACTCGACAGGAGAGAGGCCGGCCCGCTCGAACCGCGGTTCCGGGCCCTCGCGCGCGCAGGGCTTCTCTACTACCAGGACAACCACGACGCCGTGGTGGCCCTGGTGGACGGCCTGCGGGCCCCGGAGCCGGCCCTGACCGCCTTGAGGGCCGACGCGTTGCGCAAGCTCGGTCGTCTGGATGAGGCGCTCGCGGGTGCGGACAAGGTGATCCAGGAGGTCGAGGGCGACGGGTACACCGGTCCAGAGGAACGGGACGCCGTCGTATCCGCCCTCTGCTGCCGTGGCTACTGCCTCCTGGAGAAGGGCCGCGCCGGCGAGGAGACGCTCGACCTGGCCATCGAGGCACTGGAACGGGCTGCGGCCGTGGCCACAAAGGCGGAAATCGCGGTCCAGCCCCGGATCTTCACCGGGCTCGGGTACGTCTACCGGTTGCTCGGGAGAGAGGAGGAGGCCGAGGCGTCGTTCGCGAGGGCGCTGGGGGTCGACGAGGACAACCGGAAGGCTATGGAAGCGGTGGAGGCGGCTGGCGGATGACTAGATCCGCGGTCGAGCGAGACAACCTTGCAGACGTAGGTCACGTTTCAAGGGCACCTAGTCGCCGTACCCGACCGCAGACTGACGGAACTATGGACGCGATTCCCTCAGCCGCGGGGCGCTTCTTTACGGCTCCAGCTTGACGCCACAGTCCGGACACTCCTCCCCATACTCCCAGCGCTGGCGACAGCTTGGGCAGGTTCGTGGCTTGAGGACCTCGGTCGGGCGCTTTGGTAGCCCTACGACACTCTTCCCGGCATCTTCGCTGGAGGTCACCGACGGTGAGGCTGATTGTCGCACGGCCATTTGGCCAACTCTGTTCGATAGATTCACCATCGCAGACGCTGTGTCCGCTGTGTTCTTCTCTATCGAGAACAGAACGCCGATGGCTTCGCCGATCGCCACCTGGAATAGGCCATAGCACGCGAAGCTCACCGATGCCAATAGACCGATCCACCTCTCGTCCGACCAGTAGTCGAGTCCCTTGATAATGTTGATGAGGAGCAGCACGACGCCCACAACGACGACAAGCCAGCCCATAACGATGACCAGAATCGAGACAATGCTCAGCACCGGGAACTCGTCATTGAACTTCATGGGATCTCCCCTCCAACCCCGCATCTCTGTCGAGGCATCGCTATTCTACTGAATCCGGGGAATCCCACCCACCCGCCACAGATCCGAGCATCGCCGTTCCGTCAGCACCAGTGGGATGCGGTAGAGTAGCTACCCGAGGAGGACGTCCGGGGACGCATGCCACTCGCCTGCCCAAGCTGTCGGGCTGAGCTTCCCGATGGCACCAAGACCTGCACCGAGTGCGGGTTCGTGCTGGTCAAGCACGAGGCGAACACCCGAGCTGCGGGCGGGAAGAAGCCACAAGGTCCTGCACCGCTCGGCCCGGACACGCGGAATGCCTCACCGGATCAAGGCCCCGAGGTCGATGACCTCCCCCCAGGATCCCTCCTTTGGAACCGCTTCCGCATCGAGGGCACTCTCGGTCGCGGCGGCATGGGCGTGGTCTACAAGGCGAAGGACGAAGCCCTCGGGGTGACGGTGGCCGTCAAGGTCCTGTCCGCCGAGTTGACCTCGGATCCCGTGGCCATCGAGAGGTTGAAGCAGGAGGTCCTAACCGCTCGCGGGCTCCAGCACCCGAACATCGTCCGGGTCACCCAGTACTACCCCGACGAGCACCAGGCCGGCTTCGACATGGAGTACCTGGAGGGGGCCACTCTGGGCAAGCACCTCGCTGGTGGGGTCGAGGGCTCTCCCTTCACTCCACCGGCGACCGCGGAGCGCCTACCAGCTCTCGCGGATGTCCTGGACCAGCTCGCCGCCTCCTTGGATTACATCCATGGGA
>CAZITQ010000172.1:0-21324 GCA_964542165.1 uncultured Rickettsiales bacterium
GGAACTGGTGGGTGACGGCGTTGGAGATGTAGAGGCCCTTCTTCTGGTGGTACTTGAGCAGGTCGGACCAGATGGAGTTGATCTGGACCTTGACGTAGTCGAGCCGCCCCTCCTCCACCAGGCTCTTGAGGAAGACCACCGGCGGGGGCACGTCTTCTTTGTTGTAGGCCTCCTCGATCTTGCCGAGGGCACCGATCAGCTGCTGGGCCAGGGCCTCGACCTCACCGTCGTCCAGGCCCTTGATCCCGGCGCTGCCGTGGACCTCCGAGGCCATCATCTCGGTGGACGGCAGATCCGCCCCTGGGGGAGGATCGCCGGACGGCTCTCCGCCCGCGGAGTCCATCTCCAGGTCCTCGGAGACATCCTCCTCGTCGTCCTCGTCGAGGCCCAGGCCGGCCAGATCGTCGTCTCCGGCCTGGGCGACGGTGTCCGTGTCGGGTTCCTGGGCCTCGTCCCCCGGGGGTGCGAGGCCCCGTTCCTCCGGCTCCTCGTCCTCGTCTTCCTCGTCGTCGTCCGAGCCCTCGGGGATCGGGATGTCGTTGGCCTCGAGCACCTCGGTGGCACCGGCCACGATGTCCACGTAGTCCACCAGGCTCAGCCGTCCCCGGACCTTGCTGGGTCCCAGGTCGTTCTGGCATTCCACGGCCACCACGCGGCCCTTGGTATCCGGATTGAAGGTGACCTGCGGTGCGATCACGACGTCGGCCTTGATCGACCGGCTGCCCAGCTCCACGTCCTGGTCGCCGAGGATCACCTGGCTGACCACCTTGCCGCCGCTGAGGTGGACCGATCCTCCCTTGATGCGCTTGGCCTTGACGTTCCCCTCCAGGCGGACCTCGCCTGCGGCTTCGATGCGGTCCGCGCCGAATTCCGCCGCGGCCACGGTCAGCGACCCGGACTCCGAGAACACGTGCTTGATCTTCCCGAGGCTGGACGACAGGTCCCCCTCGATGACCACGTCACCCTGGTTGCCCAGCACGGCCCCGTCTCCCTCCAGGCGGAGGATCAGGCCAGCGGGGAAGACGGCGGTCCCTTTCGCTCGTTCGTTCATGTTCTGCGCTCCGTCGCCGCCACGCCCGGGACACCCACCGCAGCGGCCGTTGCTCGTTGAAGGATCGGGGAGTTCCGAGGTCCGAACAGCGTACGGTCCTGCGGGGGGCGACGTCAACGCCGTGCGAGCCGGGCGACGAGCCGCGTGGTGGCCTCCCTGTCGGTCGTCGCGGGTGGGGTAGACGCCTGGGCCGACCGCGCCAGCCGACGCAGCGACCCGGGGTCGGCCAGCGCCGACGTCCAGGCGTCCAGGTCGCCGGGCGGGAGCAGGCGCGCGCCGTCGACCGGCGAGAGGCGCTCCGGAAGGCCGCCGATCTCGGACGCCAGGATGGCCCGCCCCGCCGCCCGTGCCTCGTCCGCGACCAGGGGCGCGTTCTCCTCCCACAGGCTGGGCAGGGCGACCACCTCGAGTCCGGCGAGGCGCGCCCCCACCTCGTCGGGCGCGTAGGGGCCTGCCCACCGGGCGCTGGCCCGGGCGGCCAAGGCGCGGAGCTCCCGCCGCCAGGACCGCCAGCCATCGCCTGGGGGGGCCGCTCCGTGGAGCTCGAGGGCGACCCGCCCGGGCCCCACACGGATGCCGGCCCGGAGCAGCACGTCCACCCCTTTGGACGGCAGCAGGGAACCCAGGTAACCCACCCGCACCGGACCCGTCGCCGGTGGCAGGGGGGCCCGGTCCAGACCCGGCGCCGGATTCCTTACCACCTCGACCGGAAGCCCGAGCCACTCGCGGTACCGCCGGGCCACGTGCTCCGACGGGGCGGTCCGGATCGCCGCGATCCCCAGGAGGCGCCGCGCCCGCCGTTCCCGGTCTGCCCACCGACGGGCGGTGAGTGCTCGGACCGGGCGCCGGAGGGGGCGCGGGGCCCCGGGGGCGAGACAGCCGGGGCACCGCACCGAGCCCGGCCCGGGACATCGCGTCCCCCCGCGGTCCAGGAGCTGTCCCCGCGGGCACATCCACCAGTAGTCGTGGAACGTGACGGCCAGCGGCAGCCCGTCCTCGACCACCGGCTCGACCGCGTCCAGTCCCAGGCCCGAGGGGTGGTGGACCCACACGACGTCCGGTCGCCACAGGGACAGCACGCGGGCCATGGCCGGCCACGCGCGGGGGTGGCTGTCGATGCCACGCCGGGATCCGAGGGAATACTGGACCACCCCCCCCCGCTCGCGGCGGGTGAGGACGCCCGGGGCCGGAGCGTCCGGAGCATCGTCCCGGGAGAAGAACGCCACGGGATGGCCCGCCTCGGAGAGGGTCCGCGACAGGCGCCAGGCCACCAGCTCCGCCCCGCCGAGGGAGGCGGGGGGGGTGCCGTTGGCGACCACGAGAACCCGCGGCCTGCGTCCCATCATCCGCCCTTCACAGCGAGGGTCTCTGCGCCCGTCTGGTCAGGACACGCGCGAGGTGCTATGTCTTCGAGCCGGACCGCCGGCGGAGGATCGCCGGTCGGGACGACCAACGAGACGAGTTCCGTTCCTGGCCGAGAGGACCAACCCATGAAGATACTCATCTCCGACGCCTTCGGACCTGCCCTGCCGGAGCAGCTGGCGCGATTCGGCGCCATCACCGACGACAAGTCCGAGTTGCCCAGTGCGGATATCGTACTCGTCCGCAGCAAGACCAAGTGCACACCCGAGTACATCGACTCCGCGACCCAACTCAAGATGATCATCCGCGGTGGCGTCGGACTCGACAACATCGACCTGGACTACGCGGCCAGCAAAGGCGTCGTCGTCCACAACACCGCGGCCGCCTCCAGCATCGCCGTGGCCGAGCAGGCGATGGCCATGATGTTGGCCATGCCCAACCACGTGATCCGGGCCCATCAGACCATGAGCGAAGGGGTCTGGGCCAAGAAGGAGCTCAAGCGCAGCGAGCTGTACAAGAAGACCCTAGGGCTGCTCGGCATCGGCCGCATCGGCACCGAGGTCGCCCGCCGTGCCGCGGCCTTCGGCATGAAGGTCATCGCCTACGACGCCTTCGTGGACAGCCACGAGATCGCGACGCTCAAGGGTTCGCTGGACGAGCTACTGGCCGAGTCCGACTACCTTTCGATCCACGTCCCCCAGACCCCCGAGACCCTGGGGATGCTGAACGCACAGACCATCGCCGGGATGAAGGACGGCATTCGCATCGTCAACACCGCCCGGGGCAAGGTGGTGGTGGAGGCGGACATGGTCGCAGCCCTTCACAGCGGCAAGGTCGCCGGCTACGCCACCGACGTCTGGTACAGCGATCCGCCCCAGGATTCGCCGCTGGTCGGCGCACCCAACATGCTGATGGCCCCCCACATCGGGGCTTCCACCCACGAGAACCTCGGTCGCATCGGCGACATCATCGAGGAACTGATCGAGCAATTCGTCCAGGAAGGGAGCGCTTGAGATGGTGCACCGCGTCTACAACTTCAATCCCGGCCCCGCGACCTTGCCCCTGGATGTGCTGGAGACCGCGCAGTCCGAGTTCCTGGACTACCGCGGCACCGGCATGTCGATCATGGAGAGCAGCCACCGCTCCCCCGAGTTCGACGAGATCAACCTCGCCGCCAACTCCCTGCTACGCGAGCTGATGGGGATCCCGGACGGGTACCAGGTGCTCTTCCTCCAGGGGGGCGCGAGCCTGCAGTTCGCGATGGTCCCGATGAACTTCCTCCAGCAGGGGCAGTTCGGCGACTACGTGCACACCGGCACCTGGAGCCGCAAGGCCATCGCCGAGGCCAACATCATCTCCCGGGCGCGGGTTGCGGGGTCGTCCGAAGAGGTCAAGTTCACGCGCATCCCCGGCGCGGACGAGATCGAGTGGGACGCCGGCGCGCGCTACGCCCACATCACGTCGAACAACACCATCGCCGGTACCCAGTGGCACAAGTTCCCCGACACGGGCGACGTGCCGCTGATCTGTGACATGTCCTCGGACATCCTCGCGCGTCACATCGACGTGTCGCAGTTCGGGCTGATCTACGCCGGCGCCCAGAAGAACCTGGGCCCCTCGGGCGTGACGGTGGTCATCATCCGCGATGACCTGGTCGAGGCCGGCCGGGACGACATCCCGACCCTGATGCGGTACCGCACGCAGGCGGCCAAGGACAGCCTGTTCAACACCCCGAACTCCTTCGGGATCTATTTCTTGCGACTGTACCTGGACTACGTGAAGAAGCAGGGCGGCCTGGACGCGGTCCAGAAGCTCAACCATCGCAAGCAGGAGCTCGTCTACTCCGCCATCGACGGCTCCGGCGGCTACTACCGCGGCACCGTCGAGCTGGGCAGCCGCTCGTGGATGAACGCCACGATCCGGATGAGGGACGAGACCCTCGAGAAGCGCTTCATCGCCGAAGCCCGCGAGCAGGGCCTCGCCGGCCTCAAGGGCCACCGCTCCGTCGGCGGCATCCGCGTCTCGATGTACAACGCCATGCCGCTGGAGGGCATCCAGTCGCTGGTCGGTTTCATGAAGGAATTCATGACCAACAACGGCTAGATTCCCCGCGCCCCCACCCGCACCTGTTCCCGCTCCCGTACCCAACCGCCAGCACCCTTCAGCCTGTCAGTCCTCCCTCCGCGACCAAGGCGGCTGGAGGGCGGGCATACTGGGGCCGTGGGCGAATCCAAGCTCGAGAGGGCGGGAAGGAAAAAGAAGAGACAGGAAAAGGCGGCGTCGGTGGACTGGCGATTGACGGGCGTGGCGAGGGGGTCGATTTGCTGTGACCCCTGCTCGGCCCGCTCCGGCGCTGGGATGTCGTCGCCCTCGTCGCGGAGTGCGTGGGGATCGAGGCTCGCCCGCGGGAGAAGGTCTCCAGGGATCACGGGCTGGGTCGAGCCGCACGGCCCCCGACGTACTGACCGCTCACGGCGCCCAACCGGCGCGTGGCCCCGCGGAGCAATCCCCTCACGAGTCCGGTGCCGGCCACGTCCGCGGCCCGGAGATCCCGCAGATCGCTGCCCCAGCCCGCGAGCCACCCCGCGACCCCGGCGCCGATCCCCGGCACGCTCCTCAGACCGAACTCGGACGCCAGCATGGCGTGGGCCGCGCGGTCCCGCCGGAAGGCCGCGAGGGGGCCCCCCACGTGGGCATGGATGACCTCGGTCCCGCCCCGGTACAGGAGGTCGTGGCCGGCCAGGAGCACCCGCCTGGCCCACGCTGCGTCCTCGCCGAAGGGGACGTCGGGGAAGGGGATGCGTCGCCAGACCGAACTCCGGATGCACGACGCCACGTTGTCGAAACGGCCCAGGCGCGCCCGCTCCCGGGCCGGTAGCAGGGCGAGCTCGTCTGCGGACACGGCGATCTGCCGCCGGTCCCCGCCGGCGGGAGTCCAGCGCGCCAGGGCGGCCACGACCAGGGGATCGGTGCCCGGCGGCGCGCTCTGGCGGGCGTAGGTGCCCGCGAGCCGCTCGTCGTCCTCCCGGGGAGCCAGCATCTCCTCGAGGACGGCGGGGCGCGCCGGGATCGCGTCGTGTGGCAGCAGGATCACGGGTGGCGCGCGGGCCCGCGCGATGGCCTCGTTTCGCGTCCTCCCGTGCCCGAAGCGCCGGCGAGGGGTGACGAAGACCCGTGCGGGCGACGAGAGCAGTCGCTCCAGCGAGCCGTCCCGGGAGCCGGAATCCACGGCGATCAGCTCCCGGGGACCGGCCAGACGCTGCTCCGCGAGGGCGTCGAGCACGCGACCCAGGAGCTCGCCCCCGTCCAGGACGGGGATCACCACCGACACCCGCGGTGCCGCTCCGCCCGGCGGACGGTCGCGCAGGGGGCGGATCACGCGATCCCCCGGGCCGATTCGTAGACCGACCGCACGTCGTCGGTCACCTCCGCCATCGTGCGCGGGCGCCGCACCGCGCCGGCGAGCCGCGCCAGGCGGCCCCTGTCGTCCGCCAGATCCGCGATGGCCCCGGCCCAGGCGTCCACCTGGCCCGGGGGAAGGACCCGCCCCTCGGCGCTCTCGGGGATCCCGCCGATCGCCGACCCCAGGGCGGGCCGTCGCCGGGCGCGTGCCTCGAGCAACACCAACGGCGCGTTCTCCGGCCACAGCGAGGGCAGGCACAGGACGTCCGCCGCGTCGAGGGCGCCGGCGACCTCGTCGTGGGGGAGGGGGCCGGCGAGTTCGACGTGCTCGCCCCCGAGGCGTCGTCGATACGACGGCGACGGATCCCCGCCGTGGATGGTCAGCCGGGCCGCGCCGCCGAGCCGTTCCACCGCGTCCACCAGCACGTGGAGACCCTTGTGCGGAACCGGCGTTCCCAGGAAGAGCAACGCCAGGGGGCGCTCGGGTCGCTCCACCCCCGGGCAGGGGACCGAGCCGCGGGGCAGGGACGTCCCGTTGGGTACGACCTCGATCCGGTCGGAGCGCAGCCCCCACCGCCCCATCCACGCCGCCATGTCCCGGGAGGGAGCCAGGAACCGTGCGACGTCCGCGACGCCTCGCCGCACGATCTCCTCCCGCCGCGCCGCGCCCCCCGGGCGCTCGTCTCCCTCCCGACGGGGGCGCTCGTTGAGCCGTTTGAGGGCCCGGCGGGCGGGTTCGGGCAGGGCGGCGAAGGTCGTGTGGAGCAGGTCGGGGGGGGCGCCTCCGGGGAGCCACCGGGCGGCCCGCAGGCCCAGCCGTTCGAGCGGTCCCTCGCGGGAACGGAATCCGGCGTAGCAGGCGTCGCAGGTGGCCAGGTCGATCTCCTCGCAGACCGTGCCGTCCGGGCGCATCCGCTGCCCCCCGGCGGGGCAGGCCAGCCAGTGATCGTGGAGGTGCATCACGGTGGGGATCCCGGCGGCCAGCGCGCGCGAAGGCAGTCCAGCGGACCAGCCCCACAGGTGGTGGACGTGCACGAGATCGGGCTGTTCCCGGTCCAGCAGCTCGTCCAGCCGCCGCTCAGCCTGGGGGTCGTGGGCGACCTCCCCCATGGGCCGGTACGGGTAGTTCTGGACCAGCTGCCAGGTGGTCAGGCCGTCCAGCTCGCCGCGGCCCAGTGCGTACTGGGGGAGGCCGCTGCCCCGCACGGTGTGGGCCACCGTCACCTGGTCACCGCGGTCGAGCAGCGCCCGGGAGAGATCGTGCACGAACACCTCCACGCCCGCGGTGGACGCCGGGAGGAAGTCGTGAACGACCTGCAACACCTTCACGTTCGTTCTCCGTCGTCTCATCTTAGCTGCCACCGACCGCGCCCGGCGATGGCCGGGCGGTTCGCGCTCGCGAGCGGTATCATCTACCTTGGAATCGAAGGGACCGCGGTCCCGTGAGGAGCCATGTCCGAGGAGCCCCCCCGTCCCCTGCGCCGCGTGCTCGTGGTCGACGACGAGGAGAACCTGCGCCACCTGCTGCTGGTGATCCTCAAGAAGGGCGGGTACGAGCCCTCGGCGGTGGCCAACGGCGAGCAGGCGCTCAAGGCCCTGGGGAAGGAGCGCTTCGGGATCGTGCTGTGCGACATCCGGATGCCGGTCATGGACGGCATCCAGTTCCTCGGCGAGCTGCGCGGCCGGGACATCGACACCTACTGCATCATGATGTCGGCCTACGGGACCACCGAGACCGCCATCGAGGCCATGAAGGGCGGCGCCTACGACTACATCTCCAAGCCCTTCAAGGCCGACGAGATCCTCCTGGCGCTGCGCAAGGTGGAGGAGCGCGAGCGGCTCTACCGCGAGAACATCGAGCTGCGGCGCGTCCTGGACCGGGAACGCTCCTTCGACGACATCATCGGCCAGTCGGAGGCCATGAAGCGGATCTTCGACACCGTGGCCAAGATCGCACCCCACCGGGCGACCGTCCTGATCACCGGGGAGAGCGGGACGGGCAAGGAGCTGCTCGCCCGGGCGCTGCACCGCAACTCGGATCGCCGTTCGGGCCCGCTGGTGCCGGTCAACTGTGCCGCGATCCCGGAACAGCTGCTGGAGACCGAGCTCTTCGGGCACGTCAAGGGTGCCTTCACCGGCGCCGTCCGCGACCACCAGGGGCTCTTCGAGCAGGCGGACGGGGGCACCCTGTTCCTGGACGAGATCGGCGACCTCCCCC
The DNA here is from genome assembly GCA_964542165.1 of uncultured Rickettsiales bacterium. Lineage (GTDB taxonomy): Bacteria > Myxococcota_A > UBA796 > UBA9615 > CAYRNR01 > CAYTBN01. The sequence continues at coordinate 8,034 of CAZITQ010000172.1, forward strand.
TGGCCCTGCAGGTCAAGCTCCTGCGGGCCATCGAGGACGGCGTGATCCGCCGGGTCGGGGACACGGGCAGCCGCCAGGTGGACGTGCGGCTGGTGGCGGCCACGGGCGCGGATCTGCAGAAGTCGGTGAAGGAGGGTTCGTTCCGAGAAGACCTCTTCTACCGCTTGAACGTGATCCACATCCACGTCCCACCGCTGCGTGAGCGGCGCGAGGACATCCCGCTGCTGCTCGAGCACTTCGCCACCCAGTTCTCCGGGCGCCACGGCCGGCCCGTCCGGGAGACGGACTCCGAGGCCATGCGGGCGCTGCTCGCCTACGGATGGCCCGGCAACGTGCGCGAGCTCGAGAACGTGATCGAGCGGGCGGTGCTGCTGTGCGAGGGGCAGGAGATCCAGGTCCGGGACCTGCCCGACGCGGTCACCGGGGGGACGGGCCGCTACCCCGCCCCGCATCCCACGGACGACCTCTCGATCAAGCGCGGTGCAAGGGCGCTGGAGGCCCACCTGATCGAGCGAGCCCTGCGCCGCACCCGTGGCAACCGCACCCACGCGGCCAAGCTCCTCGAGATCAGTCACCGGGCCCTGCTGTACAAGATGCGGGACTTCGACCTCGACTACCGGCCGGAGGACGACGAGTGACCGACGGGCAGCGGCGTCGCGGACGACTGGCCGCGATCTGGGCCGCGCTGGTGGTGCTGGGCGGGATCGGCCTCTTCCTGTGGAAGCTCGATCCCACCCTGTGGTGCACCCTCGGAGACCGTCACCTCCGGGCAGGTCGACTGGTGGAAGCCGAACGGGCCTACCAGCGTGCCCTGGACATCGACGTGGACCACGGACCGGCACTGTATGGCATGGGATGGGCCTACTGGCGCGCCGGGCTCGCCGACGCGGCGCGGGAGCGATTCCAGCGCGCCGTCGAGTTCGACCCGGGGTACTTCGGCGGGTACCGCGGGCTCGCCGTCCTCGAGGCCTCCCGCGGCGAGGTCCTGGCGGCCGAGGAGAGCCTCCGAGCGGCGCACGAACGGGCGCCGCGTGAGCCCGGGATCCTCGCGGACCTCGCGGGCCTCTACGCCGACGAGGGGTACCCCGAGTACGCACTGGATCTCTTCGGACGCGCCATCGCCCTCGCCCCGGAGCGAGCCGAGTACCGCCTGAGCCTGGCGGAGGCCTGCATCACCCTGGGCGACGCCCCCTGCGCCAGCGAGGCAATCGACGAAGCGGAGGGGCTGCAGATCCGAGAAGCGCGCTTCGGCGGCGCCCTGGAGGAGCTGCGGTTCCGGGTCGTGGTCCTGGAGATCGAGCAGATCCTCGAGGTGGGCGGCGCGGATGATCCCTGCGGGGCCCTGGAGGCCCACCTCGCGCGGGCGCAGGCCCACCTGGACGTGTCCATCGAGGTGGGCCTCGAGGACCGCATCACGGCCGCCGATCGTCGTCGCCTGGAGGACGTGCGGGCCACCATCGGCGACCGGTGTTCCGAGGAGCCCGGTTGACCCCCTCCGCTCCCTACTTCCTGCGCACCACTATGAACTCTTTTCATAGCTCCGACGTCGCACCCCCCGGGATCCCAGTGAAATCGTTCGGAATCTAGGGTTTCGGGCGGGCATGGATATTGCAATCTAACGGGACACATGTGTGTGCGCGGATTCAAAACCAGGATCGTCAGGGAGACCGCCGGGTTCACCCTCATCGAGCTGGCCATCACCCTCGCGGTGGTCGCCATCGTCGTGGCGATCGCCGTGCCCAACATCGCGCACTTCAACGGCCGTTACCGGTTGAACAACGCCACGCAGCGGCTGGAGGAACACCTCAGGCTGGCCCGGACGATGGCCATCTCGCACAACACCGAGTACGCCATTCAATTCGTCGAGGCCGACGAGACGCCGGCCCAGGGGGGCTGGAAGGACAACAACGGCGCATACCGCCTGCTGAAGGGGGACAAGCCCCGCGGGTCGCAGACCTGGACCGCGGCGGGGATGGGTGCGCTGAACAGTTCGGGGATCATCGACCTGCGCGACGGCCCCGGCGCCCTGACCGGGATCAGCATCGAGGAGTGGTCGGAGCTCGAAGGACCGGCGGCCTCGGAGCTGCCGGACTCGCTGGTGTTCGGGGCCCATGGACACGTGACCAACGCGTCGACGGACTTCCAGGACGAGTACGTGAGGATCGTCCTGCGGAACCGGGCGGCGAACCCCAGGACCGAGAGACGTGCGATACTTGTGGATCGTGGCGGAAACACCCTCGTGGTGATGCCGGAATGAGGCGAGGGTGATCGTGGAGGAGCGGACGACGATGCACGGCGACGCGACCGGCGACGTTGGACGACGGAGATGGCGGGCCTTCCCCCGAGGGGTGGCGGGCGAGCGCGGCATGACCCTGATCGAGGCCATGTTCGCGCTGGTGATCCTGACGGTGGGGCTGCTGTCGCTGTACGCCCTGCACCACGCGGCGATCACCGCCACACAGCTGTCGTTCCGGACCAGCGAGGCGACCTTCCTCGCCCAGGACATGATGGACCAGCTGATGGCGGCCGAGTACACCCGCGAGAACCCGCACAACGGCAGCGGCGAGACCTTCGAGGCCACGGTCCATCCCAGCGACCCCAGCGATCCGCTGGCGGACTTCGGGCACTGGTTCGACGGCGAGAACGTGACCGTCGGCTGCCTGGGCGCGGTGGGTGCGGGTGGCGGACAGGCCATCTACTCCCGGACCTACGACGTCGAGCACATCGCGGACGACGACTACGGCCGGATGATCGTCCGAGCCCGGACGACGTTCCAGATGGGCGAGACCACCAAGAAGCACGGTGTGACCCTGATCTCCACCCGGTCCTACGACCGGTACCCGTGAGGAGTGGCGACGCCAGATGACGCAGAGGACGACCCGACAGCTGATGCGCGACCCGAAGGGGTTCACGTTGATCGAGCTGATCATCGCGATGGTGGTCACCGCGCTCATGATCCTCGTGATCCTGCTGACCTTCACGGCGCAGAACCAGCTCTACCGACGGCAGTACGACATCGGTCGTACCCAGCAGAACCTCCGGCTCGCGATGGAGATCGTGAGCAAGGACGTCTCCCTCATCGGCTTCGGTGCGGGGGTCGCCGGCCAGTTCTACGGGATCCTGCCCAGCTCGACCCCGGACTCCGCCCTGGACGCGATCCAGCAGACCAACGAGAACCCGGCCGGGTCCTACAGCGACACCATGGTCGTGACGTACATGGATCCGGACCGTACCCACTGGGGATTCGTGGACCAGTCGGAAGCCGGCGCCGGCTACGCGTCGGACTACCGCTGCGAGACGACCCAGCTGCGCTTCTCCTCGGCGACCGTGGCCGTGGCCGGGAACTTCAGCGAGAACGACTCCCAGTGGGACGAGATCATCTGTTTCGCCCATGCGGGGAACACCGGCCTGGGGGTCTCCTACGTGTGGGCGGTGTCGGGCGAAGGCGACAGCAGCACCGGCATCGTCCCGGTGGACCAGAACACCCAGTCGGACTTCGAGGGGATCTGCGATCAGGGTCTGCCCGAGGAGATGATCTGCGGGCCGCTGGTGATGGTCACCTACTACATCGACCGGGACAACGACGGGAACGGCCCCGGGACCTCGGGGATGCCCTACCTGATGATGAGCACCGACGAGGAGATCGACGACGGGGACGATATCCCGATCGCCGCGGCGATCGAGGACCTGCAGTTCGGTTTCTGCGACCTGACCACCGATTGCGACTCCCAGACCTGGGTCGGCAACCACGAGATCGCCGATCCCTACACCTTCGCGAACCTGTCCCGCGTCCGCGTCCGGGTCACCGCCCGCTCCGAGCGCCAGGAGGAGCAAGGGCTGCCGGCGTCGGCGCCGGTGATCCTCGATCCCAACTACACGCGCGACACGACCAAGGACACCTACCATCGGCGCGTGGCGCACCAGGTGGTCAACATCCGCAACGCACGCTCCGCGCTGCAGATCCGGGACAAGTACTGATGGAACGCCTCGTGAAATCCCGTGGGGGGTACGCGCTGATCGTCGCGATGCTCGCGCTCGTCGCGCTGACGCTGCTGGGTGTCGCCGCGCTGTCGATCAGCGACATCGACCTGACGATCACCCACAACATCCGGCGCTACCACCAGGTGTACAACGCGGCCAACGCGGGGCTGGATCAGGCGCGGCAGGTCACCCGCAACATCCCGATGAACCCCCAGACCATCGACTCCCTGAACGCCCTGGCGATCTACGGCGACGGGATGCGGCTGATCGACGACACCACCACGCCCGCCTCGACGGCCCTGGAGACCGGCGGCTACTCGGTGGGCGAGTACACGGTCGACCTCTACTACGGCGAGTGCGGAGGGGCACCGCGGGGATTCGAGATGGCGGAGGGGATCAACCATGGCGGCGGGGGCATGGAACAAAAGGACGTCTACCTGGACGTGCAGGCGACGGCGACGGACGTCGTGGGTAGCCGGACGCGGTCTGCTGCAACGGCGACCACGGGCGGGTTCTTGAGACTGCTGGGATACTGCCAGTGAGGAAAGGTATCTCCATGGTGAAGCACCTCGGTAACCGGATCCGGATCCAGGCGTGGCTCTTCGCGCTGCTGGCAGGAGCGCTGCTCTGGCCCGTCGACGCGGGCGGCGACGCCGATCTGCCGGTGCGCAACTCGGAGATCCCCAAGGTCTTGTTCCTCGTGGAACGAAATACGACCATGGAGGACAACGAGTGGGACGTGATCAACGGCCGCTCCCGCTGGGACGTGGTGATGGACGCCATCATCGCCGCGGTGAACTCGGCGCCCACGGAGATGGAGTTCGCGGTCGTCGGCACCTCGGCGCCGGGGACCCACTGGAAGCCGATCTCGTCGTTCGACGAGAGCAACGTGGCGCTGGTCAACTCCCTGGGTACAGAGAGCGCCTCGATCAGCTACAACTACATCGCGAGTACGTACGCCTACACCCTGGCCGAGTACTTCTCGCTCGAGGACACGGATGCCGAGGGCTGGGATCGCGCGCCCTACCGGGAGTCGTGCAGCACCATCGACGTGATCGTGATCGGTGACGCCATGGGCAGCACCGACGACGACGACCCCTTCTCGACCCCCGTGGGCTCCCAGAACTACCTGGGCACCGCCAACCCGGTGCACGATGCCGACTTCTTCAAGACCGTGCAGGCCGAGGACGAGGAGTACGAGACCCTCCTGGACGACGTGGCGTTCTACGCCCAGACCAACGACCTGTCCGCGGCCCACGAGGGTGACCAGACCGCGCGGACCCACACCATCCTCGTGGACGCCGACACCGTGGACGACAACGACGTGGAGCAGCTGTTCGCGGCCACGGCGACGGCGGGGGGCGGTCTCTTCGTGAGGGCCACCAAGCCCGAGGACGTCAGCGTCGGCATCTCGATGATGATGACCGACCTGATCCGCTCGATGACCGGGATCACCTCGTCGTTCACCTCGGCCAGCGGCCACCGCCTCTTCCGCGGCTACACCGAGACCTGGGGATTCGACGACGACGGCAACCGGGGAGTCCCGCTCTATCGCGGTCACGTCCAGGCCTTCCACCTGTGCAACAACCCCGACGGCTGCGACCTGGACGGCGACGGCACGGTGGACTACGACTACGGCGACACCATCGCCGGGCCCGAATCCGACGGCTCCCTGTGGGACGCCGGACAGATCCTGGCCAGTCGTATCGCCGAGGAGGAAGGGGAGAACTCCGAGGAGTACTCCCCGGACCCGTCGGACCGCCACAACATCGAGCGAACGCTGTGGACCAACGAAGAGCAGGATCCCTCGTTCCAGCCGGACGACATGATCCCCTTCGACAACACCAACGCCTCGACCCTGGGCGAGCTGATGCTCCCGGACTGGGATCCCAACAACGACAACGGCTACTTGCCTGGGGATCCGGAGTGCGACTCCCTGCAGTTCGACGTGGACGGCGACTGCATCGTGGACGCCACGGACGCCCAGGCGTTCATCGACTTCATCCGCGGCGTGCCCGAGGCCACCTACGGGCTGGACTTCCCCGCGGACCCCGAGGACGTGGAGAACGTGGACTCGCCGCCGCTGCAGCTGCAGCGCGACAAGGGCCCGTGGAAGATGGGGGGGATGTTCCTCGCGGAGCCCGCCTTCGCCGACGCGTCCCCGACCATCGTCACCGACGATCCGGCGTTCTACAACTTCCTCCTGCGTCTGCAGGGACTGGATCCGGTGCTCTACGTGCCCTCGAATTCGGGCTGGCTGCACGCCTTCAAGGTGCCCTTCCTCGACACGGACGAGGATGGCTGGGAGGACCTGACCACCGACGGTCACGGTGGGTTCGAGATCTGGGGGTACATGCCCCGCCACCTGCTCGACCACCAGTCCGACTACCACGAGGACTTCCACCGGGCGATCGAGCTCAAGCTGGACGGCGAGATCTACCTCCACGACGGCTCGGTGAACCTCTACTACGTGTGGATGGACGGCATCGCCAACAACGTGGACGCGGACTGCGCCGACGCCGACGAGGACGACGCCAAGGACGCCGATGGCTGCGACTACCACCGGATCCTGGTGGTCTCGATGGGCATGGGCTCGCGCTACCACTACGCCATCGACGTGAGCCACCCCTGGTACCCCAAGTTCCTGTGGGAGTGGGTGGGCAACACCGCGGGCTGGCGCAAGGGTCTGAGCACGGGCACGCCGGTCATCGGCCAGGTCTACGACGAGGACAACGACAACTTCGTCCCGGTCGTGTTCTGGACCGGTGGTAGCCGGGACATCGACGCCCGGACGTCTCCGGCCACCAACTACATGATCGACGCCAAGTGGTACATGAACGACCTGCTGTACCCCCGCAACTGGAGCACCTTCTACAAGCGGGGCTACAAGGTGGACACGGCGGAGTCCGAGTACCTCAGCGCGTCGGGCCGCTACAGCGTCCAGGATCCGGCGGGTGGACTCTTCGGTACCCCGTCCGCGGTGGACTACAACCAGGACGGCACCATCGACGCCCTGTACATGGGCAGCCGTCACGGCTACGTCTTCAAGGTCCTGATCGACAACGGCAACCTGAGCCGGGCGACCATGGAGGGTGCGGACAACTCCTGCCTCTTCCGTGGCCCGGCGACCACACCCTACGCGGATGCGTACAACGATCAGGAGTGGAACCCGGGGCTGAACAACCCGGACTCGGACGCCGTGTTCTTCCGCCCCTCGGTCGCCCGGGACTCCTCCGGTCTGGTGCGCGTCAGCTGGGGGACCGGCTGGCCCGGCAACCTCTTCGAACCCTACGACAACGGCCACATGTTCTTCATGGCCGACGGCGAGACCGCCGGTGACGAGTGGGCGTGCAACGAGGCCGAGGTCGTGGAGGCCTGCGGCGGCGAGGAGCTCTCGGCGCCCTACACCCTGGAGGCGGGCGAGAAGCTCGTGGGTCCCACGCTGACCTTCGGCGGTATGGTGCTGTTCGCGACCTACGTCACCGACAACGAGGACGGCGCGGCCTGTGGCGTGGGCCACACCCGGATCTACGCCATGAGCATCGATGACTGCGGAGGTGCCTTCGAGTCGGGCCAGGATTGGGGTCCCGAGTCGCTGCCGGTCAGCGGCAGCAAGTACGCCGAGGTGGAGGGGATCCCGTCCCGCTTCTCGTACAGCAACGACGGCATGTACGTGTCGATCACCGACGCCGACGGCAACATCGACACCATCGGTCCGGTGCGGCCCCAGCCCACCACCGCCGCCGGGGATCGCATCTTCTACGCGAACTGGCGCAACGTGTACTAGGACTGGGCGTCAGGCGTCGGATCAGGGCGCCGGCTTCCCGCCATCCCCATCGTCGAACGCCCTGGGGGCGAGTGCGCGCAGCTGCATCAGCCGGTGGGCCACCCGTTCGTCGCCGGGCTGGAGGGCCTCGGCCGCCTGGAACTGTCGCGCCGCGGACTCGAACTCGTGTTGCGCGAAGTAGGCCTCACCCAGCGACGCGCGGACGTCGAAGTCGTCCGGGGCGGTCGCCAGCGCCTCCTCCAGCGCCTCCTCCGCGGCCGCGAACTCGCCACGTTGGGTCTCGATCTGACCGTACAGGCACAGACTGCGGGCGGCCCTCTCCAGCGAGAGGGCATGGAGGGCGGAGTGCCGCGCCTGGTCCAGCCGCGCTTCGTGGGGTTCGCCCTGCTCCCGGGTGTCCAGGCCGTCGAGGAAGAGGGCCTCCGCGATGGCGAACGGGATGCGCGCGTCGTCGGGATCGAAGGACTGGGCCCGCCGGAGCTGGGCCACGCCCTCGGTGTAGCGGCCCAGGTCCGACTGCAGGCGGCCCAGGTTGTACATGGCGTCCACGGAGGTGGGGTGGAGCTCCACGGCCCGGGCGAGCAGCTCCAGCGCCTCGTCGGTGCGGCCGAGTCGGATCCGGGCGTCCGCCGCACCCAGCAGCGCGACGAGGTGCTCGGGTTCCCGCTCCAGCGCGGTGTCGAAGCGCTCGATCGCCTCCCCGAGGTTCTCCTGGGACCAGGCGAGCCGGCCGAGCTCCACGTTGGCCCCCACGTCGTCGGGGGCGAAGGAGGCGGCCAGCAGGTACAGGGCGTACGCGTCGTCCTCCTGGCCGCGGGCCGCCGCGAGCCGTCCCGCGTCCACCGTCTGCTGGATCAGGGGGGCCAGGTCGCGGGTGGGATCGTCGCTGTCGAGGCGGAGCTGCTCGGCAAAGGCCAGGGCATCCACGGCGTTGCCCTGGCTGGTCATGTCGAGGAATCGCAGGTAGACGGGCCAGAACTCCTCCGCGGGCATCGCCGGCTGGGACAGCCGCTCGCGGTCCTCGGTCGGAAGCGAGGAGAGGTCGACGATCTCGTCCAGGGGGCGAGCGGCGTCGGCCAGGTCGGCCAGGGGCAGGGCACCCTGCTGCCGGATCCACGCCGCTGCTCCGCGCCAGGACAGCCCCCGCAGCGAGCGGTCGTGCTCCCGGAACACCGGCGAGTCGGCCCGGCTGAAGGCCCGGGCACACAGGTCGTCGAGGTCGGCGACGTCCTGGCCGCGGAGGGAGGCCCTGAGGCTGCGGCGCTGGAGGCCGCGGGAGACCACTGCAGCGTCGAGCCTGGCTCCCCCCGGGTTCCCCAGCAAGATCACGTCGCCGTTGCCGGAGGGGTCGACCCAGACGCTGGCCGCGGGGAAGGCCTCACCGAAGGCCACGATCGCCGCAGCCAGGTCGCCGGCGGTCATCTGCCAGGTGGAGAGGCGGAACGACGCCCACCCCCCCGGAGCGACCCGTCGGGCCACGGACCGGGCGAATCCCCGTCCATACCAGGCCTCCGCCCCGGGGATGTGCACCGGAGGAAGGTCGACCACGACGACGTCCTGGTTCTGGACCGCCGTGGCCAGGACAGGCATCGGGTGGGACCCGTGGAGGCGAGCACCGGGGTCGGCGAGGAGTTCGGGGAGCGGGTCGCCGAGGGAGGCGAGCTGCCGCGCCGCGTGGCGAGATCGATCCAGCAGGTTCAGCTCCCTGACGTTCATGGCCGCCAGGGGCTCGAGGACGATCCCCCGCCCGAGTCCGATCACCGTGACGCTCTTGGGTTCCCCGGCGGCCAGGGCCGGGAGCAGCGCGGCCATGGTCTCCGCGGCGGCCTCGGATTCCGCCGGGCCCAGCGCCTGCCAGCCCCGCAGGACGTGGCGGCCGAGGGCGTCCTCGACCACGGCGTGGGGGCCAGCGCGGTCCGCTCCACCGCCGAGGACCTGCGCGCCAGAGAGCCTCGTTCGGGCGTCCCCCTGGGTACCCAGCGCCCGCTCGAGCAAGGCCAGGGCGGCGGGCCCGGGGTCCACGGGGCGCATCAGCGAGACGCACGCGATCAGGCCCGCGACCGCCGCCCATCCCACGACGGCGGGGGACCATCGGTCCCGGACGGGCCGCACGATGAGGTGGGTCATCGCACCGACCACGGCCAGACCGGCCGCGAGGCGCAGGGGCAAGTCGATGTGGCCGCGCCCCTGGGCGACGCTGACGATCACGGTCGTCGCCAGCGCCCCGGCCCCGGCCCAGCCGGGATGTCGCGCCAGCGCCCCCACATCCCCCCTCGAGGCACCGAATCCCGCGCAACCGCCGGCACCGAACCCGATCATCAGCCAGGGCACCAGCGGCCCGATGGAGGGGATATCGGCGTTCGCGGCCAGGGGGATCATGGCGGGGAATCGCTCCAGCAGCAGCAGTCCCAGCACCGCCGAACCGCCGACGGTCGCCGGCGCCAGCCAGGGCGGGCTCCACGTCGCGGGCCAGAGCGCCCGGCCCGCGGCCCACCCCATCACGAGACCGACAACGACGATGGGCGCCGAGTGGGGGAGGGGGCCCGCGAACGCCGCTGCGAGGGGGGGGAGGGTGAGCAGCCAGGCCGGAAGGACCGCGCCATGGATCGCCGCCACCGTCGCGCCGCCGGCGGGGGTAGCCGGCCAGCCCCCCACCCCCGGGGGGACCGCCTGGAGCCCCCACGACAGGAGGGCGGCGCCGGCGGCGGACAGCGCGATGGGTGGGAGACCGGCCGCCAGGAACGCACCCGCGCCGGCCGCCACCCCCGCGGCCAGGCCGACCCCCGGGGCCGTGGTGCGCACGTCGGCCGCGAGGACCGGGCGCAGACCCACCGCGAGGGCCACGGACCACAGCAGGACCACCAGACCCTCGCTGACCGGGGCCGGGAATTGCAGGACACGGACGAGGACCACGGTCGCGGGGGGGAGCCAGGGGAGCATCGCCAGCGCGGCGGCGGGCACCCAGCGGGGGGCCGCGCGCGCGAGCGTTCTGACTTTGGAGAGGGCCGAGACGAGGCCCGCAACTCCCAGGGCGGCCACCAGCAGGGAGGTGGCCCGGGCCGGGTCCCCGATCGAGGCGGTGGCGGCGGACCAGGTGGCCAGCGCCAGCAGTACGAAGGCCGAAGGGAGCATCCCCCTTCGACCGCCGTCCCTGGACCACCATCGTGTCATCGCCCGGATTTCCTCCCGATCTGCTCGGGTTCCACGCCGTTAGAGCACGTTCTATAAGTACCTGATAAGTGGCGGATATCAGGGCATATGGTAGCGCGAACGGCGCCAAAAAACCGCTTGACAAGGAATCGGGCGGTAGAGGAGCATCGAAGGGATTGCGTTGTGTGGAATGTGAGCAAACGTGGCTGCTCGATGGACGTGTGAACGGCCTCTCGCGACGTCCAGCGGGAGCTGAGGACCGCCTGCGAACGGAAGCTGCCTGAGGGAGGTCGTATCGTGGGTCTATTCTCCAAGAGCAAGAGCGCCATCGGGTTGGACATCGGGTCCAGCTTCATCAAGGTGCTGGAGCTCCAGCCGAAGGGGAACAGCTGGTCGCTGGTCAACTTCGGCATGACCAAGTTGCCGCCCGAAGCCATCGTGGACGGCGCGCTGATGAACTCGAGCATCATTGTCGAGGCCATCCGCGATCTGATCCGCAAGAACCACATCCGGACCAAGGAAGTGGTGACGTCGGTCTCGGGGCACTCGGTCATCGTCAAGAAGATCAACCTTCCCGTGATGACGATGGAAGAGCTCGAGGAGTCCATCCACTGGGAGGCGGAGCAGTACATCCCCTTCGATATCAACGACGTCAACAACGACGTCAACATCGACGTCCAGATCCTGGGGAAGCCTGCGGAAGACGCCAACCAGATGGAGGTCGTGCTGGTCGCGGCCAAGAAGGACATGATCAACGACTACGTGGCGATCCTGCAGGAAGCGGGACTGAGCCCCGTGGTCATCGACGTGGACTCGTTCGCCATCGAGAACATGTTCGAGGTCAACTACGAGCTGCCGGCCGAGGAGACGGTGGTGCTGGTGAACGTGGGAGCCAGCATCATCAACATCAACGTCCTCAAGAACGGCTACACCGCCTTCACCCGTGACATCACCCTCGGTGGCAATCAGTACACCGAGGAGATCCAGAAGCAGCTGAGCGTCAGCTACGAGGAAGCCGAGGCCCTCAAGGTCGGCGGCGGAATCGTCCGAGACAGCCAGGCCGTGGTCCCCGAGGAGGTCGAGGGCATCATCCAGGCGGTCAACGAGAATGTGGCCACCGAGATCCAGCGCTCCCTCGATTTCTACGCGGCGACCTCGACCGAGGACCGAATCCGCCGGGTCTACCTGAGCGGGGGTTCGGCCCGCGTGCCAGGGCTGACGCGCACCATCCGGGACAAGACCGGTGTTGACGTGGAGGTCATCAACGCCTTCCGGAAGGTCGAGATCAACGAACGGCAGTTCGACATCGCCTTCCTGAACGAGGTGGCCCCGATGGCCTCGGTTGCGGTCGGACTCGCGTTGCGGAGGGCGGCCGACCGATGATCAAGATCAACCTACTCCCCGTCCGCGCTGCCAAGAAGAAGGAAGCGACGCAGCGGCACCTGATCTTCTTCGGGATCGGGTTGGTCGCGGTGCTGCTCCTGTGCGTGGTGATGTTCACCGCCACCCGCAAGGACGTCTCCACGCTGCGAGGCAAGAACAACGAGCTGCAGCAGGAGATCGACAACCTCAAGCTGATCATCCCCGAGGTCGAAGAACTCGAGAAGACCAAGCAGGCGCTCGAGAAGAAAAAAGAGATCATCGGTCAGCTTCGGGCCTCCAAGATGGGGCCCGTGCACATGCTCGACGAGATCGCCACGCGGATCCCCGAGAAGCTGTGGCTCAAGCGGCTCAGCCAGGAGGGAGACACCGTCAACCTCACGGGGACGGCGATCAACAACGAGGTGATCGCGACCTTCATGTCGAATCTGGAGCAGTCCGACTACTTCGGCGACGTCTACCTGGTGACCATCAAGGCCAGGAAGGACGGCGAGAAGCTCAAGGACTTCCAGATCACGGCCCAGACCCTGACCCCGAAGTCCGGATAGCGGGAGGCGCTGTAGCAGATGGGTGACTTGGTCGACCGGATCGCGAAGCTACCGGATTACCAGAAGATTCTGGTCGCGCTGCTGGTCTACATCCTGATCTTCCTGGCGTTCAACTTCTTCGTCCACAAGCGGCTGAAGCAGCAGATCTCCGACGCCGAGGCTCAGCAGGTTCAGCTGAAGGACGAGCGCGACAAGACCCGGGAGATCGCCGAGAACAAGGAGCAGTTCCAGCGCGATGTGGAGAAGCTGAACGAAGAGCTGTCCAGGGCGCTGAAGGAGCTGCCGAACGAGCGGGAGATCCCCGGCCTGCTCCGCAATATCTCCCACCTGGGGCGCAAGAACGGGCTCGAGTTAAGGGTGTTCCAGCCGTTGCCCGAGGTGTGGGGGGACTTCTACGCCGTGGTTCCCGTGGAGATGGAGGTGGTGGGCACCTATCACGAGGTGG
>CAZITQ010000173.1:0-13569 GCA_964542165.1 uncultured Rickettsiales bacterium
AGAAGGGGGTGCCGGCCTCGTCGTGGCGGCGGTAGCGGCGGCCGATGGCGTGCTGCTGGTCCAGGCGGCAGTTGATGCCCGCGGCCAGCAGGTCGGTGACGATCTCCCGGGCCTTTTCGGGCATGCCGTCCTTCTTGACCAGGGGCAGCACCGCGGCCTTGTAGGGGGCCAGGCGCGGGTGGAGCTTGAGCACGACCCGCTTGTCGACACCGCCCTTGGCCGAGGGGGCCTCCTCCTCGTGGTAGGCGTCCAGCAGGTACATCAACATCCCGCGGGTGGCACCGGCCGCCGGCTCGATGACGAAGGGCACGTAGCGCCGCCCCTGCTTGCCCGTGTCGGGGTCGGTGCCCTGGGGGTCGAAGTAGCTGAGCTTCACCCCGGAGTGCTCCTGGTGCTTCTTCAGATCGTAGTCCGTGCGGTTGGCCACCCCCTCGAGCTCGTCCCAGCCCCAGGGGTAGAGGTACTCGATGTCCGCGCAGGCCCGGGCGTAGTGGGCCAGCTCCTCGGCCTCGTGGTCCCTCAGCCGCAGGTTCTGCGGGTGGTTCATGTACTGCTGCCACCAGCGCATGCGCTCGTTGCGCCAGTACTCCATCCACCCGTCGTCGGTGCCCGGCTCGCAGAAGAACTCCATCTCCATCTGCTCGAACTCGCAGGACCGGAAGGTGAAGTGCTCGACGGTGATCTCGTTTCGGAAGGACTTGCCCATCTGGGCGATGCCGAAGGGCACCTTGAGTCCCATGCTCTGCTGGATGTTGAGGAATTGCACGAACATGGCCTGGGCGGTCTCGGGGCGCAGGTAGACCGCGGAGGGACGGATGAGCTCCTCCAGCTTCGCCCTCAGCTCGGCCCCCGCCGGCAGGTCACCGTCCTCGATGAACGAGGCCACGTCCCCCAGGGGGTCCACCGGTCCGATACTGGAGCGGAACATCAGGTTGAAGGCCCGCTCCTCGGACAAAAACGGGCTGCCGCAGTTGGGACAGACGTACCCGCGCTCGTTGCCCACGGCGCCGCGGATCGCCTTCTTGGACCGGGTCAGGTCGGTCTCCCCCGCCTGCTCCAGCGCCGCCAGCGCCGCCTTGGCCCGCCCCTTGTCGGCGAACTGCATGAGCGCGGCCTCACCGGCGGCCAGCTTGGGCGCCTTGTCCGCCCGGAAGCGCTCCTTGCAGATCCGGCAGTCCACCAGCGGATCCTTGAATCCGGCCAGGTGCCCCGACGCCTCCCACACCCGGGTGTGCATGACGATCGACGCGTCCAGGCCCACCACGTCCTCGCGGGAGTGGACCATGGCACGCCACCACTCGTTCATCAGGTTGCGCTTGAGCTCGATCCCCAGGGGACCGTAATCGTACGCGCTCTTCAGCCCGCCGTAGATCTCGCTGGACTGGAACACGAACCCCCTGCGCTTGCACAGAGAGACGATGGTCTTCATTCGATCGTCGGCGGCCGTGCGGTCGGTCATGCTGGCTCCTTCGCAGAAGAAGACGACATACAACGTTTCGCCCCGCCGTGGAAGCGGCGAGGGGTGGGAATTGTGGTACGCTCGCGCGCCATGGACGATCCGGCGCCCGTGGACAACGGCGACAAGGTGGATGGCCGCACCGCGCTGGCCGCCCGCCGACGGGCCGAGACCCGGGCGAAGATCCTCGACGCCGCGGCCACCGGCTTCGCCGACGTCGGCTACCACCGCACCTCGGTGGACGACATCATCCAGCGGGCCGGGATCGCCCGGGGCACCTTCTACCTCTACTTCGAGAGCAAACGCGGAGTACTCGAGGCGATCCTGGGGCAGATCCTCACCGGGATCGTCGAGGCCGTGCAGGCCATCCGCCTGGACCAGCCCGAGACCCCGTACGAACAGCTGGTGACCAACCTCCAGCGTGCCTGGCAGGTGTTCGCCGACGACCCCCGCCACACCCAGATCGTCCTGGGGGGACTGCACGGCATCGACCCGGACTTCGACGCCCAGGTCGCCGCCCTCGAGGGCCACGTCCTGGAGATGATCGGCCGGTCGATCCGCAAGGGTCAGGAGCTGGGGTGGCTGCGCCGCTTCGACGCCCGGATGGCCGCCTGCGCCCTGGTGGGGGCGTTCAAGGAGAACCTGGCGGACGAGCTCCTGCGCCGCGACTCCCCCCGGCTGGGGGAGGAGCGGATGACCGCCCTGCTGGAGGTGCTCCTCCTGGGCTCCGCCCTCGGCCCCCTGCGGGACGAGGGGCGTGGATGAGCGGGCCGACCCACGGCGGTACGGACGCCCTCCGCCAGCCTCCGGTCCTGCTGGCGTCGGGATCGCCCCGGCGCCGGGACTTCCTGACCTCGGTCCGGATCCCCTTCGAGACCGTCCTGCCCGAGGTGGACGAGACGCCCGGGCCGGGGGAGGCCCCCGCAGCCACGGTCCAGCGCCTCGCCGAGGCCAAGGCCGAAGCCGGCGCGGCCCTGCACCCCAGGCCCCGGGGGCTGGTCCTGGCCGCGGACACCGAGGTCGTGTTCGGGGGAAGGGCGCTGGGCAAACCCCGGGACGAGGGCGACGCCCGGGCGATGCTGGCCGAGCTGGCGGGGCGCGACCACGAGGTGATCACCGGGTTCTGTCTCCTGGACCAGGCCGGTGGAGCGCGGGAGGTGGGGCTGGCGAGCACGCGGGTCTGGTTCCGGGAGCTGGACGACGCGGAGATCGCCGGGTATGTGGCCACGGGAGAGCCGCTGGACAAGGCCGGTGCCTACGCCTGCCAGGGCGTCGGCGCCTTTCTGATCGCCCGGGTCGAGGGCAGCTACACCAACGTGGTGGGCCTCCCCCTGGGACAGGTGATCGAGACCCTTCGGAGGATGGGAGGCCCCCTGCCCTTCCCCGGACGGAGGAACGGATGAGCGACATCAACGAGGTGGTGGCCGGCGCGCTGGCCGAGGTCCAGGGGAGGGTCGCCGACGCGGCCCGTTCGGCGGGCAAGGACCCGGCGGAGGTCACCCTGGTCGCGGTGAGCAAGGCCCAACCCCTGGACCGTCTGCAGGCGGCGGTGGACGCCGGCCAGCGGGTGTTCGGCGAGAACTACGTCCAGGAGTTCCTGGGCAAGCGCCCCGACTTCGACCGGCCCGGTATGGAGTGGCACTACATCGGCCGGCTGCAGACCAACAAGGTCCGCCAGATCGTGGGCCAGGTCCACCGCATCCACTCGGTGGACCGGGTGAAGCTGGCCCGGGAGATCGCCAAACGCTCGGCCAAGGCCGGCATCACCTCCGACATCCTCGTGCAGGTCAACGTGGGCGAGGAGGCCAGCAAGGGGGGGATCTCCCCCGAGAACGCCGAACAGGAGCTCACCGCGATCCTCGAGCTGGACCACCTCCGCGTCCACGGGTTGATGTGCATCCCGCCCTTCCTGGAGCCCGAGGAGGTCCGCCCCTACTTCGTGGAGCTTCGCGAACTGCGCGACCGGCTGGAGCCCGCGCTGGGGGTCCGCCTGCCCGAGCTCTCGATGGGTATGAGCGGGGACTACGAGGCGGCCATCGAGGAGGGGGCCACCCTGGTGCGGGTCGGCTCGGCGATCTTCGGTGCGCGGATCTACCGTCAGGGATGAGGGGAGCGCCGATGCGGTGGATACGCCTGTGGGTCTGGGTCCTCGCCCTCGGCATCGCCGGTTGCCCGGCCGACGACGACGACACCGGCTCTGGCGACGACGACGCGACCTCCGACGACGACACCGGTGACGACGACACCGGTGACGACGACTACACCGGCGACGACGACACCACCAGCGGCGACGACGACGCCCTGTATGGCTACCTCGGAGAGGCCGTGGTGGATCCCCTGACGGGCTACGACGGGCACGAGGACCTGTACTACATCGCCGACAGCGGCGCCGGCGCGGACCTCTGCCGTGTCCGGGTCACCCTGACATCCACCGCGGTACGGGACGATTGTGCCGATTGCGAGTGGGCCTTCGATCTGCACGCCGAGGATCCCCAGGTGATCGCCGAGTCCGCGGTGGGCTGTGCCGGCGTAGGGGTCGACGAGGCGGCCATCGACGCGCTCGCCGTCCCCCGGGGGTACGGCTACGCCCGGGAGTACTTCGGCCACAACGACGTGCTGATGGTCGAGCAGAAGGGCGTGTGGACCGCGGTCAACTTCGCCGACTGGAACGAGGGCAGCGGGGCCCTCGCCTACGACTGGGAGGTCGGTTACCACAGCTATTGAACAGCGGGGCGGGAATGCCCCCCGCGACGGGCCGTAGGGGGGGTGTGTCTGGCGGGACACACGCGGGAGGTGGCGTCATGGATCCCCGGAACGAACCCAGAATCCGCATCGGCCCCCTCAACTGGCTCTGGGTCCTGGCCAACGTCGCCGCCGTCGGTGCCCACTTCGCCTACTGCGCCTACACGTGGTTTCTGCTCCCGGATCGTTACCCGATTCACTTCGGTCCGGGGGGGGTGCCGGACCGCTGGGCGGACGGAAACAGCCTCGAGTGGTTCCTGCTTCCGGTCATCGCCGCCGCGATGGCCCTGTTCATGACCGGGCTCGGCGTCCTGCTCCCGCGGATCCCCTTCCGCCTGTGGAACGTGCCGGGCAAGAAGAAGTTGATGCACCTGCCGGCGTCGCGGCGGGTTCCCATCGTGCGTTCCACCGTCGGGATGGTCCTGGTGATCTCGCTGCTGGACACGGCGATGATGCTGTGGATCCAGGTGATGATCTTCCGCTCCGCCCACACCGGGACCGCCGACATCCTGCCGGAGATCCTCGCGATCATGGCCCTGTACACCGGCGTGATCGTGGCCTGGATCATTCGCCTCACGCTCCTCTCCCTGCGGTTGTCCCGCGAGGCCCCCCCACCTTCCACGCGTTGACAGCCCGGCGGCGCGTCTCTACCGTCCGACGAGATGGGGACGGACACCCGATCGCGGCTGATCGCCGCCCTGGTCCTCGCAGCCCTCGCGACGGTGATCGCGGGACATCTGGGGTTCCTGATCCGCGACCCGCGGCTCCCGCGGGACCTGGGCCTGTACTACTCGCGCGTTCCCGCCCTGTACCAGGCCCTGGACTCCCCGATCGCCGGCGCGCGCGCGCTGATGGACGCGGCCGGCGACCCCGGCGGCGGGTACCAGGCGCTGCTGGCCACCTATCTGCGGGTGGTCGGCCGGGGGCCGCTGGCATTCCAGCTGGTGGACGTGGCCTGGCTCACGGCCCTGCTGGTGCTGGCCTGGCGGCTCGCGCGGCGGGCCTGGGGCGAGTGGGCCGGGCTGGCGGCGGTGCTGCTCGCGGGCGCGATCCCGGCGGTGTTCGTGTACGCCCGCACGGCGTGGATCCACGTCCCCGAGGCAACCCTGCTGCTGGCGGTGGTCCTGGTGTGGCAGGCCGACCCGCGCCTGGAACGGAGGGGGACCGCGGCCCTCGGGGGGCTGGCGGGGGCCGCCGTGCTCCTGCTGCGGCCGTCGGCGCTGATCTGGATCGGCCTCCTCCTGGGCCTGGCGGCCTGGCGAGCCCGACGCGAGCGTCCGAACATGCGCCACGCCGCCGCCGTGCTCGTCGCCTGGGGGCTGTGCACGCTCCCACCCCTGCTGTCCCTGGACGACTACCTGCAGGCCAAGCTGGAGGCCCGGGCGCGATACGCCGTGGCGGTGCCCGGGCTCGGGGAGCAGCTCTTCGTGACCGTGGGGCCCGTGGCGGGGGGGATCGCGGTCCTGGGCGCCCTGGCCACCCTCTGGCCACCGCCCAGGCGCCACACGCCGCTGCTGTGGCTGTGGACGCTGGCCCCCGTCCTGCTCTTCGCCCTGTTCCGGGCGGGCATCGACAACTTCACCATCGCCGCCGTCACGCTGGCCCTGCTGGGCGCGGCGGGGCTCGGCCGACGACCCGCCCTCGGCCTCCCCCTGGCGGCCCTGGCGTTCACCCTGGCCCAGGTCCCCCAGTGGCTCCCCCCGCCGGCCCCCGGCACCTGGACCCAGCACCTGGCGGGACGCCTGGGCCTGGCACTCAAGCCGAGCTTCCGCAATCCGTACGTGCCCCACAGGGCGGGACACGGCGAGGCGGTCGGCGCCCTGCTCGCCGCCACCTGCCCGCCCGAGTCGGGGCGCTGCCTGGTGGCCGTCGACCAGGGCCTGTTCCAGCCGTTCGCCGAAGATCCGGGGGCGCTGGAGATCTTCCTCGGGGGCTACGACACGGTGGAGATCGTGCCCCTCGCCGGACAGACCGCCCCCCCCGCTGCGTTGCCGATCCGGGGGCTGGCCCACTACGACTGCCCCGAGATGGACGAGAAGTGGCGCGAGCGCCACCCGGAGAGTCTGGACACCCTGCGGGCCCTGGGCAAGACCCACGACCTGCAGCCGGTCTGGTCGGCCGACGTGGGCGAGGGCTGTCGCTTCACCTGGCTGGTCCCGGAGGGCACGGTGGCCGCCCCCGACCTCCTGCCCGCCCAACGGGGCGGAGACCCGGATACCCCGCCGGAGCGCCCCCCCCCGCCCATGGCGCCCACCCGCCCCCCCATGGCCGCGGACGGCGACGCGAGTGGGCCGGCGCTGGGCGGGGTACTCGCCCGCGCCGTCGGCGGTTCCCTCGCCGATGGAGACCGGGAGGTCCTCGCGGACTTCGTCGGGCGGGTCCAGTCCCGCGGGGGCATCTGGCGCCGCGAGGTGGTGGCGCTGTCGTCCACCGACGGCGGACCGTTCTCCCTGCGGGACGACCTGCCCCCCCTGGCCCACAGCGCCGCACCGGAGGCCGTGTTGGGGGACGACGGACGGATCTACCTGTTCACCGTCGACACCAACCTCGACGAGCTGCTGCGGCTCGCGGACAGCGATCCGCTGTGGTTCGCCAGCCACGGTCTACCGGGACCGGGGGCCCTGCGCCTGCACGTGTCGGAGGACGGCGCCGCCTGGCGTGAGATCGAGGAGTTCGCGGTGGAGGGGCTGGTGGGTGCGGCGGTCCTCGATCCCGCGGTCACGCGGATGGACGACGGCAGCTGGCGGCTGTACTACGTGGGCCTCCCCCTGGACCCGTACCTCCAGCCCCAGGGGCCCGGCGCGGTCCCCGAGATCCCCCTCCACGTGGCCACGTCCCGTGACCTGATCCACTGGACGCACCTGGGCACGGCGGCACGGCTCGGTGCCCCCGGTGCCGCGGTGTACTGCGACGAGCCTCCGAGCTGCACCCTGCTCTGCTCGGGCATCGAGCGGTGGACCTCCGACGACGGCGGCCTCACCTTCGAGCGCGCGGGGGCCTGGGAGAACCGGGGCTTCGGTCCCCACGTTCGGCGCCTCCCCGATGGCCGGGTGCAGATCCACTTCGACGCGGAGGCCGAGGGCTTCCCCGTGCTGGCCGCGACCCGGGAAGACGACGGGAGCTGGTCCCCCCCCGAGCCGGTGCTCGACGCGCTGAACATCGGCGCGGTCACCGTGGTGGACGGACCCGACGGGATATCGTGGATGTTCGCCGAGCGGGGCCTCGGCCCCCCAGGCTCAGTGCGGGACTAGCCAGCGCAGGGCCAGGGTGATGGCGCCGAGGATGGCGATGATCGCCACGAGCATGGCGATGTAGGCCCGGAACTCCTTCAACGGTCCTCCCCCAGATCGATGGCCGGGCGCCCCCCGAGGAACCGGCGGATGCCCGCCACCCGCGGGATCAACATCGGGACCGCTTCGCGGTACCGCTGATAGTCCCCGCCGAACTTGTCCTCGCACCCCCGCTCCTGCAGGTAGCGGTTGGTGATCAACGAGTAGATCAGCAGCAACGGGATGATCACGAAGGTGAACACGGTCGATCCCGAGAGGAACCCCAACCCGACCACCCCCGAGAGCTTGCCCAGCACCGAGGGGTGACGGACCGCCGTGTACGGACCGGACACCACCAGCTTGCGGGGTCCGCCGTCCACGTGGGTCCCCGGGCTGCCCTCGCCCAGCAGGGTCAGGTAGCCGTAGGTGTAGACCACGATCAGTCCGCCGAGGGCGAAGAGACCGGCAGAGACGATCCAGGTCCAGGGCGGGCTCAGGAAGGACTCCAGTCCCAGGACCCGGTCGATCTCACGACCGAACAGCGCCATCACCACCGCCGCGGGGATCATCAAGAACAGGTGGATCATGAAGTTCTTGTAGACCAGCGGATTGGCGGTCTGGGCCATGCAGGTCCAGAAGCCTGGCGTCGGGGGGTTGGCCGAGGAATTCGTCAAGGATTCCGGTTAGTTCCTTCCTCTCGGGGCTCTTCGTTGGGGCTGACTCTATGTGCCGTCCTGGTCCCTGTCAAGATGACGACCCGAGGCGGGGAAGGGGCCCGCGGGGCGCCCTTCCTTGTCCCCCGCCACGACGCCCCCCTATAGTGCCGGACATGGAACCAGGCGCCCGGATCCGGACGACCCTCCGCTGGTCCCTCGCGATCGCCGTCCCCTTCGCGGCCTGCCTGGCCCTGACCGGGCCGGTGGCCCTGCCCCTGGACTCGGGCCTGCTCGCCCACGTGGACGCCGTGGGACACGTCTGGCACTACTGGCACTTCGCCCACGCGCTGGAGACCGGCGAGCCCCTCTTCGAGAGCACGCTGATCTACTTCCCCATGGGGGGGAACCACCTGCTCCACCGCGGGGGCCACCTGCTGGTCCTGCTCTCGTACCCGATCACCGCGCTGACCGGCAGCCCCGTGCTCGCCCACAACCTGCTGGCGCTGGGCTCCCTGCTGCTGGCCTGCGCGGGGGGCGCCGCCCTGGGAGCGCGCTTCTCCCGACGGCTGCCGGTGATGCTCCTGGGGAGCTTCGGCCTGGGCATGTGCTGGCCGGTGATCTCGTCGCTGTACGAGGGCCAGATCGAGGAGTGCCTGATCGGGCTGCTGGCGTTCACCGTGCTGGCGGTGGAATCGGCGGTCGTCCGGGGCGGAGCGTGGCGGATCGGTGCCGCGGGCCTCGCCCTGGGCCTCACCTTCGTGGCCAACATGGAGTTCATGCTCTTTCTGGCCATCTTCGGCGCCTGTGGCGCGGTGGCCGTGTTCGCCGTGTCACGGGACCGGCTCCGGGAGCGGGCGGCGTGGTCCCACCTCGTGGCCGTGGGCGTCGTCGGGGCGCTGCTGGCGAGTCCGCTGGGGTTGGCGTTCACCTCCGCCTACCAGCGGAGCCATGGAGCCCTGGCGGGGTACGAGGGGGCCGGTACCACCGAGGAACAGACCCAGATGTTCTTCGCCCTCCAGGCCACCTTCAGCGCCGCCGTCGGCGATCTGATCGGTGTGGACTTCGACGGGGGCCGCCCCCCGCCCCGCGGGGCCCCGCCGCGCAGCGAGGGCAAGAGCAAACGCGCCCCGCTGGCGCTGCTCGTCCTGGCAGCGATGGGCTGTCTGGCCGCCCCGCGGAAGGGGGCGCTGTTCTGGGGGCTGTCCCTGGTCGTGCTCACCACCCTGGCCCTGGGGCCCGTGCTCAAGCTGGCCAACACCCGCCCCTTGCTGGTCGGGGGCGAGGAGATCCACCTGCCCCTGTACTACCTCAGCGAGTACGTGCCGTTCTTCTCGCGGCTGAACTTCCCCCATCGTTACCTGATCGCCGCCTATGTGCCCCTGGTGGCGCTGGCCGCGAGGGGGGGCGCCTGGATGCTCTCCCGTCCGCGGGTGCCCCCGCCCCTGGCCACCGGGGCGGTGGTGGCGCTGGCGGTGCTGGTCGGCACCGTGAACCTGTCCGGCTGGACCCGTCCCCCCGTGCTCGACGCCCCCGGCCCGACCCGCGAGATCACCGCGAGCCTGGCCGAGGAGGAGGGTGACTTCGCCGTCATCCTCCTTCCCACCTTCGAGATGCGGTTCCACAGCGACGGGCACCTGTTCTACCTGCAACAGTGCGCCCACCAGCGGCCCACCATCGACGGCATGGGGGCTCAGTTCCTGGTCCCTGGTCCGCTCCGCGACCTGGTCCGGATCAACCCCCTGGTCTCGGCGGTCATCGACCCCCCCCAGCGCTTCGCCGAACCCACGGCGGTCACCGACGCGCTGCGCCGCGACGACCTCACCGTCCTGGGGGACATGGGCTTTCGCCACGTGGTCCTGGTCCCAGGACTGACCGAGGCCGCCGAGGCCCGGCGGCTGCGCAGTGTGCTGAAGCTGCTGCTGGGCGAGCCGCGGGCCGTCGGCGACGCCGAGGTCTGGACCCTGGAGCGGTCGGACGGCGAGCTGCCGGTCATCGAATCCCCCGAACGATCCCGGGAGATCCTGCTGGCCTACCTGGCGGGTCGCGGATGACGGCGACCACCCGCCGGCGCCGCTGGCTCGTCGCCGGGGGGAGCCTGGCCGTGTTGTGCGCAGCGGTCCTGGGCGCCTCGTGGCCGCTGCCGGCCCGGCTGGACTCGGCGCTGCCGGGGACGCTGGATCACCCGGGCCTCCAGGGGGACCTGTTCTTCCAGTGGAACCTCTGGCGACAGATGCAGGAGGGGGACGTCCCCGACCACCTGCGCACCGAGTACCTGCGGGTCCCCGAGGGCCAGGCGTTCGAGGCCAAGGTGGGCTTCTCGCTCAACCTGGCGCTGTTCGCGATCCTGATGGTGCCCTTCGACCTGTTGACGGCCCACAACCTGGCCGTACTGCTGATCCTGCTGCTGAACGGGGTGGCGATGTACGGGGCCGTCCGGTCCCGACGGGGGCCGGTGCTGCTCGCCCTGGGGGCGGCTCTGGCCTACGCCCTGGGGCCCTTCGTGTTCCTCAAGATGGACCAGGGGTTCGTCCAGAAGTCGATGATCTTCACCGTGCCCCCCTTCGTGGCGTGGGTGGTCTCGACCCTGGAGCGGTTCCGCTGGCGCACGGCGCTCGGGGCCGGCGCGATGGTGCTCGTCGCCACTTCGATCTATCCGCCCTATGCCGTCTACCACCTGCTGTTCGCCGCGGTCCTCACCCCGGTGGGACTGGCCCAGCGGGGCCGCGGCAGGGCGGCGGTGGCCCTGGTCGGCGGACTCGTGGCCCTGGCCGCGGTGCTCCTGCTGGCGCTCCCCCCCGTCGAGGGTCCGACGGCCGGGTCCGCGGACGCCGTCGGGGCCGCCGTCGACGTGCCCGACGGCATCCTGGATCCCACGCGCCCGCTGCGCTGGCACCCCTACCACCAGGTACCGCCGGGGGCGCCCGAGGAGTACGTCCACGCCCTCCCCATGGGGCTGCCCCTGCTGGCCGGCCTGCTCTGCCTGATCGCCGCGGTGGGGCGCCGACCGGGCGGCCTCCCCCTGCTGGTCGGCGCCGGCGTCTTCACTCTCTTGATGGCCGGACCCTACCTCTCCCGCGGGGGTGAGGCGCTGACCATCGGTGGCTCCCCGATCCCCCTGCCCCTGGCCCTGGTGTCGGACACACCCTTCGCCCTGGCATTCAACTACCCGGTGCGGATGGCCCCCTGGATCGTGACCGCCGTGTTGCTGGGAGCTGCGCAGGGCGGCAGCTGGGTGGCGGGGTGGCTGGGAGGGCGATGGACCGGGCGGGGGTGGGTACCGATGGCCGTCACCGCGGTGATCGGACTGGCGCTGTTCGGCGAGGCGCGGCTGCCTTTCCCCGAGTACGGCCGGCTCCGGGTGGAGGAGGTCAGCGCGCCCGCCCACTGCGAGCTGATCCCCGAGGGAGCGTCCGTCCTCCACCTCCCCTACTTCGCCCCGGGGCCCCACGTGTACGAGTTCGCCGCCGTGCTCTGCGATCGACCCACGATGAACTCCAGCCTGGCTGCCCCGCCTCCCGTCCGCATCCCTCTGCCGGGGGATCCGGAGGTCCAGCGACGGGCGTTCCTGGGCCAGCTGGCCGAGGTGGGAGTGAGTCACATCCTGGTGCATCCGGCCTACTACGGCGCCATCTCACGCGCCGAAGGGCACAACGAACCCTCCCTGGGCCCCCCCGAAGACGGCGCCCGGGCGCGGGACGTGGAGCACTGGCTGGTCGGCCTCTGCGGTCCGCCGGAGCAGTTCCCCGACGAGGGCGTCCACGCCTACCGGGTACCGGGTTCCTGAGTCGGCTCAGTCGCTGGAGCGGGCTGGCAGCATCACGCTGGCCGCCAGGGGTACGGCCCGCAGGAACTTGGTGATGTCGGTGGGCCGGCGCACGGTGCGCGCCTGTCGCCACAGCACCTCCGGTCGGAGGTAGAAGCGCCGGTAGAACGTGCGCTGGGCCGCCACGAGCTGGTCGGCGGTCATGCCGCGGGGAACGAAGAGCGGTTCGAAGAACGACGCCTGGTCGCCGCCCCCCTCCAGCAGGGTGCCGTGCTGGCGGCAGATCTCGTACTGGGGCGTGCCGCGCAGCGGCGTGTTGATCTGCACCGTGACGTCGGCCAGCGGCAGGGACTCGGCGAAGGCGATGGTGCGCTCGATGCTCTCGGCGGTCTCGCCGATGTGACCGACCATGAAGAAGGCCTTGACCTGGAACCCCAGTCGGGCCGCGGCGTGCACCGTGTCGGCGAACTGGGCGCGGGTGATGCCCTTGCGGATCCGCGCGAGGATCTCGTCGTCCCCGCTCTCGATGGCGATCCGGATTCGCCAGCAGCCCAGGGCCCGCATCCGCCGCAGGAGATCCTCGTCGAGCATGTTGGCCCGGCACGAGGCGGTCCAGGTCACCCGGGGCGGATCGGCCTCCATGGCATCGAGGACCGCCTCCAGCCGCTCCCGGGTGGGGGTGAAGGTGGAGTCCACGAAGGCGATGTCCCGGATCCGGTATCGCTCCACCAGGTGGTGCATCTCCTGCACCACCCGTCCCGGGCTGAAGGCGCGGAAGTGCTGCCCGAACACCCCCTTGTCGCAGAAGATGCACTGGAAGGGGCACCCGCGGCTGCTGATGACGCTGGTCTTGGGCAGCTCGCGCTGGTCGTTGGGCATCGGCAGGTAGCGGTGGATGGGCAGCAGGTGACGGGCCGGGAGAGGCAGCACGTCCAGGTCGGCGATCAGGGGCCGCGGAGGGGCCCGGTGCAGTCGGCCCTCGCGCACCAGCGCGACGCCGGGGATGTCCGCGAGGTCGTCGCCGGCCTCGAGGGCGCGGGCGACCTCGGTGGCGGTGAACTCCCCCTCGCCGACCACCGCGAGATCGAACTCGGGGTGTCCCAGCAGCACCTCGGGCTGCGAGTTGACGTGGGGACCTCCCAGGGCGATGGGCACCTCCCCGAGCCTCGCCGAGAGGGCTCGGGCGAGGGCGGACGCCAGCTCGAAGTGCAGCGTGGTCGCGGTCAGCCCCACCAGGTCCGGGGCGATCTCGGCCGCCCGCGCGGCCAGCTGCTCGACGGAGAGGTCCTCGATGGCCGCGTCGGTGAGCACCACCCGATGGCCGTCGCGCTCCAGCGCGGCCGCGATGTAGGCCAGCCCCAGGGGGGGGGAGTTGTAGAACAGATTGCGACTGACCGCACCGATCCGACTCGCCCCGCGGGACGCCAGCGGTGGGTTGATCAGCCAGACTCGCATGGAACCTCGTCTCGGCGGTCGTCGGGGGTCGCGACAACCCCCCTTCCCGACGCCCCGAGGCGGCAGGTGGACACGGCGAGACCACATCGCCGTGATGCCGATGATATAAGGGCGCCGTTGCGATGATGTCAATCCGACCGCACCCGCCCGAGACCCGCCCGCCCCGCGCCCGCCGGGGGGGGGGCGGGGTCCCCCGCGGGCTGGCCGGGATCGGCCACGCGCAGCACC
>CAZITQ010000173.1:13579-20971 GCA_964542165.1 uncultured Rickettsiales bacterium
GGGGGGGGGGGGCGTCCCGTGGTGGCTGGCCTGGTGCGGCCTGGGGCTGAGCGGGCTCCGGGCTCCGTGGGCGGGCGCCCTGCCCCGCCCGCCCCCCGAGGAGGGTGGGCCGACCAAACCCCCTCTGCCCGACGAGACGCCGCCCTCCGACCCGGTCCAGATGCGACTCATGGCGCTGGTCCTCGGAGGGGATGATCCCGGCGCCGTGGCCGCGGCGCTCGCCCGCTGCCAGGGGGGCGACTTCAGCGGCGAGCCCGAGGCCGACGACCACCCCCACCGACCCCCGGAAGGGGCCCACTACCGCGATCTGGGCTTCCTGGACTACCAGGAGCTGGGGCCGCCGTTCTCGGTCGCCCTGGAGCGGCTCGCAGCGGCGGAGGACCCCTGCGCCGTGGTCGAGACCAGCCGCGGACCGGTCATCCTCCGCCGGATGATCCACTACGAGGCCCGCTCCTGGAGCGAGGGCGAGTACGCGGCGTCCCGGGCCCTGGAGCTGCGGCGCGAGGCCATCGGCCGCCAGCTCCGCGAGACCCTGCCCGCCGTCATCCGGGAGGCCGGGCTGCGCTGGCCTCTGCCGCCGGCCTCCGGGCCACCCCCCGCGGACACGATCGCGGTCCCGGGCGGCCTGTACTGGATGGGATCCACGGAGGAGGAGATCGACCAGCGGGTGGCCCTGTACGAGCGCTACGTGGCCGAGGCCATCGGACCGGCCGAGCGGCGGCGCTACGAGGACGAGGTCCTGCACCCGGTGCGCGTGGGCGACCTGCGGGTCGACCGGACCGAGGTGACCACCGCGGCGTTCCGCGCCTTCGCCGCCCGCGCCGGCT
Organism: uncultured Rickettsiales bacterium; assembly: GCA_964542165.1. Classification (GTDB taxonomy): domain Bacteria; phylum Myxococcota_A; class UBA796; order UBA9615; family CAYRNR01; genus CAYTBN01. The sequence goes on from CAZITQ010000173.1 coordinate 14,407, forward strand.
ACCGCCACGTCGCGGACCTGGACGTGGGCGACGACCGCCCCGTGACCCAGGTGACGGTGGCCGACGCGATGGCGTACTGCGCCGAGCGCGGGGGGCGGTTGCCCACGGCCGAGGAGTGGGAGTACGTGGCCCGGGGGGCGGAGGGCCGCCGTTTCCCGTGGGGGGACGAGCTCCCCGACGGAACCCGCGGCAACTTCTGCGACTCCCGGTGCGAGAACGCCTGGGCCACCCCGGATCACGACGACGGCCACGGGGGCCTCGCGCCGGTGGGCAGCTACCCGGCGGGGGCCACCCCCGGGGGAGTGCTGGATCTGTCGGGCAACGTCCGGGAGTGGACGTTGACCCTCACCGAGGACGGCAAGGCCTGGATCAAGGGCGGGGGGTTCAACAACGCGTACGACGACCTGATCCCGGCCGACGTGCGGGTCCAGGAATGGAACCGGCGTTCACCGGATGTGGGATTCCGCTGTGTCTACGATGCGGACTGATCCCGACCGATCCGCCGGCCGCGGGGTGCCCGGCGTCCTGCTGGCCGCGGTCCTGGGACTCGCCCTCGCCCCGACGCCGGCGGCCGCCGACGAGCTGCCCGACGACTTCGTCCTGTCCGAGGGGGTCTGGGCTGCCCACGGTGGGCCCGCGGACGGCGGCTGCGACGGTCTGGACCGCTACCCCGTGATCCTGGTGCACGGCGACGGCGAGGGTCCCGAGCGCTGGTTCGAGGGGGAGGGCGGTGGACTGTTCGGGCGCCTCCGGGGCGAGGATTTCGGCCCCTGCGGCGTCTGGGCGCTGAGGATCGGCGAACAGGGCCAGGACCTGCGGAGCCTCGAAGAGCTCACCGACGACGTGAAGTTCTTCCTCATCGACGTGCTTCGCTACACCGGCGCCCAGCGCGTGCAGTTCGTGGGCGTCGGTAGCGGCGCCCTGCTGGTCCACGCGTCGCTGTCCAAGTACCACCTGCACGAGCTGGTGCACGCCGCGGTCTACGTGGACGCGCCCTTTGCCGGAGACGCGGCCTGCACCGCGGATCGTTGTCTCTCGGGCGAGGTGCGCTGCTGCGCCCTGAGGCCGGGCGCCAACTTCCTGGATCGCGCCCTGCGACCCCACGAGACGCCCAAGGCGGTCTCCGCCACCCCGGACCGGGGGGCTCGTGGGCACCTGCACTACCTCGCCCTGGGCTCCACACCCGCGGTGCCGCTGGACGATCGCGCGGCCGGCCGGGGCGGGTGGATGCTCGAGGGGGCGTCCAACCTGTGGATGCCCGGGCTGGCCGATCCCGCGTGGCCCACGGACCCGGAACTCGCGGATCTCATCGTGCGCCTGTTGTCGGTACCTGCACCGCCGTGCACCCCATCGGGGGACACGGACGGCGACGGCTTCTGCGACCGCCGCCAGGGCGGGACCGACTGCGACGACCGGGATCCCAGGATCCACCCCGGCGCCGAGGAGGTCCCCGACGACGGCGTGGACCAGGACTGCAACCGCCACGATCTGGTGCCCTCGATGGTCGGCTGGCGCTGCGAGCAGCCCCTGGAGGCGATGCGGCACGGTGCCGGCGGTTCTCCGGGCCCCGGAGGGCCGGGTGGACCGCCCCCCGACGGCGGCCCTCCGCCACCGGGGGCGGAGGGGCACCCGCCGCCCGACGGGGGCGAGCCCGGTACCGCGGGGCAGGGGCCCGATCGTCGCATGCTGACCCTGCTGATCTGTCTGGTCTCCGGCCTGGCGGCCGGATTGCTGGCCTGGCTGTGGCCGCGTTTCCGGGGGGGAGACGACCCGCCGCCGGCCGACGATCCCTGAGCGTTCGATCACAGCGCGTCGGGGAACCGATCCCTCAGGTCCAGGGGCTCGCCCCTCTCCGCCAACAGCTCGTCCAGGTCTCCGCCCAACCCTGCCACGTGATCGCGGATCAGCTGGCGGCCGATGACCTGGCGTTCGGCGCGGTACTCCTGGGCCGCGCCCAGGGGCAGGCCGAAGCGGCGCAGGAGGGGCGCGTGCCGCAGGGGTGAGGTGAGGAAGAAGATCGGCACCTGGGCGTAGCAGAACGGCTGGGTGAGGATCTGCTCGGAGATCTGGGGGAGGATGCCGGTCCGCTGGACGAACGAGATCAGCTTGACCTCCACGTTGAGGCCGTGGCGGTCCAGCAGCTCCCTGCGCTTGTCCCGGTCCCCGAAGTGGTAGACCGGGTGCAGGAACTGGATCCCGTGCTCGCCCATGAAGGCGGTCGCCATCTGGATGTACTCGGGTTCCAGGATGAAGATGACCGGCTGGGCCGAGTTCAGGCCGTCCGCCGCATGCGAGATGCCGTGCTGCAGGCAGTACTGGATGGTGGCGATCTCCATCCCGAACCGGCAGGCGAGATCGAAGATCAGCGGCGATCCGGTGCGGCGCAGATCGGCCGAGTACTCGGGCAGGAGATCGTCGATCTGCGGTCGCACCATCTGGGTCTCGGACACGATCCGCTCGGCACCGAAGGCGTCCCGCAGGGCCCGCACCCGGTCGTGGTGAGCGTGCATCCGGAAGCAGTAGCCGTTGCAGAACGTCAGCAGGTGCACGCGCTCGAACACGTCGAGCAGCTGGACCACCGCCAGGGTCGTGTCCAGGCCGCCGGAGAAGCTGACCGCGACGTCGCCGGCCACCGGGCGAGCGTGGTCGGTCATTTCCGCTCCCGACGGGTCGCGAGGCGCTTGAACAGGATCAGGGCCACGAACACCGGCTCCCGCAGCACGCGGTAAGCCATCCCTTCGGCCCGCCGCGCGACGCGTCGGCGGAGGCCGCCTCGGCAAGGTCGATCCTGCCCGGTCCTGGCCTCGCAGCTCCCCGGGTCCGCTTCGCTGCCCATGATGCTCTCCCGGCGCCCCGCGGCGCGCTCTCCTTTCTGTAACCCGCTTTCCCTCGCGAGTCCACGGGGCGCGGTCTACAATCCCCCACCGCAGGCGCCCGGTGAGGCGGCGCCTGCCCAGGCATCGATGGGCAGAGATTCCCGAGCCGAGACCGCCCGCGTGCGCCGGGGCGCCGTCATCGTCCTGGCGGTGTCGCTGGCGATGCTCAACGCGTACGCGTTCACCCGCCCGCTGCTGCACGAACCGGCGGACGTGCTGGAATGGCGCAAGGGCCCCCTGATCAAGGACTACTCGCCCTACGCGTCGGCCAACTCGGCGCGCATCTTCTGGCCCGTGGCCGCCGGCATGGCCGACCTCTACGTAGCCGCGGCCCTCCTGGCTCGACGGCGGTCCCGCCGCCGTGGACCGCGGTCACCGGTGGTCGCCGCAGCCCTGTCGACGCTGCTGCTGCTCGGGCTCCTCGGGGCTGGCGAGCTCGCCGCCCGGGGCATCATCGGGCAGTGGTGGTACCTGCAGTACCGGCCGGATCCCGATCTGTACTGGTACAACCGGCCGAACCTGGTGGATCACGTCGACGCCACGGATCCGGCGCCTCGCACCACCAACGCCCTGGGATTCCGGATGGGCCGGGAGGTGGAGTCGACCCGACCCGATGGCGAATTCCGGATCCTGGGGATCGGGGACTCGTCGACCTTCGGCCTGGGGGTGATGGACGACGAGACCTACCTGGCGGTCCTGGAGCGCAACCTGGCGGCCCGCACGGACCGGCCGGTCCTGTCGATCAACACCGCCTGCCCGGGACACACCTCGGCCCAGGGCCGCGTCCTCCTGGACCGGCACGCGGCCTCGGTGAAGCCGGATCTGCTGGTCTGGGCCTACAACAACGACCCCTGCCTGGACACGGTGATGGACCAGGACCGGGTGGCCGGCAGCGCTGCGGTGCGGTCGATCCAGCGGGGACTGTACCGCAGCGACCTGTACCTGCTGTTCCGGCGCGTGGTGCTCGACATGGTCTACGCCGGCCGCCTGCAGCACTACCGCCAGCGGTACCCGGACCGGCAGGAGGACTGGGTCCGGCGAATTCCCTTCGAGGACTACCAGGCCTACCTGGAGGGCTTCGTCCGCACCGCCGAGGAGCTGGGCGCGGAGATCCTCTTTGTGCGAATGCCGCTGAATCGCCCCCTGTGCGAGGTCCAGCCCATCTTCCTGACCTCCTTCGACGACGGGTACCGGGACCACCTCGCCGCCTTCTGCGAGCGCGGGGGCCACGCCCTGGTCGACATGGAGCATCCCTTCGAACAGCACTACCGCCCGGGCCTGTTCCTGGCCGGCCACCTCTTCCACCCCAGCAACACCGGCCACCGGATCATCGGCGCCACCCTCGCGGACCGCGTGCTCGAGGAGGGGTGGATGACCGAGTTGGATCCCTGAGGATCAGAGGCCGGACGCAGCGCAGCGGAAACCGGTGAAGATGACCCGGTCGTCGGGCTGCTTGTTGTGGCGCTCCGAGCAGCGGAGTTCTTCGCGGATGCAGTGGTACCCGCCCCCACGCAGCACCTTGCGCTCGCCGTCCGGGACACCGGCCGGATCCACGTCCTGGCCCTCGGGGTAGCCGGCGGGATCGAACCAGTCCTCGGTCCACTCCCAGACGTTGCCGCTGACGTCGTACAGCCCGAAGGGGTCGGCGGCGAAGGAGCCCACGGGGGCGCTGCCCACGTAGTCGTCCCGGTACCCCGGGATGTGGTCCCAGCCCGTTCCCGCGTCCAGGGTCTCCTCGCCGACGATGTTGGCGTACCCGTCCGGCGGTACCGGCTCGTCCCCCCAGGGGTAGACGGCGTTGATCCGTCGCGCCCGCAACACGTACTCGAACTCGGCCTCGGTGGGCAGCCGCTTGCCCAGCCACTCGCAGTAGGCCCGCGCGTCGAACCAGTCCACTCCGTTGACCGGGTGGTCCCCCCGCCCCTCCTTGTCCCAGTTGCAGTACTGCTCCTGATCCTCGTACTCCAGCCGACACGAGGGCTCCTCGACCACCCCCGCCTCCACCGCGAGACCGAAGTCCGCCACGGTGACCTCGCGGAGGTCGAGCCAGAAGGCCGAGAGGGTGACCTCGTGGCGGGGGAGTTCCTCGGGCAGGGCGTTGGGATCGTGATCCACGGCCCCCAGGTGGAAGGCGCCGGATGGGATCTCCACCATGTCCAGGTCGTCGTCGTCCGCGACCGCGGAATCGTCGTCCCCCACCGGGGGATCGCAGGCGAGCCAGGCCGCCGTCAGCAGCACCACGAACCCGAGGCGAGAACGACCGCTCACGGGTCCATCCCCAGCCGGCCTTCGAGGCGGAAGGTGGGAGGCACGTCACCGGTGGCGCGGGCGTGGCGGCCGCAGGCCCGCAGACGCTGGAGGACCTCCTCGGTCAGGCCGGTGCCCGGCGCGGATTCGGTCCGGAGGCGGGTGTTCTTGGACAGGACGGCCCCGATGTCCGCCGGGGAGAGACCCACCGGCTCCGCGATCCAGCCGCTCACCTCGTCCGGGTTCCCGGCGATGTACGCCAGGGCCGCACCCACCGCGTCCAGGTACGGCCCGGGCTCGGCCACCACCTCCCGGCCCTCGAACAGGGCGATCACGGACCAGAAGGGCACGGACTCCACCACCCGCAGATCGTGCTCCGCCATGGCGGCGGTGAGCCAGGGATCCCAGAGCACGGCCGCGTCCACCACCCCACGGGACAGGGCCTCCACCGCGGTCTCCCCCTGCCCGCCGTGGCTCTCGGTTCGCACCTCCAGGTCCCGCCGGAACCCCGCCTCCTGCAGCCAGCCGTCCAGGGCCAGGTCGGCCGAGGCTCCACCGAGCACGGCCACCGATCGACCGGAGAGGTCGGTCACGCGGTCGATGGGCGCGTCGCCGCGCACCACCAGGGCGATCTCCCCCAGCTCGCCCGCGCAGCCCACCAGCCGCATCCCCGGTAGCCGGTCCAGGTGGATGATCGCCGGCACCTCGCACGAGAACGTGGCGTCCACCGCGCCGGAGGCGCAGGCCTCGTGCTGGTCCTTGCCCCGCACGAAGGGCACGAACTCGGCATCGAATCCGTGCTTCTCGAGGATGTCCGTGTTGCGAAAGACCTCGCCCAGCGCTGCGTGGAGCGGCGTGCGCGTCGAGTAGCCGATCCGGAGCTTGCCCGGGACCCCCCCCTGGAGCGCAGGCTTGCGGGGTTCGTCCCCTTCCCCGCCGCACGCCGGAGCCAGGCCCACGAGCAAGACCAGGCTCAGCGACGCGAACAGGGCGCGGGGCAGGGGGCCCATGGGTCCTCCGAATGGCCCAGTATAGCCTCGGGCGGGGCCCTCGCCTCCCGGCTACTCGTCGGAGTGCTGTCCGGGGGGCGGCGGAGGTCGCAGGACGCCGGGGACCCGGCCGGCGGCGCCGTCCTCGCGCAGGGCGGCCTGGCAGGTGCGGTGCATCTGCAGGACGTGGGGCGGCTCCCCCTGGGGCTCGAGGCCGAGCTGGGCGTGGTGTACCTCCATGACCGTGCTGCGCCAGCGGTGACGCCACGCCGCCGACGGAGCGAACCAGGTGGGGAGGATCCCGACGACCAGCAGCAGCAGGGCCAGGGCGACCGCGGTGCATCGCTGGATCGCCCGGACCGGGCCGGCGGGCGGGGCGGCCCGCCGCCGCCCCCCCCCCCCCCCACGAACAGGCCCCCCCCCACCACCCCCCCCACCCCCCCGGCCCCCCAA
>CAZITQ010000174.1:0-20878 GCA_964542165.1 uncultured Rickettsiales bacterium
GTTAACTAGCTGTATTGATAGAAGAAAAGTAAATATCGAACTGGTCAACTTTAATGTTATAGTTGATGAGTTTTATGTTGCCCATTCTCAGGGCTTGGATTCCACCTCCACTAAGCGCGAGGGATCATATTAACGATCCTTAAAATTGATGTTTTTGAATCAAACACTTGAGTTGTCTTCTCATGGAAGACATATTGTGGGGTCTTTAACGCCAGGCATAAGGCGAGTCGTCTTTTTACAGTGGTTTTTTTATTCCTATATTGTTGGGCCCTTAAGGTAAAAGCATACAGGGCATTAGGTAAATTGATAACCGCAATCACATTGTTTCGCCTTTTCAGAATTTATTAACTGACAAGAAGGACATTCTTTAGTTGTAGGATTGAATTCTCTGGTTAGGCCCTCCTTTCTTAAATTTATCTGCTCAATTGCTTGTTTTTCCAATTTTTCTTTTAAAAAACTGACTCTTTCTTTTAAGTATAGTGCTTTTGTTTTGGTTTCATCACCATTACAAGTTGCAAAACATTTCGCCCATAAGCCAAGGTCAGTTTTATTTTCTTCCAGTTCATTCCATACTTGTTTATACAAAAAATTTTCATCTAGTGTTGTATATTCATTGAATGAATTTTTAGACATTGGTTTGTTCCTGTTACTGCTGGAAATATCTGTTTGTTGATCTATTTCATTAGGCCTCTTTGTTAGATGCTTAGTCAATTTTGCTTCATTGTATTTAGAGGCATGCTTTAGATTTTCTCTTTTTTTAACTTTGCTTTTTATTTTTCCAAAGAAAAATCTAATAACTAATCCAATAGTGAGAATAAAAACCATTGCTGTTGCAGACACAAGAGCTTCGTACATGATATATCTCCTTTTCGTTAATTATTAGGTTAAATCGAATAATATATATAAGACATAGCAACATTTTTTTCTTTTCAAGGGCTTAAACGCCGTAAGGTTTATGATTGAATTGATATTCATAATGTGATTTCTATACCTTAGTGACGTGGTAATTTGCTATTGAAAAATTATTCTATACTCTGAAAAAATTTGAGGCTATTATTTATGAATTTTTTCTATCTATTAAAAAATTTTGGTTCCCAAATGATTTCTGTTCAATTTCTCTTAATTTTTCAGTTGTTTCTTTTTTTAGATCTGCAAATGTTTCTTGGATTGTTTGGACAGGTTTTATTGTCTGTGCTGTGTCCTGTGGAATTATTTCTAAAATTGCCTTTAACAAATCTTCATAAGAATAAAACCACATAAGCGTACCCTTACTAAGATCCTTTATCTCCCAGCTATTTCCCCTGTCTTGGAGTGTGTAACCGAATGTTTCTAATAGGTGTGGGTAGTAGAATGGTCTTTCAGATAATGTTTTTTTAAATTCATCAACAGTACTTTTTATTTGTTCTGATGATTCTGTTTGCTCTGAATTTTTAATAAATTTATTTCCACAATCACATCGAGTGTCTGCAACAGAGTTTAACAAGTTACAATATGGGCATTTTTTTGTGCTGTTTCTTTTTCCAGTTCTTTTTTTTGCTTCTATTTCTTGAGTAATCGTTTGCTTTTTGAAATCCTCTTTTAAAATACGGGCTCTTTTATCTACATAGAGGGCTTTGGTTTTATTTTCATTGCCATCACATGCTGCAAAGCACTTTGCCCAGAGACCAAGGTCAGTTTTTTCTTCTTCTATCTCTATCCAAATTTGCTCATAGAGTTTATGTTCGGTTTTCAAAGCAGTAATTGGATTTTTTTTTAGGGAATCGGTCATTTTTTTCATGGTATTCTCCTAATTATTAATTTTCTTTCTATGCATCATTTAAGTTACTGGAATGTTCATATTGGTCGATTTCATTTTTCGGTATTCCAGTTATATAAGTTTGGTCAAAATCAGATTTCCATTTATAAATTTGAACAGTAGCTATTACTTTTCCATCTTCATTTTTCAAATTAGCTTGAAAGCGCACATCACTTTGAACACATAGGATGGAACCCAAAAATGAATTCAATTTAATTGTATTATTTTCTGACAATACCTCCCAGCTTTTAGGTGTCTGAAATGTGATATATTCATCAATCTGAATTTCAACAAAATTTTTAGCTTGAGCATTAGAACTGAATAGAATAGCTATAAAAAGGGAGAAAATTAAATATCCAAATCTTATCATTCGCATAATTATCCCTTTTATTTTAAATAGATTGACCACTGAGTTTGTCAATCCTGTCTTTTATGTCGTTTTTTAACTTTAGTGTATAATACAAAACATATAAATCCATTTATTCCGGATTTTTAAATTGCTGGTATTCTCAATGATTCACGTAATATTTTTAGTACAGGTTCAAACATCCATGCTTCACTTTTTCGATAAGATGTATTTAGCTTATATGCAGTATTGTTGAAATAGATTACATCAAGGCGATCAATTGCTATCCCTGATTTGTATTCAATTAATTTTTCAATGACAATACTATAATAAATTCCCAACTTTTCGATCCTAACCCCAACCAAGCTCATGCTTTTTACATTATCAGGTAACGAATTCTTTAACTTTGATAGTTGATACTCAGCCATTGCTTTGAGCTCTTTGGGGTCAGCGACTCTTACCTCGTTTTGTGAAATAAAGTTTCCTTTTCTGACACTAAGTCGCATAGTTGCTGATGGTTTTTTTGAAGTCGTATAGGAATTTGCTGCTATCAGTATTTGATTGTCACCTTGGCCAACCGAAATTCCTGCGAGACGAACAACTGCTTCACTATAAGTATTTAAATTCTGTCTGATGTTTTTATCCAAGAAATACCAATTGCGTGGTACATCTATTGAAACATCTGACCCAAATCTAAAGTGAGCGAAAGTGCTATTTTCAGCATTTGCATTATTTAGGGTACCTATAATTAAAAGAAACGCTCCAAATAAGATTGTTTTATGTGTCCTATAAAAAGAACGAAGGACTTGTCTCTGATGCCACTAACCTAAAATCATTATTCCCAACGAAAACAACCTCAGCTGAAGAATTCGCAACTTATTATCCTTTTCATAAGTATCAGTTTGATATTTTACAGAAATTCCTTTTTAGCTCAAATGCTTTGGTTGCAACTCAAATTGCAGCTCGTGGTATGATTATTACTGCATTTGATGTTCTAAAAAATCAAATGCGAGACAAGGAGTTGTTTGATTTTACTTCAGGGTATGCCATTTGTACTGAAGCTCAAACCGATCCACCAGTAGGACTTGTAAATAAATATGATACTTCATATAAAATTCTTCAGGAGAAGGGTTCAGTTTTGGATGGGGAAAAGCTTTTAAAAACGATTCATCTTCTTTCTGATTCTGAAGTCATTTCCCCGACTGTTGAAAATGTGACAAAAAGTTATATCAAAGATATCAGTTCCTATTATGATATCAAACCGAAAGTCGAGGAGGCGCTTTCTGTATTAGTTGAAGCTAAAGTGCTTCTGCTTTCAAATAACAACTATAAGATCACATCTGACCTTGAAGGCAAACTCCTTGAAGAGATGAAGGATTTTGATGTTGAGTTATTCAGCAAAAAACGCTCTCTGATTAATTACATTAAGAATTATAAATTCCTTAATCCTGTGTCCACATTTAGTGATGGTTCTGACCCGTTTAAATTCAGCGTATTGTCTGATCAAGATGATGAATTGTGTAGCCCGGGTAGCAAAGATTTAAGAATAACTGCCTATGGATTGTTTAATATCAGCGAAAATAGGCAGGATTTTATTGAATCAATTAAAATGGAAACTCAATATAGCAAAAAATTGATGACCTTGGTTCCAGATAATAGCGAATTCTCTCAGATAGATAAATTGATTGAAGAAATAACCCGTTATACTTATATGGAAGATAAGTATTCAAATGAAACTGACTCAACTAAACGGCAGGTTATACGAGAATTTGCAACCATTCGTGAAGAAAAGGAAAAAGATTTACGAATGAAAATTGAAAAAGCTTATAAAAATGCCTCGCTTATCTACATGTTTGATGAACTCTTTCTCAATTCAGACACTTTCAAGAGTACCATCAATGAAATTCAGAAAAAGTTAATAAAAAATATATATACAAAAAGGCTTAAAACCCAGTTATCTGAAGGATTAGTGCCAAAAATATTTAGTAATCGAAAAGAGAATCTTGGTAAACTTTTCTCGGGAGATGACTTTAAGTTTTTTGATGGCAATGGGAACTTTACTGGTGATCACCTCAAAGTTGTTGAAGAAATTAATGCCAAAGTTAAGTCAAGTTTTGTTAAAGGTAAACCTCTTGAAGATGATCTTTCTGGAGCCCCATGGGGGTATTCTTTTGGAACCATTGTAACTACTTTGGCAGCTTTATTTCGAGCCGGAAAACTTATTGTTAAACACAATGGGAAAGATCCTAATTTTTCTTATAAAGATAAATCTGTTCATGAAGCATTTACTAATGCTACAAAATTTAAAAATGCAAAGTTTAAATCCATCATTAAAGGTCTTACGGCAAATCAAAAAACTAAGACAGTGCAATTGCTATTGGATCTGGAAATTGAAAAACATACCAACCGTAAAGTAGATTGGAGCACTAATGACTTTGACCTTGCCGATGCAATCAGAATTATAGCGGAGCATTTTACTGGAGCTCTGATTACTCTTAATGATACTATTGATAATTTTGAATCGCTTTTCCCGAATGTCGCTGCACAAAAAAATATACTATTGAATTATTCCAGCAAGGTGACTGAAAGTAATTATATCGAAAAAGTCGAAGAACTCCTCAATACAGGCGATACTTTTAGATCGTCTATACAGACCATTCTTAAAGCACAAAAATTTATCAAGAAAAATTTTCCAAAAGTAAAAGAATTTAAACGTTTTATGGAAAATGTAATAGCGGAATTAAAAAAAGCAGATCGAGTTGATGAAACCATTGATGATGCTAAAGAGGAGTTTTTAAAGCTTTACAAGCAGGATATGGTTAAAAATTTTTCTCAACTACAGCAACAAGCCCAGATAGTTAAAGACAACTATTTCAAATTGATAAAAAATGCAGCATCAGGAATGACACACGAATATCAAATGCTTCGAGGGAAGGTGGATGGTGCGATAAAAAAATTAAAACAAAATTATCCATCTGAATTAAATAACCATAATCAGAAAAAATTGGATGATTTGAAACGATACTGTTCTGATAGGATAATTGAAGATCCAGTAATGGAATATTCTATTAGTTGTAAAAAATGTGGTTACTCTCTTTCCGATATTCTAAATTACATTGATCTGGTCCCAAGTAAAAATAACGATCTGTTAGTTATACAAAGCAATTTTATTACCGAACCTCCACCAGATCCAGGAACAGGTTCTGGTGACAAACCGAAAACCCCAAAATCACCACGTAAAATTCGATTGCAAGTTCCTGGAAAATGTATGACTGTGGAAGAATATAAGTTGCTATTGACAACCCAATTGAGTGCCTTGGCATCTGCACAACCAAATGAAGAAATCGAATTAGAAATAGAAACTATATAACTGGATATTAAATAATGAAACTTGCGGAACATGTAGATATACTTCGAACACAAATTGAGAATGCTTTCGATAAGCAGTTTGCAAGGCTTGGTATTGGTCCCACAAAACAAATCGAATTGGAAAAACTTCCTCAAGAACTTCATACTAAAAGACATCGTTTTAATGAAATGTTGGAAAGCCATAGGGGTGAAACCGGCAGTTATAAAAGTGCTCGTGAAAAGTTGATAGATGAACTTACATTCACACTTTTTAACCGCATCGCCGCAATTAAAGTAATGGAATCAGCAAGCCTCTTTCCTCCAATTATTACAAAATTACCTGAACATGGAGATCGCTCTTTTGGTCATAAAGCCTGGTTGGAAATTAGACCTGACATGCGTAATGAGGATCTTGATGGCATTAGAGAATATATTAAATATGCCTTTACAGAGTTAGGTGAAACTTTACCATTATATAGCAAAGAGTATCCTTATGCACTTTTACCAGATGTAATTAGCCTTAATGAAATAATAGATGCTTTCAACGAGGTGGAGAAAGATCCACAGATTGAAAATGATATTTGGCAAAGCGATGATATCCTCGGTTGGCTTTATGAAAGCTATAATAATGTCAAGAAAACTGCTTTTAAAGATAGTAAGGCTAAAACAGAATATGATAAAGTATCGCTTCAATCGCAGGTATACACACCTCGCTGGGTAGTTCAATTTCTTGTAGAGAATTCTCTGGGAAAACTTTATTTGGAGATGTATCCTGATTCTCAAATTAAAAATCAGTATAAAATTGCAAATGCACCTCAAATACAAGAACGTGATCTTAAAAATTTACACGAGATTAAAATAATAGATCCATCATCTGGTTCTGGTAATTTCCTGCTTTATGCTTTTGACTTCTTTTATGAGCTTTATATTGATCAAATTGAAAATTATGGAGCTGACTATGATGATTATGATATTCCAAGATTAATTATTGAAAACAATCTGCATGGTATTGACCTTGATGATCGCGCTATTCAGTTGGCTCAACTTGGTCTTTATATTAAAGCTCGTAAAAAACAACGTTCAATTGGAAAACTTAAATTCAATATAGTCTCATCTGATTTTTTTCTACCGGATTATGAGGAAGCACGTCATATATTCGAAGTGGGAAACAAACTTGACCAAAATGAGAAAGAGCTAATTAAGGAAATATGGGGTGATTTGCAACATGCTTATAAATTTGGGTCATTAATCAGACTTGATGAGAAATTGAAAGATAAACTTCAAACTCTCGAACTAAAACAAGATGGAATTCAACAAGAGCTTTTTACAGATGACGAATTAGCTAACAAACCAAAATCGGTTCAACTTGAGTTGTTTACTGCAATAGATATCGAAAAACAAAAAAAATTCATTAAAACATTCTTTAAAGATCTTAAAATAGCAGTTGAACAGTACGCAAATGCCCAAGGCAGCACTTTCCTAACAAATAAAACGCGGGACGCTATAACATTTCTTGAATTATTAACAAAAAAGTATGATGTAGCAACTGCCAACCCACCATATACAGACAGTGCAGATTTTGGAAAGGATCTAAAATTTTTTATCGAAGATAATTATAAAAAGCCGCATAAATTTCACAAAAATCTTTATGCTACATTTATCAAGCGGTGTTATCAGTTTACTGTCGATGATGGTAAAATTGCCATGATTCATCCACACACATTTATGTTCATTAAAACTTTCGAAGATGTGCGTAAATTTATAATTGATAAAACACTTATTGATGTGATGGTCGATTATGGTCTTGATAGAGTAAATTTATTTGGCCCGGGTATACTCGTTGAAGCGACTTTTTATGTATTGAGCAAATCAAAAAGTAATCGAGAAGGGCTATATTTCAATTTGACAACAAACCTTCAAGAAAAATTCAAAAAAAGCGAATTTCTTGTTGCATTAAATGATTTCGTGTCAGGAATAGAAAACGATCGTGTTTATATCCTTCCACAATCCAAACTTGCCATTATAAAATCCTGCCCATTTATCTATTGGATATCTGATGAGTTCCGAGGAAAGTTTGGAGTCGATGATATTAAATCGCTATTATCACCAGTGCAAGGGGCTGCTACAACAAATAATTTACGATTTTTGAGATTTTGGTGGGAGGTAAATTCCTCAGATATATCTTTGGATTATTTTAAAGATAAAAAAGGATGGGTCATTTATTCAAAAGGTGGACCCTATGAAAAATGGTATGGAAATCTTTGGCTTGTAGTTAATTACGCAAAAGATGCATTTGATATGAAAAAGGCTGGTGCAGTACTTAGAAATAGTAGTTTCTATTTCAATGAGGGGGTCACTTATTCGGCTTCCGGCTCAAAAGGAGCATCATTTCGCTATCTACCAAATAATTGTGTCTTTGATACAGGTGGTTCATGTATTTTTGCTAACAAGAAATTTAAAAATGTTTCTTATTTATTAGGTTTCATGAATTCAAAATTAGTTTCATATATTGTTAATTGTTTAAATCCAACTGTGAATGCACAAGTCGGTGATATGCAAAGAGTTCCATTCGTCCTGCCTCAACACAACATTGAAAAAAAGGTAACTGAATGTGTGAATTCCAACATTTCCATTAAAAAATTTGTCTCTAAAAAATCAATTATAGAAAAAGGTAGCTCAGTTAACAATTTTGTGAACATCAGGCAAATGCAACAATATTTCCAATTAGAAAATCACCTTTTAACCCAAGTACTTTTGAATGAAGCAATAATTGATGAGAATGTCTTCGAAGCTTATGAGCTAACTAAACAAGATAAAGAATTGGTGCTGCTCAACCAAGGAGTAAGCATAGGAGGGTTGCCTGTAAGCAAGGAAGCTCGTGAAGCTTATTTGTTGGCTGATGGGTCAACCGCAAAGTTTTCATCTGAATATATTCGTGATTATATTGAAACTCTGCCTAATAAAGAATTTTCAGATGATGAAAAGGAGGCTATCGAAAAAGAATTTCCCTCACTTTATCAGAGTAATAATAATTTGGAAGAATTTTGTACCCGATATCAAGTCAACCCTATTAATGTCTGGTACTGGTTCAAACAGAGCAATGTGATTCCGAAACAAAGAATGAATACATTAGCAATGGAATTTTTAACAGATTTGATTCGTGAAATATTATTAGAAGATGAGGATGGTATCATTCCATTAGTACCCAATGCAGGAGAAAAAATTCTTATTGATCGTATCGAAGAAAAGTTCATGGAAAAAGACTTTTCTATGGCACAGTACTCAAGTTTTGATTCTGTATTAGGAAGACCTCTTAATGATTATATTAATAACTATTTTTTTGAAGTCCTATCAAATCATCTCAATCTTTTTATGTATCTGCCTAAAACCCCATTTATCTGGCATGTTTCCAGCGGCTCAGAGCAAGGTTTTGATTGTTATATCATTATCTATAAATGGAACCGTGATAAATTAATGCAGATCAGATCAGTATATATCGAACACCGTGAAAGGGCACTCATTAATCGCCAAAGTGATCTTGCTGATAACACCAGCGCGGAAGCTCAGAATGAAAAGGATAAAATTTTTAAGCAATTGAATGAAATTGAATCCTTCAAGGCAAAAATTGATGAATTATTGTCTGAGGGTTACGATCCGATTCTTGATGATGGGGTTGGTAAGAATATAGCTCCGCTTCAAAAAAAGAAAATGATAACTTATGATGTCCTAAATAAAGGTCAGCTTAAAAAATATTTAAATGCGGACTGGTAGGGTAATAGATTATGATTGATACATGGCTGAAAGATGATTTAAAATTGATTTATGAGAAACATCCTGTGACAGTTCTTATTGATGTTTCTGGTGAGGCTGAATTCCTTTTGAGTGCCATAAAGAATGAATATAAAATTCACAAGGCTCAATCTGAAGTAGACGAGTTGCATGTGAAATACTTAATTGAGAAAGAACAATCTTCATCAAACAAACATTTGATCTATACCCGAACAGAAAAAGAAAAATTAAAATTTATCCGTGAATACTGTGAAATAAATGGTTGCCTTGAAATTCATTATTTTCGAAATTATATCAAAGAAAAAATTCATCAGAAATTGAATCTAAATATTAACCTATCAGATGATGAACTCATTACCGCAGCAAAAATCAGTGTCGGTAAAAATAAAAATTACTGGGAAGAACTTGTCTATAAAGGGGGAACAGGAATATTTGATTTAAAAAAAGAGCTGCTTCCTTTTGTTCATGATCCAGAAAAATATTCAAATGAAAAATATGATGCTCAACTGAGAGAAACTTTTTACCAAAAAATAAATGATCTACTTGAACAGGATTATATAGCAAAACCTGCTAAAACTTTGGCTTTTGAAGTTGTAAAATCGATGCTCGACGGTCTTGCCTATGAATCATGTAACGAGATCCTTGAAAGCATTTATTGCGATTGGTTGGATTCTGTAAGTTATCGAGATTCCTTTTCCAGCTATCTCACCAACTATAAGATACCGGCGAATATAGATATTTGGAAAGTTAACTCATCTCATCCATTTAGAGTCATCGATGATCAGTGGCTTAAAATTGTAGGGAAAAATATTAATAACAAAGAATCCTTGCCAACTTATATTGCAAAAATTTCTCAACGTCATCAGAATAAGCAGGCACAATCGTTGGGTATCTCTTTTTGGAGTGATATAAAGGTTCTTCTTGAATTCGACCAGAAAGACATTGCCTATCTCAGTTCATTTAATGAATGTTTAGAATTTTACACTAAACATTTCTATAAGCTTGATACTGCAATTCGAAATCTTTACGCTGAATTTCTTAATAAAAAAGAGCTACTTGAACCATTTCAGGAACATTATAAACAGATAGTATCCATTTTCTTTGATAAATGGTTTAAATATTTTGATGAATATAAGGAAGAGCAAACTGGAATACTGCAACATATCATAGATGAAAATAGTGTAAAAACTGCCGTTATTGTCGGCGATGGGGTTTCATATGAAATAGCGAGTATGATTTCTGAAAAAGTGAATAAAAACTATAATCTTACACCAAAGAGCATACTTGCAGACATACCTTCTGAAACAGAAAATAATATGAGTCGGATCTATATGGCAAATGGTCTTACAGAAAAGATTCAAAGTAACAGAGAAAAATATCTAAAAGATCATAATCCAGATTTATCAATTGAATATATTAAATTAGATGATTTAAGTGATGATGAAAGACCATCGCAGTATCTTATTTGCACTTATAAAGATATTGATGCTATTGGGGAAAAGCTTCAGCATAAGGCTTTAAAATATTTTTCTGAAAGTATCGACTATTTTGTTGAAAAAATCGATGTTCTGTTTAAATGTGGTTACTCAAAAGTATATTTGATTAGTGACCACGGCTTTGTTTTGACCGGATTGTTAAGTGAGGCAGATAAAATCACAGCAACTCTTGATGGCACTTTCGAAAAAGCGGAAAGGTATATTCGCTCGAAAAATCGCCAATCATCTTTAATCGATGGATATATCGAATCAGAGAAAGAGTATAAAAACTTTAATTATCTGTATTTTTCAAAAACAATGAATCCATTTAAAACACCCGGGGTTTATGGTTTCTCTCATGGTGGTGTTTCTCCACAAGAACTTATCACGCCTTTTTTTTGTTGGGAACGTTCTGGTGGTCCATCACAGGCACTCAAAGTATCTATCAAAAATAAAGAGGATCTGAAAGATGTTTCAGGTGAATTATACCAGGTGAAAATTAAATCCGGTAAAGGGGCTGGTGATCTTTTTTCTTTGGAAAGAAAAGTCTTTTTTATTTTCTTTTGTAACAAGATCCAAATAAATAAAAGTGATGTAATCACAATCCAAAAAGATCAGCTTATTCAAAAAGAATATACGTTTGACGGAAATACTGAGATTGAAGTTCAGTTGTTGGATGCCAATACAAAGGAACAACTCGACAGGGCAATTATTAAACAAAATAAAGATAGAGATTTAGGCGGTCTATTATAATAAAGGTAGGTTGTTATGGCAGTATTGAATGAATTAGATATAAAGCTTTTAGAACATTTTCGGGGTTATGTCGTTAAAAAAGATCTTGTTTTATCCGTGAAAGTGGGTGCCAATGTACCTGTATTTGTGCTGGAATATCTTATTGCCAATTCCTGTTCTACCGATGATGATGAGCAGATCAAAAAAGGCATGAAAAATGTAAAAAAGGTTCTTTCAGAGCATTATGTTAATCCTGAAGAAAGCTCATTAATTCATTCAAAAATAAGAGAAAAAGGGCGCTACAAAATAATTGATAAAATATCTGTAGAGCTTGATTCTAAAAAAGATATTTATTGGGCTACGCTCCAGAACAGTAATATCAAAAATGGGAATATCAGGGACAGCCTTGTCAAGCAGCATGAGAAAATGTTGATGGGGGGTATCTGGGCAATTATTGATGTCGAATATGATCCTGATATAAAAATTGGGCAGAATATATTTCCATTTGTTGTAACAGAAATAAAACCGATTCAACTGTCGAGTTTTGATAACAGTAAAATTATTAATAAACGGAAAGAGTTTAGCAAAATTGAGTGGCTGGATATTCTTCTGCGAAGTTGTGGTTACGAACCAAGTGCCGAAGATGTTACTGATCGTATAAAAATGCTTTTACTATCACGTTTATTACCAATGGTAGAATCAAATTTTAATTTTGTTGAACTTGGACCCCGTTCTACAGGTAAATCGTTTGTTTTTAAAGAATTAACACCGTATGCGGTATTAATATCAGGTGGACAGGGAACTGTTGCCAAACTTTTTGTTCATGGTTCGACTGGAAAAGTTGGGGCTGTCGGGCAGTGGGACGCCATTTGTTTTGATGAAGCTACTGATAAAATTTTCAAAGATAGAGCCGCTGTACCTTTGATGAAAGATTACATGGAATCCGGTTCTTTTTCCCGTGCTGGAGCGGGTGGAGAAATCACGGGAGTTGCTTCCATAATTTTAAACGGCAACATTAATCAACCTGTTGAAACAGTTTTGCAAACATCTCATCTCTTCAGCCCTTTATCGGATGAAGTAAATAATGATACAGCATTTCTTGATCGTATCCATTTCTATCTTCCGGGTTGGGAATTAATAAAGTTTGCCCCTAAACATTTTACATCCAATTTTGGATTCAGCACAGATTATTTTTCTGAAGCCTTAAAATCATTTAGAAAGGTGAATTATACAGATGCTATTGAGGAATATTTTTCATTAGGATCTCATTTAAAACAGCGTGACACAAAACCAGTCAAGAAAATAATTTCAGGTTTCATTAAACTTCTGCATCCAGACGGCATTTATACCAAAGATGATATTCGAGAGTATCTTGATATTGCATTGGAAATGAGAAGGCGCGTGAAAGAGCAGTTGAAACGTATCGGTGGAATGGAATTTTGGGATACTAATTTTTCTTATATCGACAAAGAAACTCAGGAAGAACATTTTGTAGGACTCCCTGAAGAAAAAGGGTCACATCTCATCGAGAATACGCCTCTACAACCTGGACTATGCTACACCTGTACCAGTGACGGAGAAAATATTGCACTTGTTCGAATTGAAACCGTTGTTGCATCTGGTACTGGGAAGTTGAATATAACCGGTGTCAATACGATGCCTATCAAAGAAAATATTAAAAACACCTATCAATATATTAAGGCTAATGAAAAAGCGATACTTAGCGAGAAACATTCCCTAAAAAATTATGATGTTACAATTCAGGTGAGCAACCTTCTTGGCTCAACTATCTCTACTGGAATAGGATCTGCAGTCTATATTGCCATTGTTTCAGCATTGTATAAAAAGAATCTTAAAGCAGGTCTGGCAGTTCTCGGTAACATTTCTGTCGGCGGTGCAATAGAAAGAGCAACCAATTTTACTGACAAAGTGACTATGCTCTCTGAAAATGGTGCAAAAGTAGTCATTGTTCCCATGGATAATCTTTCAGAACTTGCCAATATTCCTTCATCAGTTTTAGGAGATACCGATGTCCCGTTCTATCAAAACAATCAGTTATTGATGCAAAAAGCAATTTTACTTGATTAAAGAAAAAGTGAATGAATTTGAAGAAGAATCTGAAAATTTTTAACGATGACGATGCCATAGGCTGTTCTCAAGGCTGGAAATCAAATATCAAGACTATTATTAATAGGGCTCCGTCCTGAAGAAATTTGGGAGCCACTACATCTGGTATCATATGTATTTCCGGAATAGAACTTTTCATTCAAATATATGAACCAAAACCAGCATCAGAAGCCGTTCTTTCATATTCCAGTTAATAATATATATACCCACTAAACCCATAACTTGCCTATTCAACTATACTTGTAGTAGAGTTGAATATGAATTTTGAAATTATATTCGGGTGTAGATAGAGTTTCCTGAACAAATCAGAAAACATTATCTGTTTTGACCATTATCAGTATCCTAAAATCATTATCTGCACTTCACTACAAATTTTTTGCTTTTGTTTTCCTTTAAAACAAGTACCAAAAAAATATTTTCTACAATTTGAAAAAATAAAAAGAAAGACCTTGAGCCATTTCTCAAGATTCATTACCAGAAAAGTCATTGCGATGGCTGTTTCTGATGTTTGTGCCAATTTGCACATGATTCTAGATAGTCCAAACCGCCTTTTAGCCTGGCCGAACTTGCCTTCTATTGGAATACGATCGATTTCATCCCGCCAGGTCTGCTTTTTGAGTTCTTTTAGCTTTGATTGGTCCTTGGGCGGCCGCCCTAATCTTGGCCCTGATAAACGAATGCTATGTTTTTTACAAAATTTAATATTATCTCGATTCCGGTATATTTTGTCTGCATGCACTGAGTTTGGATAGAATCCATATCTTTTTTTGTATGACTCTACCTGATTGATCAGGTCACCAGACTCATTAAAATTGTTCCAGTCAAGCCGGTCTAAAAAGCAATATCCATCTACAAGGCTGGCTGAAATCTTGGCACCGAACTCTGTAGATGCATTGGCTTTACCTCTTTTTATCGGCCTTATGTGAGGTTGACTTATGCTTACTATCCGGTCATTGATCCTGATTTCACGTTGCTCATGCATCCATTTTTGTTGGCGGAATAATTCACTTATGACAAGTAGATCTTTATATTGTGTCCTGCTTAGAAGAGTAAGGCTGCTATTTTTGCCAAGCTTGCTTATTGTTTTCAGGTTCCTTTCAACATATCCAAGTTGTTTTCGGATGGCTTTTCTTCGCTTGCTTTTGGACAATCGTTTCGCTTTTGCTACAGATAAAAAAACCTTACGGGCTGTTCTGCGATAAGTGCGTGGTTTTTTCTTTTTCCCTTTATGAGGCTTATGCAGGATATCAATGGCTTGTTCGGTTTTCTCCCGCGCTTTGTTCAACAGCTTGAGGTCTGTCGGGAAAGTGATGTCAGCAGGAGCACATGTGGCATCTATCAGCAACTTGCCTTTGTTGGCGGGTGGCTGTTCATCGTCGTCATCATTTTTTGATTTGGCTTTTTTATGAACAGCATCGTTTACTTTGCCGAGCATTTCTTTGTTTATCCGTTTTCTAAAATGGACAAACATTGTCGGGTGGAACGGTTCTTTATCCTTGTACTCTTTGAATCCTAAAAAATATTGAAGGTACGGATTCTCCCGGATCTGTTCCACTGTCTCTTCATCACTGGTCCTAAGACGCTCTTTTATGATCAGGGAACCAAGGGCCACTCGAACTGATTTAGCAGGAGGACCATGTCCAGAATTTTTTAATGTTCTAGCGTAATTGCTTTCAAACTCACCCCAGGGGATTAACTTAGCCAATTTTACCCAGCGATTGTCTGAACGCAGTTTCCCTGAAAAAGGTAATCCAAAATTTTCAAATTCTAATTGATTTTCATCGTGTCGATACATGATATCCTGGAAAAAGTGCAAGGGTTTTGGGGAATATGTTAATTTTTGCTTTCATTTTTCAACCCCTTTATAGCATATTTTCTATTAAAATTCAATGCTTTATATGAAATTCAGTAAGCCCTAATTATCCCAATATATTTTTTTTGCACGATCTGGAGTAATCTCTCCCTTAGCTAATTTTTCTTTTAATTCGACAATTTCTTCAAGTGTTAACATAATCCATTTTAGCCTTATTTTAAATTTCTTGTCTCATAGTAAGTAACTATTACGTTCAGCACAAATTGCAAATTAGAAGGTTATCCAACCTATTTTAAGACAGGCTGGCCCTAAGTTGGGAAACAACTTTATTTGAGATAATCATTAACGTTTTAGAAATGCAACGATAAACTTTAATATATTATATCGTTTAATATGGGTAAATGGTATCTGACAAAGGTTATAGACCATATAATTTAATCATCATCAGAGACAAAATAATATTCTTCACATGATCTGGTCGAGTCTCACTTTCAAACAATCGAATCCCCTTGAATTGTCGAAGCGTTCATCATCAAGAAACCCTTTAATTACCTTAATTACAAAAGAAAAATTAGTTGCATCCTGCCTTTTACGGGATGCAGGAACATCCCAACCTGAAATTGCTATTTCTGAATCATCGGCCTCTGTTCTCCAAAACCATCTACCGTGTCTGGGCAAGTCTTTGAAGTCTTCGAGTGGATTCCAAGACCATATAATATTTCTCTCATTCCCGGCATACCCTGGTCGCACAACAACCATCCAGTATTGATCCTTATGATCTTTGGCTTTGGACACTTCTCGTTCAGACCAGAATATCTCACCTGTCTCAACATGTTTTACTTCAATATGATATTTTCCGAAATTTGGATGGGACAAAACAATATCGCTTTCACGGTTCAAATAATCTCTTTCCGCCTGGCTACTAACAGTCCAATCTGAGATTGATAGCAAATCAGAGATGCTTGATCTAACCCAATTCTCTGCATCATCTCCCTTTTTACGTCTGCTCTGGCTTATTTTGCCACTATGGGGTTTTTCTTTTCCTTGTCTTTCACCTTCCCCAGTATCAGTTGGACCAGATGTAGAGCTTTCTGGTGCAGATTTTGTTTCTTGAGGTACATCTTGATCTGCAGAATCATCTATATTTTCAGTAGGTGTTTCCTCCTCTATTATTCGATCATCAGGTCCGATGGGAATATCAGTTACCGCTTCCTGGAAATCACTTTCTAAATCCTCAATCGCAGCTTCAGGCACTCCAAGATCTCTAAGACGTTGAAGCACTTCATCTCCATCTCTTGCGCGCAAGAGGTTTTCAAATAGGTTGGAAAGGCCTTTCCGAGTTTGTCTCTGTACAAGAGCAAGCCCTAATGCCTCCCATTTCCTCTCCCTGTCCAGTAAGATTAAATCATCCTCTTTCCAGCACCTGACTCTTGGTGCTGAAATTATTTGTTCCTCTTTGATTATTCTCAATCGAAGGTTATCAACAGCAAGAATTTTCAAATTTTCCGGTTTTGGAAGATTGGACAAACCAGAAGCTACCCTCAGAGAATTGAAACGTTTTTCATATCTACTTTGAATAATATGAGTAGTCTCGTGATCCTTGGTATAAAAGCTAGGCTCCACATGAACTATTGTTGATAAGGGTTTAATTTCATACCAGTCAGCAGCCTTCTTCCCTTGTTCCTGTTCCAGGATAAAAATATTGAATCTTCGTAATAGCTTAACACGTGTATTAGGTTCAGCAAGATAATGCTCATCAAGCCAGTAGATATCAGAGGAACTGTTAAAGCCGAGCAGTTCACTTTTCTCCTCCATGTCCCATCTTAAACAAGGGATATTAGAAATCTCATCAAACCATTCTGGCTTTTCCGCATGGATATCAATAAAACCTCTGTAAAGCATTCGGGTTGCTTTTATTGCATCACCATGATCCTGGGTACGTTGAGTCGCATTGGGTAGCTTTTCAATCCATTCTTTCCAAATTATCTCACCAGACTGAGGGAGTGTCTCTCTGACTCCAAGAATCTGTGTAAGGAATGTGGCAAGATCCCGGCCTTCCTGCCCTTCAGGAATTCTAATATTTATTTCTGGAAGAAGCCCTCCTATACCTTTACCAGGCATATACGCCTTGTCTGGTGGTACTGAGGGCCGATTATCCAACAGGCTTTGCTTGCATGACAGCCATGAAAAACCCTCTATCTGCCAAGCCGCAAATGATTTTAATTGACCCTTATTCCTCCCGAAATAACCGCTCATTTTTCGAAAGGAGTATCTCATCAGGCTGTCTTTTGCTTCCTTTGCTATTGGCTGGATTGCCTTTATTCTATCAATGGGTGTTTCTGGTAAAGCATCTGGAAAAAACTCGATTCCCCATTGTTCGTGTATTTTAGTATTCCATTCAAACTGGGTTCTTCTGTTAAAGTCTGGTGGCACAAGGCTTAACAGATACTCGCTCCAATTTTTCTCATTGATCAACAATGGAAATGGGCACTCAGTCCTCCAGGAGCCTGAATAACCACTAATTTCCCATCCATTATGTTCAGGGACCGATTTGCAGATTAGTTTCATTTCCCATGATACTCCGATATAGCGCAGAATGGTTTCCCAATGATTTCTATTTTCTCCTATATCAACAGGCCATTGATCAGGCTCCTTTAAGACACCCCTTTCTTTGATTCCACTGAAAAATTGATCAAAAGATTCAGGACCTCTCCAAGACAACCCAGCGTAACACTGCCAGGAGGGAAGCCATCCTTTATCAGTGGGCAGGCATAAGGATTTCCCTAACCTTTCGCGATTGCTGTCAGCCCAAATTGCTACTGGATCGCCTTTAAACTTAAGATTTTTTGTCCATAATTGATAAAGATGAAGCACTTCACCACCATGTTGCTCCCACCAATCCTTCTCGTTATTGGCACTTACTGTTGGGACTAAAAAATGATTCAGTAGCTCCTCACTTGTGTCATTTAATAGTCTCCCAGAGAGGATTTTATTCCATATCTTAGACGGACCATTATCATCTTTAGATTCGATTTCATTAAGGAACTTTAAAATTTCATGATCAAGAACATCAAACCGAAGCCACTCTGGTAAGCTTGTCTTTGGTTCCTTGCGCAAGAAAGGGAGTTGGTCGGATAAACTACGAGGGCTACCATCAGCAATCCACCAGCACGGTATTTCTCTACAGATATTCAAATAATATACATCCTTCTGGTACGGAAAATACCTAAAGAGTTCCGTTATAATCACAAAGAAAGCCCTTAGGGCGTTCTGACAATCATCTCTATTCCCATTCTTACAATGCCTGAGTAATGTTAGATAAATTTCCCTTCCAAGGGGTTCCGCACCTAAAGAGTCAAGAGCTTTTCTCAGGTCACTATCCCTCAATAGTTTTGGTTCAACGAGAGAGTTCTCCGCAACTTTGATTTCATCAGGTTTTAAAACATTCCCTAAATCATATTCCCATAGACGTGCTTTAGGCGGGGTAACTTTCTTACCTCCAATGCAAGGAACAAATTCGTTTTTCTGAAGGACCGATTTAAAGTGTTCCCAGAGAGTGTATGCCAGTGTCTCTTCATTCGGTTCATCTTTTGGGAAAAAAGCCTTTAGAGAGATTTCCGCAGGAACATTATCTAAAATGCGGCCCAGAAGCATTTCAAGTTGATCAAGGATATCCTCATTATCTGGATCTCTAACATGCTTGCGGCTTTGATCCAGATCAAATGATGCGTGGAAAAGGGCTCTGAAAGGCAGGAACTCTTCAGTGGGAAAAAAGGAGTAAAGAGGGAAGGTTTCATCCCATGCTTGTACTGCACCGGTTGCACTCAAGGGCAAACAGCACGAAACACTGTGACGTTTACCAATATCTTCGGGGCTCCAGATATTAGCCCACCGACGAAATATTTGAGGATCCTTAACAAGACCATCTTCTATGACTTCTACGTGAATATCACCGTCTTTAATCGCACCATCATTATCTCTATCAATTCTCCATTGACGGTTTTGGCCATCGGGCCACACAACCTCAACTTTTTCAACGTTCTGAGAAAGGAGAAGAAAGAATACACTAAGATTTTTTAATTCCCTTTCGACTTTTTTTTGTGCGGCTTCATCCTTAAAAGGCAGGCTGATAATGGTTGGGTATTCATCAACCAACTCTATTATATCTTCAATATTGGGATTATCATGAGGAATTCTAAATGTAAGCGGAGGAGGCTCGGTAATGCCTCTTTCTTGCAGCAATCTGTGACTATCGTTAGCTGAAAAATAGAAATGGAAAGGATCTGAATATATTGCAGGCGTGTGCGTTATTTCGAGAATGGACTTGAAACCTAGGCCCTTGATACCAATAAGATCGGATGGTGGGGTATCAACAGGGCACATCGCATCGTCAGCATTCTGTAATAGCTCCCAAAGGAAACGGCCTCCATAATCAAAGCTGACCTCTCTCTCTTGGTTATAATCATCAAATAATCTGTTTTTATCCCGTAGATAAGTTTCGATTTCCTTTTCTCGAATTGCCTTTGGAAGGTCACTATCCATCTGTTTTGTGAACAGATCAACAGGTTGCACTTTTCTTTTTGTCCCTCGATGAGAGGCGCAGATAGAGATTACACCTAACCTACTGAATGGCTGTCCAGTGTTTGCAACAATAAGTGCATCACGAGTCAATTTTAAGAAGCATTTTTTTTCATTACCCATAACGAACTCCATCCACATTGAAAGAAGATACTCACATCAACCTATTTTTATTTTGTTACTATCTTTAGAGTAGTTTTTTTGCCCGTCGACCGACAGGTTTTAGTCCTTTCATTTAATAATCATACTTCTATTGATAACAGAGCCTCCAAAAAGACCAAATTGTCCAGCAGTGACCATGGCGCCTGTATCTCCACTTTTTTCAAGAACTTCATACCCTTTTGTCCCACAAAGCTCTCCGGCTTTCTCATAACACATGCCCCAATTTAGGGCACTTCCAGAGCAGTTAATGCTGTGGCCTTCTTTGCCATCAGAAGTATATGTTTTTTTGGCAGTTGCACAACCACCTATCCACAAAATAGTTGTTAAAAATAAAATGATTGTGAATATTGAATAAATTTCCTTTTTCATTTCCTTTTCCTTTTCAATTTTTTCTTAGATTCGTGGCTTTCCGTCCATGCTTCACAACAGGTTTGGCTTTGTCATAAATTATTTGTTTACAAAGCCTAACAAATTTGAATTAATGAATCAATCAGGGAAAACCCTTAATTTTAAAAGAAAATTTTATATTTTTTCCGCGGGTTCATAAAAAATAGGGACAAAGGCAAGTAGATATCGGAATTACAATATATGGAAAAATGCAAAACCAAATTAATCAAACTCCCGTTCATCTATATTGGAGATTTATTTTGCTGCAATAAATACATACTTTAATTGAATCAAAATGTTGGATTTATATTCATATTTATTTGAGA
>CAZITQ010000175.1:0-10896 GCA_964542165.1 uncultured Rickettsiales bacterium
GGGCCACCCGCGGGGGGGGGGGGGCGGTCCCCCCCCCGGGGGGGGGGGCCCGGGGGGCCCCCGCCGCCGGGCCCCCCCCCGCCGACGACGACGACGCCAGTGGGGACGACGACGCCACCGATCCGGACGACGATGACACCGCAGTGGAGATCGAGCAGGGGCCGATCACCTTCACGGTGGTCAACGGGGCCGACGAGCCCCGCTACCTCCCGTGGTTGGAGTGGTGGAGCGAGGACATCAACGCAATCCTGGCCTGCGCGAGGTCGACCGCCGCCGGCTGGGAGCCCTGCCTGTTCGGGCTGCCCTTCGAGGGGGAAGAGTGTCTCCCTGAGAACCTGGGGGGCGACTGCGCGGGGGGGATCGACTCAGGACCGGCGGTCTACGTCCTGCCCCCCGGGGCGACCCTCGACATCGTCTGGCCCGGCCAGCTCTGGCACGGGGACACCGAGCACTGCGCCGAGGGGGTCTGCTACGGGCCGGGGGCGACGTTCGAGGGCGGGTACGGCGCCACCGTGATCCCCTGGGACGGCATGGCCTGCATCCAGGGCGATTGTCCGGATCCCGGGGAGGCCGGCGGGGTGATCTGGGGCGCGATGCAGGACGGCACCAGCGCCTCGTTCCACGTGGAGTTCACCCTGCCCTACCCGGGCGATCCGCTGGAGATCCCCATCGAATGAGCCGCATGCCCAGACGCCCCATCGTCGCGCTGGCCGCCTGCCTCGGCCTGCTCCTCACTCCGGGCTGCCCCGCGGACGCGCCACCGGGGGACGACGACGCCACGTCGGGCGACGACGACACGGCCGGGGACGACGACACCACCGCCGAGCCCTGCGAACCCACCGTCGAGTGGGGCTTCGGAGGCGAGTACACCGTGGGTGAGCCGGTGGGCAACTGGGCCCTGTCGGGCTACGTCGACTCGGATGGTGACGGCGCCGTGGAGGAGGTCGAGGTCGCGTTCAACCTCGAGGACGTCCACTGCGCCGGCCACCGGTACCTGGTCCTGATCGCCGGCGACTCCACGTGAAGCACCTGTCCGGACTGGTTCAGTTCGGTCGGCGACATCGAAGGCGAGGTCGCCCAGCTCGGTGGCGCGATGCTGGTCATCTACACCTCCTACGCCTGGGAGGTCCCCATCGAGGAGGCGGCCGAGCACATCGGCGAGTCCTTCACCGGCGGCTACTGGTCCGGCCGCCCCCCCCCGATCCCCCTGACGCTCTTCCCCACCAACGGGGTGATGGACATGCAGACGGGGATCCTGCTGGCGGGGACGGGGGACATCCAGACGGCGGAGGACATCCTGGGGATTCTGGGGGGAGCCGACCCCCGGTAGCCTGCGGGTGCGGGTTCTCGCCTCGGGACGAAGTATTCACTCCCCGGGAGATGGTTCTGGGGTGTCGTCGCCCGCGGGGTCGACACGCAGGGATCGGGAGATGTGCTCCAGGTTCGGCAACGCGATGACCAGGCCGATCCCGCAGGCGATCACGTTGGGGGTCCAGGACAGGAAGAGCACGGTGACCACCCGGGCCTCGTCGATCCCCATCAGCCCGGACATCACCGCCAGGCAGACCACCGGCGCCGTGACATTCCCGCCTCCCGGGATGCCGAAGCCCGCCACCTGGGCCAGCATCAACAGGCAGAACGCGAAGACCACCCAGGCCACCGGCAGGTGCTCTCCGAGCCCCAGGCAGACCAGGTAGAAGACCCCCACGTTCACCGCGACCACCGCCACCGAGATGGCGGCCGCTCCGGCCATCCTCGCCGGCGTCGCCGCGATCCGACGGGCATGCTGGGCAAAGGCGACCAGGTAGCCCACCAGGGATCGAAATCCCCTCCCCAGGAGCCCCGACGAATCCCGCACGCCTGTGGGGACCACCCCGGACACGGTGTTCACCAGCCAGCCCCAGCCCCGGGGATGGACCGCCAGGCCGAACATCACCAGCGCTGCCGCCGAGGCGACGACCATGCCCCCATCCAGGGTGCGCTCCACGAGCAGCGGGAGCTCATCGGTCAACATGGGCGCCAGGATGATCGGCAGGGTGGCCAGCAGGATCAGTCCGAACACCCGGCCGTAGGCGCCTGCGGCCGTGGCACCGGCCATGCTGACGCCTCGGCGGACCTTGAGCAGGTAGGAGACCGCCAGGTCCCCCGCAGGCCCGGGGATCACCAGGTCGAAGAGGTGGGCGACGAGCATCAGCCCGGTCATCTCGGTCAGGGGCGGGCGGCGCCCCCCCGGGACGTCCAGCAAGAGCCACCAGCGCAGCCCGAGCAGGGGGTATTGGACGAAGAACCCCACGAGGGCGAGTGCGAGCCAGGCCCAGCGGGCTTCTGCGAGCTCCTTTCCCACCGCGGCGAAGTCCGTGACCCACAGGGTCATCCCGGTCATGGTGGCAAACGGCAGGACCAGCACCACCAGCAGGGTGGTTCTCAACACCCAGGGCAAGGTCAGGGGTCGTTGGGTCGCAGGTGGGGCCACGGTCGATGCGGTCGTGCTAGAGCACGTCGTCCAGGGTGATGTCGAAACCGCTGTCAGGGGAGGACACCGGCGGCGGCGAGTCCCCGCCCATGGGCGGCCCCTCGGCGCCGATGGCCGGGGCGACGTCGCTACCTGCGTCTTCGTCTGCCGGGTCGTCGCCCTCGCCGCAGTCGTCGTCCGCCGGACGGGCCGACCCGTTGGCGGGGAAGACCAGACCGATCGATGCCGGCAGGAGTCGATACCAGAGGCGGCTCAACGGTGGAATCTCCTCGACGCCCCAGCCTATCACAGCGGACGCCACCTGCCCCCGAACAGCGACCCGTCGACCGGGGCACCGGGGGCGCTTCGGTGGCGTCGGCGGAGCGTGGCGTACCGATCCCGTCCACCCGCAGGTGGTCCTCGGTCAGGCCTGGGGCAGGAGGCGTCAGACGGAGGGCGGTGGGCGGCCGGTGGTGGGCGCGGGTCGCGATCCGGCAGTGCCGAGGTCAGTGGGAGGCGGCCAGGGCGGTGAGGACGTCGGCGGAGCCGTGGGCGAGGAGGAGGCGGCCGACCCGGGTCAGCTCCGCCTCGTCCCGGCGCGGCGGCGGGGCGCCGGCGTCCTCGCCCTCGACGATCCCCTTGAGACGGCGGGCCATCTCCGTCCCCTGGAGGGCCCAGGTCACGTCGTCCAGCGTCCGGACCTCTTCCACCAGCGCGGTCAGCCGATCGCGGTAGCTCTCGCGGGCCTCGTCGCCCTGGGGGCCGGCCCGAAGCTCGATGATCTCCAGGCCCCGCTCCACGAACCGCTCCATGCGTCGTTCGTAGGTGTGCTGGGGCAGGGTCCGCAACTCGCCCAGCACCTCCACCGCGCGGCCACCGCCGTCCGACTGCCCGACCCTCGCCGGCTCCCCCAGCTCCTTGGGGGGGATCAGGCAGGGCTTGAAGTCCTCGATGATCGAGACCTGGCCATCGTCGAGGACGCCCCGCACCTGGATCTCCAGGTCGGCCAGCTCGCGTTCGAATTCGCGGCGCATGTCCTGCAGCTCCCGCTGGGTCCGCAGGGCGCGCTGCTCGACCTCGGGGTCGGGATTCCCGCCGGCCAGGAGCTCGCCCCGCAGCCCGCCAAAGGCGACCTCCATCTCCGCGAGCAGCGGCTGGGCCTCGGCGGTGTGGGCCGCCCGCAGGGTGTCGGCAGCCACCGCGGCCTCGGCCAGGACCTCAAGCTGGTCGCCGGTGAGGCTCAATCCGCGGATCAGGTTGGCCAGGGAGATGTCGTCGTGAAGCCCCTTGACCTCCAGTGCGAGGGGGTCGGCCGGGTCCAGCATGGTGTTCGGCGCGGCGGCCGACCCCACGACCACCCACACGGTGGCCGTAATCGCGCCAAGGAGAGTCAGGATTCGTGTCCGGAACGGGTTCATGGGTCCTCCGGGTTCCACGGGGGCAGACGCTCGGGGAGGGAGGAAGGTTAACGCGGGTCAGCGACGCCAGCCCACGCCCAGGTGGTCGACGAGTCGGGTCTGCTCGGCCGCCGCCTCCGGGTCGTCGAGGAGCTCGTCCAGCGGGCGGAGCCAGGGGGGGTCGTCCACGGTGGCCACGGCCGCCCACCCCAGCCCGGTCACGTCCGGGTCCAGGGACACGTCGGCCACCAGACCGACCTGGCACGGAACCGTGGCCATGATGGTGCCGAAGTTGCCCAGGCTGTAGAGCACGGCGGCGGTGCGGGGCTCGCCGTCGTCGGTGCGGATCGAGCAGGTTCCGATCCCGGGGACCTCGTCGGGTCGGTTCACGTGGCAGATCTCGGCGGGCTGGACCACGTGGGGGCCGGAGCCGACCACGACGTCGGCCCCGGCGGCGACGATCCGACGGGCCAGGACCATGAAGTGGGGATCCGGGTAGTACTCGTACTCGAACCCCCAGTGCAGCAGGGTGACCACCGAGTCCGCGCCGTCCGCGCGGGCGGTGGCGACGGCGACCTCCAGGGGCGAGAGATCGATCGCCTCGTCCAGGTGGCCAAAGGGGATCACGTGTAGCTCGTGGGCGGTCTCGGCGTCCCTCTGGTTGAGGCCCCAGGTGTAGGCCAGAAGCGCGATCCGCCGTCCCCCGACCTCCACGCTCACGTGCCGATCGACCCCGGTGTGCTCGATCCCCCGGGCCTCGACCTCGGTCAGGGTGTTCTCGAGCCCCGCGTCGCCCACGTCGATGGAGTGGTTGTTGTTCAGCTGCAGCAGATCCAGGGCCAGGCCGTCGAGCATCTCCGGCGGGGCATTGAAGGTGTACGAACCCAGCTCGGCCAGCTCGGTGGGATGGTCCGGCGACGTGGGCGTCTCCAGGTTTCCGATCCGCAGATCACCGTCCAGCAGGCCGGCGACCGGCGTGGCGTACTCGGCCCAGTTGTCTCCGATCCACATCACGTCCCCGACCAGGGACAGATGGACTCCGCCGCCGAGGGCGGGGACCTGGGGCCGCATGGCCTCGAAGTGCTCCAGGGACTCCCGGGGCGCACCGGGGCGGTGATTCACCGACTTGAGGACGTACAGCGCCGTCTTGTCCAGGTCCTCGTAGGGATCCCAGGTCTCGGTCTCCCAGCGCACCTCCTCGTAGGGTTCCAGGTCGGTCTCGGGGGTGTAGACGTGGGGGAAGACGCTGCCGTCGGCGGGCCAGTGGGCGTAGGGGTCGTCCTCGACGGGGCAGGCGGTCAACAGGGCCAGTCCGAGGACGGCGAGACCGACGCCGAGCGGCCTCAACGGTTCTTCCTGGCGTGCTCCCACAGGGGGGCGGCCTCGGGGACCCGGAGCCCGGCGGGATCGGCGTATGCGATCCCCTCGAACAGGGGATGGGCGTGAATCTGGCGGGCCACCTCCAGGTGTCCGGCCGCGTTCCAGTGGGCGTCCACGCCGAAGTAGAGGTCGGGGCGCTCCGACTTGGACGGGATACGGAGCAGGGGCACGTCCCGGCCGGCGAAGAGGTCGGAGAGGGCCGCGTCCATCTCGGGAGAGGCGGACACGCTCAGGGCGAGGACCGGCCAGCCGCCCGCCTCGCAGAGGTCGAGGGCCTCCGACAGGATCGCCAGGGTCAGAGAGAGCGCGCCCTCGTCGACGGCCACCGCGTCGGACGTGGGCTCGCGGGGCGTACCGCGGAGTGTCCCGTCGCGGAGCAGACAGAACAGGTGGGACGAGCTGAGCAGCGGGAGGGCTTCCACGATGCCCTGGACCGCCCGCAGGGGATGGCGTGGGGCCGGGCCGTCGGACTCACGAAGGGCCCCGTTCTCCCCCAGGGCGAACAGCCCCTCCACGGCGTTGTCCGCGGGATCGTTGCCCGCCACCTGCACCACCACCAGCCCGGGAGCGAAGCGTTCCCCCTCGTCCCGCAGCAGTTTCACCCAGCGGCCGTTGCCCCCGTTGCCGATGCCGGCGTTGATCACCTGGACCTGGGGCGGGCGCAGGGGGTTGGTGGGCTGGGCCAGCAGCCGGGGGAACTCCTCCCCGTCGCTGACCCCGTACCCCATGGTGAACGAGTCCCCCAGACAGAGCACCCGCGCGCGGTCGTCGTCCTCGAACACCTCGGGGCCGCGGTAGCCGCCGCGGTTGGTGGAGAACTCCATCCGGAACTCGGGGGAGGTCCGGACCGCGGAGAAGTCCGGCTTGAGGCGCTTGCCGTACTCGGGGTCGTAGACCGAGAACATCGGCCCCACGTTGCGCACCGGCACGAACAGGCGCACCGCGACCTCGGCCACGGCCAGGGCCACGACCAGCCCGGCGAGCACGGCGGCCAGGCGAAACCGACGCGAACGAGGTCGTCTCTCACTCATCGGAGCGACATCCTACCCCGAAGCGGGTTGGAGGCCGAGTCCGCGTCGTGGCAGGATCGTCCGCCCGAGGAGGGAACGCCATGTCCGGACCCGCCCTGTCCGCCCACTACGCCGCCCGCCAGCCGTCGGTGATCCGCGTGTCACAGATTCTGTTCGCCCAGCGCACCGACGGGGCGTCGGCGATCAACGTGGCCATCGGCAACGTCTCGCTGCCCATGCACCCGGCGATGGTCGACCGCCTGGGCCGGCTCCAGGAGCCCGGGAGCCCCTTCGAGAGCGGCGTGGTCAAGTACACCGCCACCGTGGGCCTGGCCGAGACCCAGGAGGCCTTCCTCAACATCCTGGCCTCGTCCGGCTTCGACACCGAAGGCCTCCACTGCCAGATCACCGACGGGGGCAGCCAGGGCATGGAGCTGGTGATCCTGGGCGTCTGCGGTCCCGCGGGCAGCGGCGAGCGTCCCCTGCTGCTCATCGACGCCGCCTACACCAACTACATCTCCTTCGCCTCGCGCCTGGGACGCCCCACCGCGTCCATCTGTCGGACCCTGGGCGACGACGGCAAGTTCAGCCTGCCAGCGCTGGACGAGATCGAGGCGGTCATCGAGCGCGAGCGACCCGGGGCGATGGTCGTGATCCCCTACGACAACCCCACCGGCCACTACTACGACCGCGACACCATGGACGCCCTGGGGCGACTGTGCGTGAAGCACGACCTGTGGATGATCAGCGACGAGGCCTACCGGGAGCTGTTCTACACCGGCCAGGAGGTCTCCAGCATCTGGGGCGTCACCGAGGACCGGGTGCCCGGGATCACCGGCCGCCGGATCAGCATCGAGACCGCCTCCAAGGTCTGGAACGCCTGCGGCCTGCGCATCGGCGGCCTGGTGACCGACAGCCGCGTGTTCCACACCCAGGCCGTGGCCGAGAACACCGCCAGCCTGTGCCCCAACACCCTCGGCCAGCACGTCTTCGGCGCCCTGGCCCACGAGTCCCACGACGCCCTGCGCGGCTGGTACGCCGAGCTGCGGGGCTACTACCGCGAGATGATGGTCGCCTTCACCGACGACCTTCGTGCCCGCATCCCCGGCATCGTCGTCTCCAGCCCCGACGCCTCCATCTACTCGGTCATCGACGTGCGCAACGTCGCCCCCGACGACTTCGACGCCATGGACTTCGTCGAGTTCTGTGCGAGCGAGGGCGCCGTGGACCTGGACGGCACGGCGACGACCCTGCTGACGGCGCCGATGGCGGGTTTCTACTCCACGCCGCCGGACCAGCCGAATCCGGGCAGGACGCAGATGCGGATCGCATACGTCGAGCCCCCCGAGACGATGGCGGTGGTGCCGAGGTTGTTCGCAGAGCTGCTGGAGGCATACCTGGACCGGGGTTGACTCACGCCTCGGCGGCGCGACGGGTCCGCGCCTGCTGCGCGGCAGCGATCCCGAGTACGAACCAGCACAGGAGGGTGATCCCCAACCCCGCCCGCCTCGCCGGCGTCTTCCACGAGAACTTCAGATGCACCCGCCGCGCGCCCTCGGTGACCGTGGCGCCCAGCAGACCATCGAAGTCCTGTGCCTTCTCCCAGTCCCCGCCGTCGACCCGGTAGATCCAGCCCGGGAAGGCCTGGAAGAGGAGGCGGAGCTCCCCGCCGGGGTGGTCTTCGGGGAGGGAGGCGACGATCCAGCCGCCGCGGATCTCGGGGCGGGTCTCCAGGGCCACGTACTCCGCCCCTCCCAGGGGGCGGAAGGCGGCCAGGGGGGCGGCGTCGAGGATCTGCGGCTGGTCCTCGGAGGTTCGGTAGACGCGGTGGACGCCGTAGCGGGCGGAGACGTCCTTGTCGTTCTCGCGCACGCCCTGCTTGACGTAGTCGTTGAAGATCTTGCGGGTCATGTACTCCCGGTGGCAGCGGAACGCCTGGGCCACGCGCCAGCGGAACTCGGTAGGGGGGAAGCGCAGACGCTCGACGCGGACGAAGGTGGCCTCGGGGAGGCGGGCGTTGACCGGTTCATGGCGCTCGGCGTAGGTGGCTCCGGGCCCGGACCACTTCTGGTGGGATGCGCCGCGGTAGGCGTCGTGCCAGTCGCAGGCGCCCTGGTAGGGGAAGGAGTCCACCGAGGCGGCGAGCAGGAGGACGCCGGCGAGCACGGCCCGCCAGCGGCCGGAACGGACCAGCCCATCGACCACCACGGCCGCGGCCAGGCTGGCGCCCACCGCGGCCGGGCCGAGGAAGCGCCAGGGGAACTGCAGCGAACGCAACGGCGGGATGCCGTCCAGCAGCAAGGCCGGGATGCCGGCGGAGAACAGCAGACTGGCCACCGTGGCGACGACCAGGCCCAGCGCGGCGGCGCCCCCCAGGCCCGCCGGCGGCTTGCGACGGCCGACGGCCAGCACCAGGGCCCCGGGCAGACAGGCCAACCAGGCGAGCCCGAAGTACATGGGGATCACGTGGTTGGGATCCTTGCCCTCGGGCAAGCCCAGCCGCTTGGCGGCGTAGCCGGTCCAGCCATAGCGCTCGATCAGGTCCGGCAGGTCGATGCCGTTGCCCGACAGGGGCTTCTTGCTGCCCGGAAGGAAACGGCCGATGGAGGTGTGATCCATCTCCAGCATCGCCGGGACCACGAAGAAGCCGACGAGCCCGGCGGCGAGCAGGCACAGCACGCCCAGGCGGAGCAGGCCGAGTCCCGATCGGGGGTAGGACCTCGGCCCCCGCAGCGCCCCCTCCACCAGCACCCACAGTCCCACGAACACGCCGGCCATCAGCGCCGTGAGCAGGTGGGTGATCAGCAGCAGGGTCGCCACCGCCACGAACAGCCACCCGCTGCGGCGCCGCCCCTCGGGCGCCCCGAGCACGACCTCCCGTCCCAGGACCACGAAGGGTGGGAGCAGGACGAACGCCGCCACCTCGGCCAGGGCGAAGCGGAAGTTGGCGTCGTGGAGATGGTAGGGCGCCAGCACCAGCAGGCCCGCCGCTGCCAGCGACGCCGCTCGGCTGGCCCCGAAGCGGCGGGCGGACCAGAAGGTGGTCAGCCCCGATCCGATGGACGCCAGCACCACCAGCGCCGCCCCGGTCTGAACCGGGGTCATCCCGAAGAACAGGAAGGGCTGCCCGGCCAGGTAGCTGACCGGCGGGTAGAACTGCAGCAGGGGGTACCCCAGGCCCATGTAGGGGTTCCAGCGGGGGAAGAGGTCACCGTCCAGGAAGCACCTGTGCACGCTCCACAGCGACCACAGGTGCAGCCGGCTGTCGTGGGTCCGGGGGAAGCCCTCCCGGAAGTGGATCTGCGTCGCCGCCAGCGCGAGCACGATGATGGCCAGGGGCACCAGCCAGCGGCTGGCTGCCGGCCACCTCGTCATCGCTGCGAGCAGCCCTGCGGTGGCCAGCATCGCCCCGCCGGTCACCCACACCGACGCCGGCACCGCCGTCGGCCCCGCCGTCGACACCCACGCCGCGACCCCGGCAGCCACGAAGAGCAATGCGACGGCGATTCGACGGGCCAGCATTCCATTCACCCCGGGAAGAGCCGCAAGAATACGCGACCCACCCCGCAACCCGCGAGTGGCTCCGTCACCCCCCCCCCCGCCCCGGAGCGAACGAAGCGCTACCGCCGCTCCCTCCCCTGGGCGAGCGAAGCGATGCCCCCACTCCCTCCCGGGGCGAGCGAAGCGATGCCGCCGCTCCTCCTCTCCCCGTTCTTCTTTCCCAGAATCCATTTCATAGTCGTAGGGGCTGTGGGTGGTGTGGTCGGGTGAGGCGCAGCCTCAGCCGTCCAAGTCCATGTGTAGCTGTGGGCGGGCCCGCTCGGACATTTTCCAGTAGTTGTCGACCTGGATGGTCCTTTCACCCCCAACTCGACACCCCAGTGCCCGTCCACAGATGCATACGGACGGCACCATCCATAGCCCTCCCCCGCTCGCAGCCTATTCCGTGGTTACACAGCGAGACTGAACCAAATTCGCATCTCGGAAATACGATGCAGTCATACGTTTCGGATAGGGAAACTATATCCACATCGGAACGTTCCATCCCGATATATGTTACCTAAACTGAAACTAACGCTTTGTCCAATATGCCGAAGCAGCGATTTGGTTCATTCTGGGACTCGAAGCCCGACAATCGGGAGGAGGGCTGTGGATGTTGCCGTAGCCATGGATATATGGACGGACCGGGCGAACAGTCCGGAGGGCGCTGACCGACAGGAGGGCCACGGGGAACTCTCTCGAGGCAGATGGGCGGTGTGTCCGCCCACATCTCCACGGCTACTTGGACGGCTGGGGCTGCGCCCCACCCGCCCACATCACCCACAGCCCCTACGACTACGAAAAAGACTGGGGGAACAAGAGCCGAGGGGAGAAGAGCGGCGACATCGCTGGCGCTCGCGCTGGGGAGGGGGAGCGGCGACATCGCTGGCACTCGCGCTGGGGAGGGGGAGCGGCGACATCGCTGGCGCTCACGCTGGGGAGGGGGAGCGGCGACATCGCTGGCGCTCCCGCTGGGGAGGGGGAGCGGCGACACTGCTGGCGCTCGTCGCGGGGAGGGGGGAGAGAGCTACATCTTGGCCGTCTGCAGCCCGGCGCGACGCCCCCGGTGTGCCCCCCCCCCTGGCCCGGGGTGCTACCCCGGGGTGCGGGCCCCCGG
>CAZITQ010000175.1:10906-20694 GCA_964542165.1 uncultured Rickettsiales bacterium
CGCTACTTCTTGGCCGGGGGCCGCCCGGCGCTACGGGCGGGTTGTCCCGCCCCCGATGCCCCGGTATCATCCCGCGGATTCCGGAACCCGGGTTCCGAGTCCGAGACCGAGTCCGAGACCGAGTCCGAGACCGAGACCGAGATCGAGATCGAGGAACGACTACCAGGAGAGCCCCCCATGTCATCCCATCCGCTCCGCGACATCGACCGCGAGGCCTTTGCGGCGTCGCACGAGGTGCTGGCCGAGCTGGAGTACCCCCGCGTGGAGATCCACCGCGGGTACGCCAACCGGTCGCTCAAGGTCGATCTGTCCGCCCGGACCTTCGAGATCCTGCCCGTCGACGACGAGCTGAAGCGCCTGTTCGTCGGCGGCCGCGGCTTCGGGCTGTACTACCTGTGGCACGCCGTCACCCCCGAGACGAAGTGGGACGATCCCGAGAATGCGATCGTCATCTCGTCCGGTCCCCTGGGCGGCAACCCGTCCTACCCGGGCTCGGGCAAATCGCTGGTCTGCTCCCTGTCGCCCACCACCGGCATCCCCATCGACTCCAATGTGGGCGGTCACTTCGGACCGCTGCTGAAGTTCTCGGGGTTCGACGCGCTGATCCTCACCGGCAAGGCGGACGAGGACGTGATCCTCTACGTGGACGGCAACAACTGCCGGGTTCAGATGCTGCGGGCTCCGCTGGAGGCGGTGGACGCCCACGTGGTGTCCGAGCAGCTGACGACATTCTTCGCCGAGTCGGACAAGGAGATGCGGGAGATCTCGGTGGTCTCCGCCGGCCGCGGGGCCGAGCACAGCCTGATGGGCTGCCTGAACTTCTCGTGGTTCGACTGGCGCCGGGACGCGGCCCGGATCAAGCAGGCCGGCCGGGGCGGCATCGGCTCCGTCTTCCGCAACAAGGGCCTCAAGGCGCTGGTCGCCAAGCGGTCCGACTACCTGCCCAGGTGGACGATCCACAAGCCGCACCACCCCCAGCAAGGAGGGCAGGCCTGATGGACACCGCCAAGATCGACGCCATCGTCGCGCGCTGGGACGCCGATCCCAACTACGTGATCGAGATGCTGCAGGACGTCCAGGACGCCTTCCGCTACCTGCCCGAAGACGCCCTGCGCTATCTGAGCGACCAGGTGAAGGTGCCGCTGAGGCAGCTGTACCACCTGGGGACCTTCTTCAAGGCCTTCTCGCTGACCCCCAAGGGTGAGATCGAGATCCAGGTCTGCATGGGCACCGCCTG
Source organism: uncultured Rickettsiales bacterium (assembly GCA_964542165.1). GTDB lineage: Bacteria > Myxococcota_A > UBA796 > UBA9615 > CAYRNR01 > CAYTBN01. Next base: position 12,144 of record CAZITQ010000175.1, read on the forward strand.
CCACGTCCGCGGCGCCTCCCGGGTGCTCGACGCCTTCGAGCGCGAGCTCCACGTGCCCCCCGGCGGCACCACCGATGACCAGAAGTACACCCTTGAGGACGTGCGCTGCCTGGGCTGCTGCTCCCTGGCGCCGGTGGTCCAGGTGAACGAGGACCTCACGTCCGCGGTCAATCCCGGGGACGTGCCGCGAATGCTCGAGAAGATCGAAGGCAAGGAGGTGGTCCGATGACTCGCCTCGACACGACGACCCTCGACACCGCCCGCGACGCCGCCCGCGAAGCGCTGGCGGGCTACAAATCGCTGCTGATGGTCTGCGCCGGCACCGGCTGCGTGGCCGCCAAGGCCTTCGACATCAAGGAGACCCTGGAGGAGACCCTGGCCGACCGCGGGCTGGCCGACGACTACCTGGTGGTGGCGACCGGCTGCAACGGCTTCTGCGCCATGGGCCCGATCCTGGTGATCCAGCCCGAGGGCACCTTCTACCAGAAGCTCACCAAGGTGGGCGTGGCCAAGGTGGTCGACGAGCACCTGGTCGCCGGCACCCCGGTCAAGCGTTACCTGCACAAGGATCTCACGAACAAGCAGCCCATCCCGCTGATGGACGACATCCCGTTCTTCGCCAAGCAGGAGCTGATCGCGCTGCGGAACAAGGGGCTGGTGGATCCGGAGGACCTGGACTCCTACCTGGCCCGGGACGGCTACCAGGCGCTGCGCAAGGCGCTGACGGCGATGACGCCCGAGACCGTGCTCGACGAGGTCAAGCGCTCGGCCCTGCGCGGTCGCGGCGGCGGCGGGTTCCCCACCGGGATCAAGTGGGAGAGCTGCCGCAAGGCCTGCACCAACGGCACGAAGCCGTACGTGGTCTGCAACGCCGACGAGGGCGACCCCGGCGCGTTCATGGACCGCTCGATCATCGAGACCGACCCCCACGCGGTGCTCGAGGGTATGGCGCTGGGCGCCTTCGCCCTGGGCGCGGACGAGGGCTACATCTACATCCGCAAGGAGTACCCCCTGGCGCTCACGCGGTTGAACAAGGCCCTGACCCAGGCCCGGGAGCGGGGTCTGCTGGGCGCCGACATCCTCGGCACCGGCTTCGACTTCGACATCCACGTGCACCGGGGCGCGGGCGCCTTCGTCTGCGGTGAGTCCTCGGCGCTGATGGCGTCGATGTCCGGCCGGCCGGGCGAGCCGTCGGCCAAGTACGTGCACACCACCGAGAAGGGCCTGTTCGGCGAGCCGACGGTGCTCAATAACGTGGAGTCCTGGGCCAACGTCCCGCCGATCATCGAGAAGGGGGGCGAGTGGTTCGCCTCCATCGGTACCGGCGGGGACCTGGCGAACAATCCCTGGTCCGGATCGTCCGGCACCAAGGTCTTCTCCCTGGTCGGCGACATCAACAACACCGGCCTGGTCGAGGTCCCGATGGGGATCACGCTCAAGGAGATCATCTACGACATCGGCGGCGGCATCCCCAAGGGGCGGGCCTTCAAGGCGGTGCAGACCGGCGGGCCGTCCGGCGGCTGCCTGCCGCCCCAGTTGCTGGACCAGCCGGTGGACTTCGACACCCTGACCCAGGCCGGGTCGATGATGGGCTCCGGCGGCATGATCGTCATGGACGAGCACACCTGCATGGTGGACGTCGCCCGCTACTTCATCGACTTCCTCAAGGACGAGTCCTGCGGCAAGTGCACCCCCTGCCGCGAGGGGCTGATCGTGATGTCGGAGATCCTCAACCGGATCTGCGAGGGCAAGGGTCGCGACGGCGACATCGAGATCCTCGAGGACATCTGCGGCGCCCAGCACGACGGCTGCCTGTGCCAGCTCGGCGCCACGGCCCCCAACCCGGTGCTGTCGACCCTGCGCTACTTCCGGGACGAGTACGAGGCCCACATCGCCGACCAGCGGTGCCCCGGCGGCGTCTGCAAGGAGCTGATCACCTTCACCATCAACGACGACTGTACCGGCTGCGTGCTGTGCGCCAAGCGCTGCCCCACCGAGTGCATCGACGGCGAGAAGAAGCAGCTGCACACCATCCGCCAGGAGGACTGCATCCAGTGCGGGACCTGCTGGGACGTGTGTCGCTTCGACGCCGTGACGATCGAGTAGGAGGGAGACAGCGATGATCACCGTCACCATCGATGGCAAGAAGACCGAGGTCGAGCAGGACACCACCGTCCTGGACGCGGCGAAGGAAGCCGGCGTCCCGATCCCGAACCTGTGCTCCCACCCGATGCTCGAGCCCTACGGCGCCTGCCGGATCTGCTCGGTGGAGGTGGTGCAGAACGGACGGTCCAAGATCGTCACCGCCTGCAACTACCCCATCCGCGGCGAGATGGAGGTGCTGACCAACAGCGACCGGGCCCGCGGCCTGCGCACCCAGCTGCTGGAGATGATGCTCGCCCGCTGGCCCGAGGTGCCCCGCATCAAGGCCATGGCGAAGAGCCACGGCGTCACCGAGGCACGCTACGACCACCCCCTGCGCAACGCAGATCCCAAGGCCTGCATCCTCTGCGGCCTGTGCGTGCGGGCCTGCGGCGAGGCGGTCTGGGAGGAGATCATCGGCTTCGCCGGCCGGGGCGCCGAGCGCACCGTCGGCATGCCGTTCGATGCCCACTACGAGCGCTGTGTGGGCTGCGGGACGTGTGCCTGGGTCTGCCCCACCGGGGCGATCGAGATGCACGAGGATCCCAACCACCCGGCGGACCCCCTGCGGATCCGCAAGTACGGGGCCCAGGTCACCCACGAGATGGCGACCATGGACGACGAGCAGTGCGAGATGCGCCGCACCGGCACCGCCCACCTCGTCGAGATCATGGATGCCTACGACCTGCTGCCGACCCACAACTACAAGTTCGGGTCCCACACCGAGGCCGAGAAGATCGCCTCTCCGGTGTGGCGGGCGACCGTGACCCAGGACGTGCCCGACGGCTGCTGGCACGGGTGCACCATGTCGTGTGCCAAGGGCATCGACGGCTTCGTGCCCCGGACCGGGCCCTACGCCGGCTCCAAGGTCGTGGTCGACGGCCCCGAGTACGAGACCGTGGCGGGCTGCGGCTCCAACATCGGCGTGTTCGATCCCCACTACGTCGCCGAGCTGAACTTCTACTGCGACACCTACGGCATCGACACCATCTCCTATGGCACCGGCATGGCCTTCGTCATGGAGTGCTGGGAGAACGGGATCCTCGACGCCACGAAGACGGGCGGGCTGGAGCTACCCTTCGGCGCCGCCGAGAACGCCCTGGAGGTGCTGCACCAGATGGCCCGGGGCGAGGGCTTCGGCCTGGTCTTCGGCCAGGGCATCCGCCGGATGAAGGACCACTTCGAGGCCGAGTTCGGCGCCGACCGGGCCTTCATGGACGACATCGGCATGGAGGCCAAGGGCCTGGAGTACTCCGAGTACGTGACCAAGGAGTCCCTGGCCATGCAGGGGGGCTACGGCCTGACCAACAAGGGCCCCCAGCACGACGAGGCCTGGCTGATCTTCATGGACATGGTCAACAACCAGATCCCCACCTTCGAGGACAAGGCCGAGGCCCTGCACTACTTCCCCATGTTCCGGACCTGGTTCGGCCTGATGGGGCTGTGCAAGCTGCCGTGGAACGACGTGGAGCCGGCGGACAATGCCGAGACCGCGGAACCCGCCAAGGTCCCGGGCCACGTGGAAGGCTACTGCAACTACTTCACCGGCATGACCGGCGTCCCGCTGGATCCCGACAGCCTGATCCTCCAGTCCGAGCGGGTCTACAACTTCCAGCGGGTCTTCAACCACCGCATGGGCAAGGGCGACCGCGCCAACGACGCCATCCCCTACCGCTCGGTGGGCCCGGTCACCAACGAGGAGTACGAGTCCCGCGCCGAGCGCTACGACAAGGCGCTCACCGAGAAAGCCGGCATCGATCCTGCCGGCATGTCCACCACCGACAAGGTCGCCGCCCTGCGCGCCCACCGCGAGGACCAGTACCGCCAGCTGATGGACGCCGTGTACAAGCGCCGCGGCTGGAACATGAACGCGGTGCCCACCGTCGAGACTCTGGAGCGCCTCGAGATGGACTTCCCCTACGTGGTGGAGGTGGTGAAGCCGCTGCTCTGATCCGGCTCCGAACCGAACAGCGGGAGCCTCCCCGGATCAACGAAATTCACTACGGCTCTCCTTATCCTCCAAACATTGTCGGTGCCGAACGGTGGGTAACGGGGTGGGATCAGTCCGTGATTGGGACGACCTGTACAGAATCTGTACTGCACCTCGACGAGCAATGCCATGGACAGTCTAGCTTTTTCGGGTGGAATTCTCTAACTGACTCACTATGTCCTGCGGGCCGATGGTATGGCTGGGCACTCTCAAATCAACCTGGCCCGCTCTTCGTTTCAGATCAGCAGCAACGATTTCCCGAACGCACTCTCGAGGCTCTCAGAGTCTGACGCAAATCTCAGTTCTCTCAGAGAGAATCTCCTTGGTTCCTGCTATTTCCCTGCTTCTTCAAGTTCGCATATCCAGCGAAATACTTGTTCCTTGGTTGCAAGATCCAAGTCCTTTTCCTTTAACAGCCGAATCGCCTGTAAAAGGGTCTCCTCTTCAGGTTTTGAAACAAATTGCAGCAGAGCACTGGCCCAATATTCGCCCTGTCGCCGCTGTATCAAATCGCGAAAACCAGTCGGGCTAGTCGCGCAAATTCTACCCATCGCGGCCAATACTTGATTCGGTGAGATCTCATCTCTGTTCATGCCTACAATCGTCCGCATAACGGCCTTGTTGGTCGTCCATCGGACCATTCGGCTCTTTCGAATCACAGTAACAACTATCCATATGACTCCCAAGAGGACCGGCAGCGCCCCGATGGCAAGATATCCAGCCACGGCCACCTTTTTGATGTCGTATATCGCCTCCAATGCCAATATTCCAGCACCGACTGCCGCAGATACACATACCGAAATCACAGCATTTATTGCGCGCGAGTATTTCTCCCTAACTTGCCTTATCTTGTCACCAAACCTCGGCTCGCTAAGAGCTACTAGCTTCTCCAGAAGTCCAAGCACGTTGGCAGACCGGTCGCCGACCACCAACAAAAACGCGGCGTGCGCGGCGGGCTCAAAGTAACTGACCTCGTCAGTCGAGAGGCATTTCAACAACGCCTCTGTAAGCTCTTCCCTCTTCTTTCTTGCATCTCCCTCAGATTCTATTTCGATCTTCTCGATCGCATCAACCAACTCACTCACAAGGTCCTTTTTTGTAACATCGAGCGGCTCTTCTTGACGCTCTATTATTGAGCCAATATTCTCAGACAAATACCATATTATCGTTCTGTCCTGATCCAGCCGTAAACATTTCGCATTGACGGTGAGTCGGTTGTGCGCTATTACATTATTAGCTATTAATTGTTCGACGACTCTACGAAACTGTGGGTTACCCACAGGCGTCTCCCACTCAATGAGTGTTTTTGCAGCTAGCCTAAGCCTTGGTTGTCGCTCTTCTTCAGCGTACATTTACGCCTCGCGCAGGGTACAATTGCATTATAAAATCTGTTCTCTGCTCACCGCGCAACCTAGCAGCATAGAGTAATGCAACTTCTTCCCACCATTTCTGGTCCACTATATAAGAACGCAACAGTTGCGACGTAACTTCTTCCACCCCATCAGCTGTGGCTTGTTCCAGAAGACGCGTTGATACTAGGTACTCCTGAAATGTTAGATGAGAGAAACTAACAAGAGGCTCGCCGTACTGATCAAACCCCCGCTCTACCAGTATCTCGCTTCTCTCTTGTATGTTCTCCACTATCTGTTCTGGCGAGACAGAGGCGCATCTCGCCAACTCCATACCGGATACTATTTCAGGAATTAACTTTGCAACCAATTCTTGCTTTGTGACTTCGCGGCGATTGTCATTATGCATCGCATGAGCGATTTCCTGAAGTAGCCTGACTACTTCTTCAGCTTGCACGAGTTTGTTATATTTTCGTTGTATTCTTGCTGGCGCGAACCTGCGCTCCACGAGTATTTTGATGCACTCATCATAAAGGATGTGCCGCTTGTCTGGTATCAGGCCACGCACGTACTGAACTAACACAACGAGCGAAAGCAACATTGGATTGGCCGAGAGCTCAAGTATTCTCGAATTCGCGTGAATGTCTGCCAGCAACGGGCCAGTCTTCTCGACACACCCGAGTGAACGGTGCCACTTGCTAACGAGCTCTTCTATCAAGTGCTCGCTTAACCGTTCAATAATGACCGTATGGAAATCATACTGCTCAAGTTGTCCACTGTAGCCCGCAATTCGGCTCGAAACCAGAAAAATTGTGTTTGGATGGGACGCCTCCGCGAGTTCGCCAATGTCGCGAGCTACATTTTCCCGTGCATCCTTACTCGCTAATTCATCAAAAGCGTCCAACAGGAAAATGCACCTCCCACAACTGATGTATCTATGAAGCGTTTCCTTGTCTACTTCGCCAAAGAGATCGTGCGCATTCCAACTATCTAGAATCGCGTCTCTAACGGCCCCTGAAGGACCTTGGCGTTGGTCCTTCAGGAGCCTATTCAAATATAGGAATATTGGAAATGGATAATATCCAAGACCAAACTGACCCTCGACGGTCTTTCGCGCAGATTCTGATCTCGTTTTGCCCGCAGTGTCCCGATGTCTTGATTGATTGGCTCTCGCGCACATAAGGGCGAGAAATCGCAGTGTCGTCGTTTTGCCGGCACCCGGTTCGCCTAGGAGAACGAGCTTCCTGGATTTAATCAGTGCCGCTTTCAGGCGCACAGGAACCTGTCTGGTTCCTTCCTTGAGCGCCAGGCCTACATACAGCTTGTCCATTTCCTTTTGATGCCTGCCCGCGACCGGAACAAGCGTAGTAGGAAGAATGGGGAGGTTCCGATGCGCTTTCTCCACCCAAGAGAGATACTTCTCTTCGAACGAGCGCCCCGCCGCAATAAACGATAGCTTTGTCGTAAGGTAGTCCAGACCTCGGGATAACCTTGGCCATACAATAGAGTTTAAAAACCCACCGATGACAATACCAACCAGTGCGACCACCGCGCTAAAGATCGGGATATTCACCTCAGGAGATTCGGTCAACCAACTAAGAAGTCTGAGCAGCACAATTGAGCGTCCCTCCCAGTGCAATGGAGTATAGGAAAGAGAATCATTGATTGCAACCGGCACCGCTGTCAGAAATAGCGAAAGCTCAGCTTGCTTGTGGTCCAGTGCTGACGCACATGTCTCACAGCAGGAGGCCTTCTCTGATTTCACTCGACGCAAAAGGTCAACGTTGCCGAGCGCCTTTGCAGAAGCAGGGAAACTAACAGACGTCACGTCACCTCTACTTCAGCTGACAGGCTCTACGTCCCTCGCTTCCCCGCCGGGGCGCCGACCGCACCGTGGGCATGCCCTTCGATGCCCACTACGAGCGCTGCGTGGGCTGCGGGACCTGCGCCTGGGTCTGCCCCACCGGGGCGATCGAGATGCACGAGGACCCCAACCACCCGTCCGATCCGATCCGGATCCGCAAGTACGGGGCCCAGGTCACCCACGAGATGGCCACCATGGACGACGAGCAGTGCGAGATGCGCCGGACCGGCACCGCGCACCTGGTCGAGATCATGGACGCTTACGACCTGCTGCCGACCCACAACTACAAGTACGGCGCCCACGAGGAGACCGAGAAGATCGCCTCGCCCGTGTGGAGGGCGACCGTGACCCAGGACGTGCCCGACGGCTGCTGGCACGGGTGCACCATGTCGTGTGCCAAGGGCATCGACGGATTCGTGCCGAGGACCGGCCCCTACGCCGGCTCCAAGGTGGTCGTGGACGGCCCCGAGTACGAGACCGTGGCCGGCTGCGGCTCCAACATCGGCGTTTTCGACTCCCACTGGGTGGCCGAGCTGAACTTCTACTGCGACACCTACGGCATCGACACCATCTCCTACGGCACCGCGATGGCCTTCGTGATGGAGTGCTGGGAGAACGGGATCCTCGACGCCTCGAAGACCGGCGGCCTCGATCTACCCTTCGGCGCCGCCGAGAACGCCATCGAGGTGCTGCACCAGATGGCCCGGGGCGAGGGCTTCGGCCTGGTCTTCGGCCAGGGCATCCGCCGGATGAAGGACCACTTCGAGGCCGAGTTCGGCGCCGACCGGGCCTTCATGGACGACATCGGCATGGAGGCCAAGGGCCTGGAGTACTCCGAGTACGTGACCAAGGAGTCCCTGGCCATGCAGGGGGGCTACGGCCTGACCAACAAGGGCCCCCAGCACGACGAGGCCTGGCTGATCTTCATGGACATGGTCAACAACCAGATCCCCACCTTCGAGGACAAGGCCGAGGCCCTGCACTACTTCCCCATGTTCCGGACCTGGTTCGGCCTGATGGGGCTGTGCAAGCTGCCGTGGAACGACGTGGAGCCGGCGGACAACGCCGAGACCGCAGAACCCGCCAAGGTCCCGGGCCACGTGGAGGGCTACTGCAACTACTTCACCGGCATGACCGGCGTCCCGCCGTCAGGGTGCCAACCTCAGGTATCCCCACTTTTTTCGGTCTGATCCGAGGCGTTGAGTT
>CAZITQ010000176.1:0-20306 GCA_964542165.1 uncultured Rickettsiales bacterium
GTCGTACCAGGTCTCGATGGCGTCGGGGTTCACGTCCGCGCTGGTGTCATCGCAGTCGGTGCCGCCGTAGTCCTCGTGCTGGTGGCCGTCGAGGTCCTGATCGTAGTCGTCGTCGCCGGCGCAGTCGGCGTCCACGCCGTCGTACCAGGCGTCCGCGGCGCCGGGGTAGGTGCCGAAGTCGGTGTCGTCGCAGTCATCCCCGAAGCCCGCGGGGACCTCCATGGGGGTGCCGCCGTTGGCCGCGACCAGATCTTCGTAGCCCAGGACCCAATAGTCATCGCCGTCCTGGTCGCCGTCGTTGTTGTCGCAGTTCTCGTCGACGCCGTTGTACCAGACCTCTTCGATGGCCGGGTTGGGGTAGCGCTCGGGGTCGGTGTCGTCGCAGTCGTCGTTCTCGCAGAAGCCGTCCAGCGCGGGATCGGCGTCGTAGCCGTCGCCGTCGGCGTCGCAGTCGTTCTCGTCGCAGTCCTGGTCGGTGCCGTCGTACCAGGTCTCCGTGGCGTCGGGGTTGGCGTCGCCGGGATCGATGCCCGCCGGGTTGTCCGGATCGATGTCGGCGCCATCGAGGCAGTCGTCACCGAAGCCGCCGGTGCGGTTGGGGTAGGCCATGGTGGCGAAGCCGTCGCCGTCCTGGTCGAAGTCGTCGTCGCCGGCGCAGTCGCTGTCGGCGCCGTCGTAGAAGATCTCGGCGGCGTCGGGGTTGACCGCGGAGGCCTCGGGCTGCTCCCAGCTCAAGCTGGTGCCCTGAGCGTCGGTCAGGGAGGAGCTGACCACCCGCATCTCCTCGGGGGTCACCGCGGGATCGTCCCAGCAGTCGCCCGCCGGGAGCTGGCCGCTGTCGGTCACGTTGCTGGTGGCCAGGCCCTGGTAGCTGTCGGGCACGAAGCCGTCGCCGTCCTGATCGTAGTCGTCGTCGCCGGCGCAGTCCTGGTCGAAGCCGTCGTACCAGCGCTCTTCGGCGGCCGGGTGGATGTCGGCGCCGGTCAGCCCGCTGATGCCCGGGCCCTGCACGCTGTCCCAGCAGTCGCCGTCGAGGGGTGTGTAGCCATCGCCGTCGGCGTCCTGGACCTGCCAGGAGGCGTTGCAGGCGACGAGGCCGGAGATGAGGATCAGAGCGAGGGGACGGAACGTCATGGTCGGCACCAGATCGGGTTTCGGTCGCATCATAACGGGGTATGAGATCGCACACCCCAGGAGAGTCGTCCATGGCCAAGCCCGTCCGCGTCCTCACCATCTTTGGAACCCGTCCGGAGGCCATCAAGATGGCGCCGCTGGTCAAGGCCCTCGAGGCCTGCCCGGACACCGAGCAGCGCCTGTGCGTCACCGCGCAGCACCGCGACATGCTCGACCAGGTGCTGGACCTGTTCGACCTGCACCCCCACCACGACCTGGACCTGATGCAGCCCAACCAGTCGCTGTACCAGCTCACCGCCCGGGTGATCACCAAGCTCCAGCCGGTGCTCGAGGCCGAGAAGCCCGACGTGGTGCTGGTCCACGGCGACACCACCACCACCATGGCCGGGGCCCTGGCCGCCTTCTACGCCCGCACCCACGTGGGCCATGTCGAGGCGGGCCTGCGCACCTGGAACCTGGCGGCCCCCTTCCCAGAAGAAGCCAACCGCCAGCTCGCCGACCGGCTCTGCTCCTTCCTGTTCGCGCCGACCCCCGGCGCCCGCGAGGCCCTGCTGCGCGAGAACCTGGACGAGGCGAACATCCGGGTCACCGGCAACACCGTGATCGACGCCCTGCTGATGGTGCGCGATCAGGCCGTGGCCAAGCCCCTCGAGCCCTGGCGCGAGATCTACGGCTCGGCCTTCGAGGTGGTCGCGGATCCCCGCAAGCCCATGGTGCTCATCACCGGACACCGTCGGGAGAGCTTCGGCCAGGGCTTCGAGAACATGTGCAGCGCCATCCGCACCATCGCCGAGCGCCACCCCGAGGTGCAGCTGGTCTACCCGGTGCACCTCAACCCCAACGTGCGCAAGCCGGTGAACACCCACCTGGCGGGCCTGCCCAACATCCACCTGATCGAGCCGCTGGACTACGAGCCCTTCGTGCGCCTGATGGACCGCTCCACCATCATCCTCACCGACTCGGGCGGCATCCAGGAAGAGGCCCCCAGCCTGGGCAAGCCGGTGCTGGTGATGCGCGAGACCACCGAGCGCCCCGAAGGCGTGGACGCCGGCACGGTCAAGCTGGTCGGCACCGACCGCGACGCCATCATCGACAACACCGAGGCCCTGCTCTTCGACGAGGCGGCCTACCAGGCGATGCACCGGGCCCACAACCCCTACGGCGACGGCAAGGCGAGCGAGCGCCACATCGAGTTCATCCTCGAGCGGCTGGGATAGCGCGCGGGATCAGGCCTCGAGGCGCTGGCGGTACCAGGCGATGGTCTCTGCCATCGCGGCGTCGAAGTCGGCGACGGCCGTCCAGCCCAGCTCGTCCCGGGCCTTGGAGGGATCGCTGCGCATGTGCCGGATGTCGCCCTGGCGGGGCGGGCCGTGCTCGACGCCGGCGGCCGTGGCGATCTCCCGCAGCACGATGGCGGCGATCTGGTTGACCGTGGTGCGCCGGCCGGTGCCGATGTTGTAGACCCCGCGCGCGCCATCGGCGGTGGAGGCGGTGATGTTGGCCCGGGCCACGTCGCTGACCGCGACGAAGTCCCTGCTCTGCTCACCGTCTCCCTGGATGGGAAGGGGCTGGCCCCGCAAGGCGAGCTCCACGAAGCGGGGGATCACCGCGGCGTAGGCCCCCGACGGGTCCTGCCGGGTGCCGAAGACGTTCTGGTAGCGCATCCCCACGCAGGACAGCCCGAAGGTCTCGCTGAAGACCGCCCCGTACAGCTCGTCGGCCGCCTTGGCCGCGGCGTAGGGGCTGGCAGGCCGGTGGGGGTCGCCCTCGAGGACGGCGCGGCCCTCGGTCTGGCCGTAGACGGCGCAGGAAGAGGCGTACACCACCCGCTGGACCCCAGCGGCCCGCGCGGCGTCGAACACGGTGACCGTGCCGTTGACGTTGGTGAGATCCGAGAGGGCCGGATCGTCCACCGAGGCTTGCACGCCAGGGATGGCGGCCAGGTGGATGACGTGGGAGCAGCCCTGCATCACCCGCTGCACGGTGGGGCGATCGGTGATGCTGCCGACGATCAGCTCGGCGGGCAGGCCGTGGAGGTTGGCCCGGAAGCCGGTGGAGAGGTCGTCGAGCACCCGCACCTGGTGGCCGGCCGCGCACAGCTGCGCCACGGTGTGGGAGCCGATGAAGCCCGCGCCGCCGGTGACCAGGAACACACTCATGCCTGGGACCAGTGGGACAGGTCCCGGCCGATGAGCTCACCGAGGGCGGCGACCTCGGCAGCGAACTCGGCCTTCAAGGTCGCCCGCAGGTCCGGGTCCATGGTGGCCCGGGGCTGGTAGGTGCGGTTCAGGGCGTAGATGGCGTCGCTGGCCCGGCGGCGGAGGGCCGCAGGCAGCAGATCCTTGGCCCCGGAGGGGATGCGCTGCTGCAGCTTGCGCATGGTCCAGGAGCGGTAGGTCTTGTTGGGGTTGACCACCGGGGTCTCGGGCTCGAAGGCGGGGTCCACGCCGAGGAAGCGGTAGGTGTCCCGCACCGCGCCCATGGTGTCGGCCCTGAAGTCGTCGAAGACGATGACGTGGACCTGCTCGGGCGGAAACAGCTCTGTGAAGCGCCGCACCTGCTCGGTGAAGCGGGCGATGCGCCGGTAGTAGACGCCGTCGGGGAAGGTGGTCTGGGGGGGCACCGGGCGCCGACCGGCCACCCGGTCTTCCTCGGCCGCCAGGGCCTCGGCGAAGTCGAGGATGTCCTCGTCGCCCAGGGCGTTGTGCATGGCCTGGGAGTGCTGGGAGTACATGAACTCCACCGGGTCGCGCAGCATGATGATGATGCCGGCGTCCGGGTTGAAGTCATGGATCTCCTGGGCCGCGGTCTGGCTGTAGATGTACCAGACCGACGCCTCGCCAGCGCGGGCGTAGGCATCGGCCCCCTCGAAGCGGGCCAGGTAGGACTCCCAGCTGTCCCGCGGGCGGGCGGTGCGGATGTCCAGGTCCTGGCCGAAGAAGTGGATCTCCTTGGCCTCGGGCACGAAGATCTCGGGGTGCTGGCCGAGGTAGTCGTTCATCGCGGTGGTGCCGCACTTGGCGGCGCCGACGATGAAGAAGTCCGGCTTGGGCATAGGGGTCTCCCGTGGGCGCTCGGCGGGCGGAGTATCGCAGGGCATCGGGCAGGGCAACGGCCTGCCCGGGGGCCGCGGGGGGCGTTAGGCTGCTGCGCCTCACCCATCCGTGAGCTTCGCCCCCATGGTGGGATCGAAGCCCCGTCTGGATCCCACCTTCCCTCCATGACCACCGCTCCCACCGGCAGCGACGCCACGGCCCCCGACACCGCGGGCGACACCCAGGCCGACGCCAGCAAGCTCGCTGGCGGCTCCGCCATGGTGCTGGCCGGAGGTGTGGCCGAGCAAGGGCTGCGGGTCTTCACGTCTTGGTTCCTGGCCAACGCCCTGGGCCCCTTCACCTTCGGCGCCTACCGCTTCTGCATCACCGTGCTGAACATCCTGGGGGTCTTCTCCCCCCTGGGCACCGACACCGGCATCCTGTACTTCGGCGCCCGCCACCGGGCCCAGCGCAAGCGCGACCAGCTCAAGGGCAAGCTGCTGGCCGGCCTGATCGTCTCCGCCCTGGGCGGCGTGGCCGCGGGGGCATTGCTGTGGTGGGGCACCCGGGCGGGCTGGTTCTGGCCCTCGAAGCCCGACCAGGCCAACGCCCTGGCCTTCGTGGCTCCGGCGGTGCCCTTCATGGCGCTGATGCTCTACGCGGTGGGCGCGGTCCGGGCGATGAAGGACATGCGCAGCACCGCGCTGACCTTCCAGCTGGCCTTCCCCCTGACCACCCTGCTGGGTGCCGGGGTCGCCGTCGCCCTCACAGCGGGCCTGTACGGCGTGCTGGCGGCCTTCATGCTGTCCTCGGCGGTCTCCCTGGGGCTCACCGGCGTGGTCGCCTGGCGCTGGTACAGGGGCCTGCTGCGGGACGCGGAGGTCAAGCCCGCCTGGGGCTGGGGCCCCATGCTGCGCTACTCCCTGCCCCAGGGCATGGCCGGCGCGGTCTACCGGCTGGTGCTGTGGACCGACACCCTGCTGATCATGACCCTGTCGTCGGCGGATCAGGTCGGCCTGTACCAGGCCGGTGCGATGTGGGCGATGCTGGGGCAGCTGCCCGTGGTGGCCATCACCACCATGTTCAACCCCCAGGTGGCCGAGCTGTGGGGCGCCGGTGAGCGCGATCGCCTGGAGCGCCTGCTGGAGATCGCCACCCGCTGGCTGGTGATCCTGGCGGCCCCCCTCTACCTGGGCCTGCTGGTGGCGCCGGATCTGGTGTTCTCGGTCTACAAGTCCGAGTACGCCCCCGCCGCCGCCATCATGATGATCATCGTGTTGGGCCAGGTGGTCCACGTGGCCTGCACCCCGGCCGCCCGGCTGATCCCCATGACCGGCCACTCGGTGGCCCACCTGATGCTGGCCATCGGCGCGCTGATCATCAACGTCAGCACCGCGCTGGTCCTGATCCCCGAGATGGGCGGCAAGGGTGCCGCCATCGCCTCGGCCGTGACCTTCGCGGCCTGGGCCCTGGGGCGTCTGGCGGTGTCCTGGTGGATCACCCGCTGCTTCCCGTTCTCCAAGCGCACCGCGGTGCTGCTGGGCGGAGCCACCCTGCTGGGGGCCGCGGGCCACTGGGCCGGTACCCTGGGCCTGCCCGGCGGCCAGCTCCCGCCCCTGGCCGTGGCGCTCATCCTCTACGCCGCGATGGTCTGGGCCGTCGGCGGCACCGACGACGACAAGGCCGCGATGGTCAAGGTCAAGGCCCGCGTGAAGCGCCTGATCGGGCGTTAGGACCCACGCACCCTCCACGGGAGACCCGATGCGAGAGCTCGTCACGAACCTGGGTCGCCGCGCCGTCCGCGCCGCCATGAAGCCCGCTGTGGTGCGCGCCCCCCTGCGCTCCGCCTCGAAGAAGGGGCTGCTGCCCTTCGCGATCTGGAGCCGCCTGCCCGTCGAGGCCGCCTTCGAGGTCCGCTACCCCCACGGCATCGTCTTCCGCTACCTGCCCACGGCCTACGACGGCATCGGCCGGCAGCTGTACTGGGCCGGGGAGCAGTTCTGGGAGCACGAGACCGTCGAGGTCTTCTGTCGCCTCGCCAAGCACGCCCGGCGGGTGCTGGACATCGGCGCCAACACCGGCACCTACTCGCTGATCGCCTGCGCCGCGCACCCCGAGACCCGGGTCACGGCCTTCGAGCCGGTGCCCCGCATCCGGGCCCAGTTCACCGCGGCGGTGGCGGTCAACGCCTACGCTGGCCGCTGCGAGATCCGCAACGACGCGGTCTCCAACGAATGCGGCACCGCCCGCTTCCATGTGCCGGCCGAGGCCCTGCCCACCAGCTCGAGCCTGCACCCCGACGGCTTCCGCGGCCTCGAAGGGGACCACATCGAGGTGCCCCTGACCACCATCGACGCCCTGCTGGCCGAGGACGACGCGGTGGACCTGGTCAAGATCGACGTGGAGGGCTTCGAGCACCAGGTCCTCGAGGGCATGGAGCGGGTCCTGCGGCAGCACCGTCCCGCGGTCTTCCTCGAGTGCAACCACGACGGCCCGGTCGAGGCCCTCGAGGCCCTCATCGCCGCCCACGACCTGCAGCTGTACCACCTGCGCCCCGGCGGCCCGGTGAAGGTCGACGGCTTCGGCCGCGACGCCAGCGATCACCACCGCAACTTCCTGGCGCTGGCGCCGGAGAAGGAAGGGTGGCTGTTGGCGTAGACCTGGCCGAGGTGGTCGCCCGCTACAACCCTTCCCACCCCATGTCCCGCCCCAGCCAGTCGTACAGGGCCTGGTTGTGGGGGCGGAAGTAGTCGCGGAGCTTGTCGCGGGTGGCTGGGTCCAGGCCCTTGTACTTGCCGATGTTCTGGGCGGCGAAGTCGCCGGGGCTCCAGCGCTCCACGCCCAGGAACTCGAGCACCTCGGCGTAGGTGCGCTCGGGCTGGGTGAAGAGGTCCTCGGCCCGCAGGATCAACATCCGCTCACGGGGGAAGCGGGCCTGCCAGGGCTCGAGCTGCTCGAGGTAGCGGCCCCGGGCCAGGTAGGAGTGGATGCGGAAGTCGTGGGAGTAGTACGACGGGTCCGCCACCATCTTCTCCCGCTCGCCGGCCAGACGTGCGGCCTCGGCGTCGATGGCGTCCTCGAAGGACAGCGGCTCCCAGCCCGAACGGACGTGGTGGTTGTAGTTCGAGTAGGCCCGGGCCACCGGATCCCGCAGCAGGGCGATGATCCTGGCGTTCGGCAGGGTCTCATGGACCCGCTGGGCCGCGTGGGGGTGGAAGAGGTAGTAGGGCGAGGCCTCGCCGGTGATGCCTCCGCCGGGAAGGGCGGCCAGGGTGGTGCGCCGGGGGAAGTGGGCCCGGTACCACAGCCTTGGACGCCCATAGCGGTAGGAGAAGTACTGGATCTCCTTCTTGTGGGAGGCGCCGATGGAGGGATGACGGGCCAGGTAGGTGTACAGGGAGCTGGTGCCCGCCTTCTGGGCCCCGATGATCACGAAGCTGGGCAGGGCGCGCAGGGGGGCCGAGGCGATGCGGCCGGCCATGACGGCGCGGCGACGCAGCTCGGCGCCGAAGGACGGCACCGCAGCGGGAGCGTGCGGGGGCATGATCAGTCCTCCGAGCCGCGCCCGCCGAACAGGCCACGGCCGATGTCCTCGAGGCACAGCCGGTAGCCGTGGGCCACGCCCTTGACGAGGGGCCGCACGCCGGTGCCACGCTTGAGCCCCACGCCCACCAGCTGGGCGGTCTCGCCGCTGTGGGACCAGGCGAAGGCCGCCAGGTTGCGGGGGGTCTTGTCGCGGTGGCGGCTGAAGAAGTAGAAGCGCGAGTACATCACCCGGCTGACCCGGTCGCCGTACCCCACCCGGCCCGCGGCGCTGTGGCGATGGTCCAGGCGGGCGGCGGGCTGGTGCACGATGGTCCAGCTGCGAGCGATGCGCACGGCCAGCTCGACGTCTTCGGCGAAGGTGTAGCCAGGGAGGAACTCGGAGAAGCGCTCGGCCTCGAGGCAGGCCGCCCGGTAGGCCACCCGGCCGGTGGCGGCCGCGGGGATGGGCACCACGCCCGAAGGCTCCGCCAGCCAGCGCACACCGCCGCTGATGTACAGCTCACTGTCGTCACCCGGGGCGGTGTGGGCGATGCCCAGCAGACCGTACAGGGCCCGCTTGGGTGCGCTGTCGGGGGGCACGTTGATCTGGCTGCCCATCACGCCGCCCACCGGCGGGTCCATGGGCACGGCGAAGGCCTCCAGGGTGGCCTCGATGTAGGCGGGCTCGAGGACCATGTCGTCGTCGAGGAAGAACAGGAACTCACCGCGGGCCCGGTCGATGCCCAGGTTGCGCTGCAGCGAGGTGCCGGGGTCGCTCTTCAGGTAGACCAGCTCGATGCCCGAGCCCTCGAGGGCCTCGCGCAGCAGGGCCTCCACGGGCTCACCGGCGTCCACCACGACCAGCTCCCCCGGCAGCACGGTCTGCGCCAGCAGGGAGTCGAGGAAGGCGCGCATGTCCTCCCCACGGTTCATGGTGGGCAGGACGATGGAGACCTGGTTGTCGATGCGGGCCATGCTCACCTCTTGCGTCGGCGTCTGGAGCCGCGCCGGCCCCCGCCCCCTGTCAGCCAGCGCAGGGCACCCCGGGTGTGCATCCCCGGCTGGGCCAGGTGGCCCGGGCGCGCGCCGCCGCGCTGCTTGCTCTCGGTCTTGTGTTGCTGCAGCTGGGCTTCCGCCAGCTGATCGGACTGCGCCCTCAACAGGTCCTTGGTCTCGATGTGCTCGCCGAACAGCAAGCCGGCCATGCCCCAGTAGTACCAGCCCAGGGTGATGCGGGAGACGAAGGAGTTCGAGAGGAAGTTGGTGAGGAACACGGTCAGCGTGAGCGCCACCATGAAGACGCCGAACTCCCGCGCCCAGGGGGTACGCCCGACCTTGCGCAGCTCCCAGCCGGCGCGCATGACCTGGACCTGGAAAACGACGTAGCAGATCAGCGCCGTGGGCCCCATCTGGTACATCAGCGACAGGTAGTCGTTGTGGGGGTCGATGTAGCCGACCGACGGGTCGTAGTAGTGGTGGCTGTACAGCGGTTCTGTGAGGACGCGGTGGCGCCCCAGCCCAAGCCCCAGGAAGATGTCTCCGATGGGGTACTTGAGGTACTCGGTCATCGAGACCGACCACAGGGCCCAGCGGCCGGATCCCAGGCTGCGGCGGGTGCTCTCGTAGGTGCTGGACTCGAAGAACTGCCACAGGTCGTTGAAGCGGTCCTGCATGACCTCGCTGGACAGGGTCCCGACGACCGCCAGCGCCAGGATCGACAGCGCCAGGCCGTGGCGCTTGGACAGGAACAGGTAGGCCAGCACGCAGACCAGCAGCCCCAGCTGCGCGGTGCGCACATAGGACCAGTACAGCGCCAGCGACGCCCCGAGCAGGTACAGCGCGAAGAAGATGGTGGTGCCCACCTTGCGCGTGTACAAGATCCAGAAGGTGCCCACGCAGCCGAAGAGCATCATCATCAGCGCGTGGTTGTGCAGGTTGTGGTAGCCGCCCACCAGGCGGTCGTAGCCGTCGAGGTTGAGCTCGAGCCGACCCTGGGCCAGGTACCACATGGACACGGCGATGGGGATCACGGCGGTCACGGTGAACAGGATGTGCATCCGCATCCGCTTGCGGGTGGTGTCCATGAACGCCGAGACGAGGAACATCAGCAGGAAGGTGGAGAGGTAGCGGGCGACGATCTCCACGCCCTCGCGGATGTCCAGGTTGCGGAAAGCCGCGATGAGGATGACCACCACGTAGGGCACGAAGGGCACGATGGCCGGGTGCCGGTTGAAGCGCTTGAGCTCCAGGTAGAACAGCACCGCCGCCAGGCCCGCCACGGCCCCGCTGAACAGCTCCATCATGTTCAGGCTCATGACGTAGACGGGCACCCACCACAGCAGGTCGATGATCAGCCGCAGGCCGAAGAAGGTCAGCAGGGCGATCTCGGGCCGGGTGAAGAAGAACAGCGCGACCACGATGGAGACGAGCACCACGACCTGGGGCAGGGGCGGCAGGGTCATGGTGCTGACCAGCAGGGCGAAGAACAGCAACGCCGCGAAGCCCAGCCCCAAGACCATGGAGGTCTCCCTGGCGATCTTGGGCATGAGCGGGATGGTGGTCTGCATGCTGGCCGGTGGCTGGCGGGCTGGGCACCTATCCGCCCGAACCGCCCATTTCACCCTTCGTGGAGGCCGCCCTGCGCAACGATCCCTGCCGACCCCTGAAGCACAGGCGGCGGCCCGCAGGCCGCCGCCGAAGACCCCGCTCGGGGGTCGCTACTCGCCGATACCCGCGATCAGGTAGGCGGCGCCGGCGTCGATGTCGTGCAGGTCGGCCTGGTAGGTGCCGATGAGCATGTAGGGCATCCCGGAGCCGTCCAGGTCACCGCTGAACTGCACGATGGCGCCCGCGGCGTCCGAGGGATCGGTGCCGGTGAAGACGGCGTCGGCGGCGGAGGCCGCGACGTTACCGCTCATGGCACCCAGCCACAGGTAGGCCGCGCCCGCGCCGCTGCTGACGCTGGTGGCGCCGACCATGACCGCCGGGGTGCCGGAGCCGTCGTAGTCGTCGGTGCCGGCCACGCTGGAGCCCAGGTTGCCGGAGGTGACGGTGCCGTAGAACTTGGCGTAGTTGACCGCGCCCAGGTCGCCGCTGGCGGTGCCGCCGAGCACCAGGTAGCCAGCGCCGGCGTCGGAGCCGCCGGTGTCGTCGCGGGTGGCGCCGATGAGGATGTCGGCGTAGCCGTCGCCGTTCTGGTCGCCGGCGTCGGTGACGCTGGTGCCGGCGTAGTCGGAGAGGTCCTCGCCGGTGTAGATGGCGCCTGCGACGTCGGAGGCCAGGGAGGCTGTGGTGATCTCGCTGTCGAAGACGTAGACCGCGCCGGCGTAGGTGCCGGCGTACAGGGTGCCGACCACCAGGTCCGGGGTGCCGTCGCCGGTGGTGTCGCCGACGCTGGCCACGGCCTTGCCGAAGCGGTCCGAGGCGGCGTCGCCGTAGACGTAGGTGTCCACATCCGACAGGGAGTGGTCGCCGGCGCTCATGGGACCGTAGACGACGTAGGCGGTGCCCGAGGAGGTGCCGCCGTCGTCGGCCGAGTTGGCCCCGATGACCATGTCGTTGTAGCTGTCGCCGTCGAGGTCACCGAGGTAGGCCAGGCCGTTGGGGCCCGCGGCCCGGTCGTAGGCGCTGATGCCGGACCAGGTGGCGTCGGCGTCGGCCAGGGACAGGTCGCCGGAGGGCACGGAGCTGTAGTCGCCGAAGACCATCCAGACCGCGCCACGCTCGGTGTCGGGGGAGGCGGAACCGACGGCGATGTCCACGGCGCCGTCGCCGTTCATGTCGAGGGTACCCGCGGAGCTGACCGCGGCGTAGTCGCCAGCGGCCGCGCCGGTGAAGGTCACGTCGGCGCCGCCCGCGGCGTTGGTGTCCATGATCAGCTGACCCCAGGTGTCGATGTCGGAGTGGCCGTAGTACAGGTAGTTCACACCCGCGGTGCTGCCGGCCGACCGGGCGGTCACGAGCAGGTCGTCGAGGCCGTCGGCGTTCCAGTCGCCCACGGTGGTCAGGCTGTAGGCGCCCTGGTCGTTGGCGGCGTTGCCCAGCAGGATGGTGTCGGCGTCGGAGACGTCCATGGTGCAGGCGTCGAAGCCGCCGGAGCAGTTGTTGTCCACGCCGTCGTTGCAGATCTCGTCGGCGTCGGGGTTGATGGCGGCGTCGCTGTCGTCGCAGTCGGTGTCGTCCTCGACGTAGCCCGAGGAGATGTAGCAGGCGTCGTTGCCGGCGCTGGGGTCACCGAAGCCGTCACCGTCGCTGTCGCTGTAGTAGGTATTGGCGTCGAGGGACTCGGGCTCGTCGGTGGTGCCGTCGCAGTCGTTGTCCACACCGTCGCAGTGCTCGTCGGCGTCCGGATTGATGTAGGGATCGGTGTCGTCGCAATCGGCGGGGGTCGTGTAGGTGTCCCCGTCGCCGTCGTCACAGTCGTAGGGGGGGTTGTTCCCCGGCGCGTACAGACCGGCGGTGCCGCACTTGTAGGCGCCCAGGTACTGGTTCCAGCCGCAGTCCGGATCGGAGTTGCACGACAGCCGGCAGGTGTAGCCGTCCTCGCACCAGTACAGGACGTTGCCGCCCGAGCAGCAGCCCTGGGCCGTGTAGTCGCCACAGCCATAGCCCATCGTCGTGCCCTCGGAGCACTGGGCCATGGCGCCGCCGGCCGGCACGGCGGCCAGCAGCAACAGGGCGATCGCGGCGATGGGGACGCGGCGGTTCACGAGTCGTCCTCGCTCCCTTCCTATTATGGCCGGCCACCCTTGTCCAGCGTGCGCGCTTGTCGTGCAATGGGGTCAAAGGGGACCGCCATGCACCGACCTCGCCCCGTGACCGCTGCCCTGCTCCTGGCCGCCCTGACCCTGTTCCCCGGGAGCGCGCCCGCCGACGGGGCGCCGCCCGACCCGCACCGGGTCTCCGCCCCGACGGCCCCGACCTTCGTCCTCCAGGAGGGCAAGCTGGAGGTCCAGGTGTTGCTGGACGCCGAGAGCGTGGGCGCCGACGCCGCCGCCCTCTCCCTGCTCACCGCCCACCCCGGGGCGGCCGCGCCGGACCATACCCACGAGGGCGCCGAGCTGATCTACGTGCTGGAGGGGCGCGCCACCATGACCCTGGACGGGCAGGTCCTCTCGCTGGTCGCCGGCGACGCGGTCCACATCCCCGCGGGCGCCCACCACACCTTCGCCGTGCCCGAGGACGCCCCGACGCTGAAGATCGTGCAGGTGTACGTCCCGGGGGGCCCGGAGCAGCGCTTCAAGAAGGGGCAACGGGTCGAGCCCGGGGGGGCGCCCTGAGCGGCACCAGGGGGTCGATCAGGCGGCGAGGCGGTCGCTGAGCAGCTCGTAGTTGCGTCGCAGCTCGATGAAGGTCCCGGCGTCGGGGCGGACGGCTCCCAGCGCCGAGGCCGCGGCGTCCGGGTGTAGCCGTCGGGCCAGCCGCCGGTAGGCGCGCTTGAGGGCGCGGGCGTCCGAGCCCGCGTGCAGGTCGATCTCCCCCAGGTCGTGGAAGAAGCGCATCGCCCGCCGCTGCGCCGGATCCAGCCCATGCAGGGCGTCCGGGCGGGGGGAGGCGGGGGTCGGATCGGGGGTCGCGGCGGCCTCCCCGCCCACGTACCGGCGGGCGGCCCCCAGATCGGCCTGCCGGCTGGCGTCCAGGGCCGCCGTGCTGATCCAGTCCCAGGTGGGGCCGGCGACCTCGTCCCGGGGCGGCCGCGGGGGCGCCGTCTGCGCCTGCGCCCGGAAGGGGCCGGCGCCGATGCGGGCCTCGAGCATGTCGGCGAAGCTCGTCCCGGCCGCGGTGGGGGTGTGTCGACCCATGCCCTGGGTATCGGCCGAAACGGCGGAGGGTTGAGGCCGTGCTATCGTTCCGCTGATGTCCGGACCACGACGAGCTGGCCCCCGGCCGCCCCGCGCCCTCGCGCGCGGGCTGGCGCTCGCTGCGGTGCTCGTGGCCAGCGGCGCCGCGCTGGCGGGGCCCCCGGATCCCGGCACCCCGCCACCTCCCACGAGGCAGACGACCATGACCGCCCCCCCCCACTCCCGCTTCGACCTCTCCGACAGCCAGCTGACCGACCCGCAGTTCGCCCGCTGGCTGGCCCAGCAGCCGGATCCGGCCCAGCCGATCCTGCTGACCCTGGACGGGAACCAGCTGACCCGGGCGGCCATGGAGGCGTTGCAGGCGGCCCCGCTGACCTTCCTCAACTCCCTCTCGGTCAGCCGCAACCCGCTGGGGGACGAGGGGCTGCGGGTGATCGCCACCGGCAGCCGCTTCGAGTCGGTGGAGTCCCTGGCGCTGGCCGAGACCGGCGTCACCGCCGTGGGGGCCGGGGTGGTGATCGGGCCCGATTCGGTCTACGGACTGTCGTCCCTCGACCTGTCGCGCAATCCCCTGGGCGACGAGGGGGTCGAGGCCCTCGCCGCCAGCCCCTACGGCAGCTACCTGCGCAGCCTCTACCTCGACGGGGTCGGCGCCACCGACCGGGGGGCCCGGGCCCTCGCGTCCAGCCCGCACCTGGCGGATCTGGGCTACCTGCAATTCAGGGGGAACGACCTGACCGAGGCGGGGATCGCCGCCCTGCGCGCCAGCCCCCACCTGGCGGGCTGCACCATCGACGTGGGGGAGTAGCCCGCCCGGGATCAGCTGTACCGGCTCGTCCGGTAGTGCTGCTTCATCTCGGTCAGCGCGTCGCGCTGTTCCATCACCGACTTGAGCTTCTCGAGCAGGTGCTCCCCGTACAGGTTGAACTCGTCCAGCTCGATGCCGCGGGCCAGGCTACGGATCGCCTCCTCCACCCGCCAGAGGGCGGCGTGGCTCCACCCCAGGCTCAGGTGGACCCGGGGGTCCTCGGGATTGATCCGGGCCGCCCGCTCGAAGGCCTCGTGGGCCTGTTCGTACCGTTCGAGCGCGTACAGGGCGTCGCCGTACTCGCACCACAGGCCCGCCGACGCCGCGGGGCATACCTCGAGCCCCTTCATCGCCAGCTCCAGCCCCCGCTGGGGGTTCCGGGCGGCGAAGGTGGCCGCGCTGGCGGCCTGCCCCAGCACCAGCCAGGCGAAGGGGAAGCGCTCATGGGCCTCCTCGAAGCGCGCCAGGATCGCCTCCGGCTCCATCTTCTCGTCGAAGGACGACAGCCCGTTGATCGTCTCCCAGAACCCCGCGTGGGCCGCCCCGTCGAAGGCCGCGGTGAAGGCCTCCTCCGTGGCCGGCAACGGCCCGCGGGCCACCATCCGGGTGAGGATCGGGGCCTTGTCCTCGTGGGCCGGCGCCACCACCCGTCCCGGATCGTCGCGGAACGCCTCGACGAAGTGCTCCACCAGCGGGAAGTTGAGGCCGATGGCGGTCGAGCCGGAGAAGTACTGGAAGTTGCCGATCTCGGCCGAGGTCCGCAGCGTCCGCCAGCCGTAGTCGCTGTGGATCATGAAGCCGTCGTCCCGGAGCAGGTCCAGGGACCGGTCCAGGGACTTGAGCGCCCCGTGGGAGAACAGGGTTCGCTCGATCGCCTCGCCGCCGACGGCCCGCGCGGCGTCGAAGAACGCCCCCGCAGCCCCGCCCATGGTCAGCTCCCCCTCGTCGATGGGCACGTAGATCCGTTCGGTGGAGAACAGGTACTCGTGGGGGGCGATCCGGCGCATGGCGGCCTCGTCGCCGGCGCGGGCGCTGGCCACGATCTCGTCCAGCCGGTCGCCGAGCACCTTGCGGGCGTTGACCGTGTCCTGGACCCGCGTGCGCACGTACTGCTCGCACCAGGTGTCCTCGCGGCGCAGCAGCAGCATGAACGGCAGCACGCACAGCAGGTAGTTGCTGCGGATCATCCGCACCCCGGACAGGCGCTCGACCTCGCCGGTCTCCAGGTCGGTGAAGGTAGCCGGGTCGGTGGCGTCGACCTGCCCCAGCCGGACCTTCACCCCGGGCACCCGCAGGGTCGGCGAGGTGCGCAGGGCGTCCAGGGTCGCGCGGCTCAGGTCGGTGGCGTGGAACACCAGCCTGTCCGCGTAGTCCAGCTCCTCGTCCGCGCAGAGGGCGACGAACCGGCGCAGGAACATGCGGGCGTGCTGGCCCAGGCCGACGGCCAGCTCCATCACCCGGATCTCCTCCTCGAGCTGGCCCTCGGCGTCGGCGGCCTTGCAGCTCGCCAGCAGGGTCTCCGCGGTCTTCGTGGCCAGGTAGCCGTCGTTGGTGACCACGTTGGGCACCGCGTTGGTGGTGAACGCCTGCAGCCCCGCGTGGTGCCAGTAGGCCTGGCCCAGTCGCCAGGCCAGGGATCGCCAGGCGGGCACGAACTCCTCGACGACGGTCACGCCGTCGTCCGAGGCTTCGCGCCAGCGATCCAGGTGGCGGGAACTCTTCGGGGTCGGGTCGTCACTCATGGGTCATCCTCGGATCGCGAACGGTATCACGCCGACCGCCGGCACGCCGTCCCCTGGTCGACGGATCGGCGGCCTTGGGATAGTCTCCCGCGACAGGAAGGCGACGCCGATGGCTGCGACAGATACCCCTGACTCCATCACCTGGGCTCGCTTCGAGGGGCTGAAGCTGCCGATCCCCGCGGACTGGACGCCCATCCCCCGCACCTCCCGGACTGGCTCCCAGATCCTCGAGATCCAGGTCGCCGAGGAGACCTCGCTGCTGGTGCTGCCGCGGCTGAGCCCGGCGGCCCACGAGTGGTCGCTGTCCTCCTTCCTCACCGAGTTGATCGAGGGGCACACCATCGGCCGCGAGGTGGTCGAGCGCGAACCGGAGCCGCCGTTCCTCGGCCGCACGGACGGCGGCATCGACTTCGCGACCCAGCGCGCCATCTCCCGCTCACCGCTGGGGGACGCGTGGCTCGCCAGCTACTGGGTGCTGGTGGTGGACGAGACGTCGATCCAGTCGGTGATCGGCCTGTCCAACCGGCCGGAGGCCTTCGACGAGCTGATGGGGCACATCGGCGAGGTCATCGACGGGGCGGCGTTCGAGGAGGGATGAACGGGGAGGTGGCCGCCGCCGCCAGCGGCCGGCGGACCGGAAACCCTCAGTGGTCGTAGACCTTCTCCTTGGCCTTGCCCGGCGCTGCGCCCTTGGCCTTGGCCTTGCCCATGTCCACCTTCAGGTTCCACTTGCGGACGTCCTGGACGACCTTCCACTCGTTCGAGCCCTTCTTGACGTTGTGCTCGAACTTGACGGACGGGTCGAACTTGCCGACCACCAGCGCGTTGATCAGCTCCAGGATCCCCTCGTAGGCGTAGGGCTCGACCCGGTTGCCCGAGTTCATGATCCGCACCGTGTCCTTGGTGTGGAAGGCGTTCTCCCGCTGGCCTCGGGCCGAACGCTTGCCCGGGGCGTAGACGTCGCCCGCGTCGCCCCAGCGGGCGAAGGCCTCGTTGGGGGGCGGCGCCGGCGCGTTCTTGGGCCGGTTCTGCGGCGCCAGGATGTACATGTCGGGCTGCTTGTCCTTCCACTTGCCCTTGCCGTAGCTCCGTGACCAGGGACTGAGCAGCGCCTTGCGGTCCTTGTTGTACCAGAGCAGCTTGGTCTCCAGCTCCTTCTTGGCCTTCTTGTCGGCGTCGGTCTTGACCGGGTGCTTGGCCAGGGTCTTCTTGAGCTTGGCGATCTTCTTGTCGTAGTCCTTGATCACCTTCTTGAACTGCTTCTGCCAGGGCTTGATGCCGGTGGTCTTGCCGGTCTCGTTGTACTCGTCGGGCAGCCCCATCCCGAAATGGCCGAACTCGTGGGCCTGGGTGTGCTGGTTGCTCAACCCCTCCATCTGCGCCGGGGCGAAGGTGCCGTCCTTGTTCTTCTTGTAATTGGCCTTGACGTCCTGCTCGTACAGGTTGGCCGAGTTCGCCCGGTTGTGCTCGCCCTTGGCCTCGCGCCAGATGGCGATCTCGGTGCTGCCCTTCTTGGAGTCCTCGACGATCTTCGGGTGGAAGGTCCCCAGGACCGCCGACCACCTCTGGGCCGACTTCTCCAGCAGGTAGTCCTGGGGTTCGATGATCTTGAAGGGCTTCATCTGGTTGCCCGGGCCCCAGACGGCGTCCAGCTGCTTCTGGACCTTGGCCAGCATCCCGGCCTTCTGCTTGGCCGTCCACGGCTTCTTCTTGTCCAGCCCGGCCTTCTTGGCCTTCTTGGTGTGGTTCCAGCTGATCTTGAGGCGGCTGGTGAGGGTGGCCTTGGAGATCATGCCAGGGTCCAGCCGGATGTCCGCCTTGTCCGACCCCTTGTTGGGGTGGGCGTCCAGCTGCTCGAGGGCGCCGTGGCTGGTGTAGGTCGTCAGCCACTTGGCCTCGTCCTTGCGGTACTCGTCGATCTTGTCCTCGATCTCCTTCTTCAGGGTGATCCCCCGCTTGGCCTGCCACTTGTCCACGGCCTTGCTCAGGGCCTCGACCTGCTTCAACGAGTCGCAGCCGGCGATCCGGAGCGCGTGGGACATGGCCTCCAGGCGGCACAGCAAGGTGATGCCGAGGATCGACAGCGAGAGCCGGTTCTGGTGCTTGGGGTGGGGGTTGGCCTTGACGCCCGACGCGGCCTTGGTGACCCAGGCGGTGTCACAGATCTTGGCCAGCAGCCGACCCTTGGCGGCCATCAGGTCGATCCAGCGGAACACGGCCTCGACGCCGCGCCGGATGACCCCCGCGCCCCACTCGATGGCGTCCCCCAGCCAGCCCATCTGGACCGCCTTGCGCTGCACGTTGGCCGCGTCGGTGGCGTTGGGAGCGGAGCCCGACATCTGGCTCAGCAGGGGCTCGGCCGATCGACCCTGGACCACGGCGTCGGCCACCGAGTCCGCATTCTTCTCGTACCGATCTCCCACCTGGCCGACGCCCCCCGGGACGTTCACGCCGGATCGCTGCTGGACCACGTGGGCAGCCTCGTGCGCGGCGGTGTGCAGGTCCGGGGTGTTCCCGAAGGCGACGTCGTTGCCCGTGGCGTAGGCGCTGGCCCCCATGGCGCTCGCCGCGGACTTGGCCGATCCGCCGGTGTGGGCCTTGACGCCCGACACGTCGTGACCGCCGAAGCTCTGCTGGATGGTGTCCAGGTGGGGGAGCGAGCTGGACGATCCCTTGATGCCCTCGGACGCAATCCGCTGGATGTCCCCGCTGCCCCCGTCGCCCGACTGCTGGACAGGGCCCCCGAGCTTCTGGATGGCCCCGAACGCCGCGGGGCCCCAGCCGTCGAACGGACCGCCGCCGTTGTCCATCTGCACCGGATCGTCGCCGCCGCCGCCGCCGCCGTCGGCCGGATCGGGATCTCCCGCGCCCGGGCCGCTGCCGTCCGGGAGGTCGACGAGCAGCGGATCCTTGAGGGGATCGACCAGCTCGTCGGCCACCGGCTCGGCGAGGGCGTCCTCGCGCTGGGAATCTTCCCTGCTCTGGTCCTGGCGCAGCTTGCCGGGGATCGCCGCGCTCTTCAGGCCGCCTTGGTCGTTCTCGTTCGCCATCGATACATCTCCGGGCCCCGGGGCTAGAAGGGCCCACACCGATGCTCCCGGACGGCGCCTCGCGCGTCAACGCGGAAGCGGGTGCGCGGGGGGCGGCGCACGTCAATTGGTGCGCCGCAACACGCACGGGACGCCCGGTTTTGTTTGCCAAATCTTGACCCCTTAAACAACCATCCTTAGCTTGCGCTACGCAATACTGACCACCTCGACGACCCCACGAGGAGGAGGGACACACCATGACCGAGACCAGGACCTGGGAAGCGGGCATGACCTGCTGGATCGACCTGATGACGACGGACCTCGCCGCAGCCAAGACCTTCTACGGTCAGCTGCTGGGCTGGGGCTTCAAGGAGATGCCCATGCCGGGCGGCATGGAGGGCACCTACACCATGGCCACGATCGGCGACGGCGACCTGGGCGGCCTCAACCAGCTCACCGAGGAGCAGAAGGGGATGGTGCCGCCCAACTGGTCGATCTACTTCGCGGTGGACGACGTGGACGCCACCGAGGCCGCGGCCACCGAGGCCGGCGCGTCGGTGATCCAGCCCGCGTTCGACATCCCCGACACCGGACGAATGGCCGTCCTGCACGGCCCCACCGGCGAGGTGTTCTCCCTGTGGCAGCGGACGGGCAACCACAAGGGGATGGCCCGCTTCGAGAATGCCCCGGGCTCCTTCTGCTGGGCCGAGCTGGGCACGAACGACATCGACCGTGCCGGCTCCTTCTATACCCAGGTGCTGCCCTACGACGCGAACGTCCAGGACATGGGCGGGGGCTACGGCATGTACACCGTGTTCCAGGCCGGGGGAAAGGACGCGGCCGGGATGTACAAGTTCCCCGAGGAGATGGAGAACGTCCCGCCCCACTGGCTCGCCTACTTCGTGGTCGAGGACATCGAGGCGTCCACCGCAAAGGCCGAGGAGCTCGGCGGCGCCCGGATCTGCCCGATCAACGAGGCCCCGGGCGTCGGCAAGGTCATCATCCTGCGAGACCCCCAGGGCGCCAACTTCGCCCTCCTCGAGCCCCTCGCCGGATAGACCGGCCCGTGCCCCGGCGGGCTCGGGGCCCTAGGAGTACTTGCCGATCAGGCGCTCGACGAGGGCGACGTACTGTTCCTTGGCCTGCTCGGCGCCGGTGCCCTTCTTGCCGGCCCAGGCGTCGTACTTGGCGCGGCCCTTGAAGTCCATCATCCCGGGCCGCTTGCCCGTCAC
>CAZITQ010000177.1:0-20287 GCA_964542165.1 uncultured Rickettsiales bacterium
AGACGACGACACCGGAGACGACGACACCGGAGACGACGACACCGGAGACGACGACGACAGCACCGAGGGCCCCCTCGCGGCCCTGTTCTCGGGCAATGCCCACTGGGAGGTGGACCAGGATCCCGTACCCGTGGTCGACCCCACCTCGGGCCACCGGGAGGCCTTCGCCGTCAACCGCCAGGACGTCGGCCCCGACACCGTATATCTCTACCATCGCTGTTTCGGTCAGGGCGCCTACGACGCCTCCATCTGCCTGTCAATCTCCCACGACGGCGGCGACTCCTTCGCCGAGTTCCACGGCGAGGTGATCGGCCCGGAGCCCGGCCACGTGTTCGCGGTGGCGCCGGCGGTCTTCGAGGACAACGGCGACTTCGTGATGGTCTGGGAGGAGTCCAACGTGGCGGCCCTGTACTGGGCCTCGTCGTCGGACGGCCTCGCGTGGACCCAGCACGGCCAGCTCCTCGACCACGGCGGCGGCGGCGACTGGGACCAGGGGACCCTGTCCACCCCGGGCGTGCTCCACGACGCCTTCGGCATGATCTACGTCTTCTACGCCGGCTTCCCCCTGGGCGGGGACGTCATGTCCGTGGGCTACGCCTCGGGCACGTCGATGGCCACCCTGTCCAAGTACGGCGGCAACCCGGTGTTCACCCCGTCGGGCAGCGGCTGGGACGGCGCCCACGTCTCCATGCCCCGCCTGATCGAGGAGGGCTCGTGGGTCTACATGGTCTACGAGGGCGCCGACACCGACTTCACCTGCGAACCCTCCAACCGCTACGGCTGGGGCATGGCCCGCTCCCAGAACAAGGTCGTCTGGGAACGCCACCCCGACAACCCCTTCGGCCTCTCCGCCCAGTCCCCCTACGGTTGCGGCAACGACATGCCGTCCATCTTCCGCCGGGCGTCGGACGGGACGATTTTCGTGTATCACACGTCCGAGGACACCACGCGGATCGTCAGGGAAAGGTTGGTGGTGGATTGATCGATACAAGTTGGCTGTGGGTCGCGGCTCTGGGCTTCACGGGACCCGGCCCAGGTCGACTCCGCCAGCGCGAGACACTGACGAATCGACAACGACTGGACCACCGGTTTGCCTTCATCGAAGTACGCGGGGCTTGGAGCACGTCGAGGTCAGCCGCCGCGGGCCGTGACCCTGAGGGCTCCCAGCGATGGCCAGATCGCCCGGCCGTCGCCATTCCGGCCCCGCCGCATCTCCCCTACATCTCCTGCTGCTAGCCATCGGTAGCCTGTCGAACAGGCAAACGGAAGATGGGCTCGAGATGTCGCCGCGCGATGACATCCTGGGAGCGCCCCCCGCGACTCGTCAGGCCAGGGAGGTATGCGGTTCCAACGCATACAGGGCGAGGGGGAGTGGCTCCACGGCGATTCCGTGGATCTTCTTCCGGCTTCGCGCGCGGGACCAGATCTTCCCGTTGGGGTACTTGCTCACCTGCTTCAGATCACCAGGCCGTAGTTGCCCTCGCCACTTCACCTCGATGGGCCAGAAGCGCTCCCGATCCACGTAGGCCACGTCCACCTCCCCCTGCGCCTTGATGTAGTAGGTGGGGAAGTTCCGACGAAGGTGGGAGGCGACGCAGGCTTCGACCAGGGCCGATGAGGTCTTCGTCCGGTTCAGATCGGCGAGGATCCGGTCTTCGAACGGCTGCGCGGTGGGCTCCAGCCATTCGGCCACGGCATGGTGGATGAAGGGGTCGGAAAAGCTCACCTTTCGCGCCTTCTTCGGCGCACCGGTCAGCTTGTCCTCGACCAGGGCGGGCTGGACGAACAGCACGTCCAGGGCGCAGAGCTGTTCGATGTAGGTCTGGACGGTGGTCGGATGGTCGATGGACAGGTCCCGGGCCAGGGCGTTCCATGTGACCTGGCTCCCGGCGCGGCGCCGCACCGCCGACAGGACCTCCCGGAGATAGTTCTCGCTCTTGCCGCGCTTGAGCATGTCGCCGCGGATCCAGTCGCTGTACGTGGCCAGCGTCGCTCGGCGGATCGCTCCGTTGGCCGCCAGATCGTTGATCGCGGTGAGGAATCCGCCGTGAATCAGATACTCGTCGAACAGCGCGTACAGGTCATCCAGGTCGGGAGCGCTGGGATCGAGGTCGGGGCGCTTGAGCCGGACCACGTCGTGAAAGGACAGCGGCCACAGCTCGAAGTCCACCTCGTCCGCCGTACCCCTCCGGCCGGGGAAGGCCATCCGGGCCTCGCGGACCAGGCTCAGATCCGACCCCGTGAACACGAGCACCGTGTCCGCGAGCAATCCCGCGTCCGCCGCGAACTTCAGCGCCCGGTCCCACCCCTTGATGTAGGTCACCTCGTCGAGGATCAGCGTGTTGACGTCCCCTGCCGGCGCCTCCTCCACGCTCTCTTCGAGCAGGCGAACGAGCCGGTGGTGGTCGTCGATCAACTCCCCGGTCAGATAGGTGATCCGCGCCGGATCCGTCCCGCGCTCGAGGAGCCGCGCCATCCACATCTTCAACAACGTCGTCTTGCCGACCTGTCTCCCACCCCCGACGCTGTAGATGCCGGGATTGCCCTCGGGCAATCGGTCCAGCAGCCTGGGCTCTGCGACGAAGAGCTGCCGACTCAACGCCCGGAGCTGGGGATCGAGAACGGCGAAGTCGTCCGGAGAATCTCGGTGGGCATTGTGGAGGCGAAACGAGGCATCCATGGGTTGAACATCGCCCGGTGACTAAATTTAGTCAATCGCTATTGTCTAAAATCGAGATCGCGATGTTCTTCCGACTCGACCTCAGTCCCAGGCCTCATCCAACCCCTGGATCAATCCCCGGAACTCCTCGGTAGCCGGGTCCACCTCTGCCTCGTGGGGCAGCGGCTCGACGAACCAGGCGCTGGGGGTGTCGTGGGCGGCGGCGCCCTCCAGCGAGTAGACGTGGATGTGGTGCAGGGGGATGCCGGCGAACAGGGCCGCGGCCATGTCGGACTGGAGCTCCTCGGGGCCGGCGAGGCCGACCTGGGTGCCGATGCCGGTGCCGGTGGTGCCCAGGTCGATGGCGGCCTTGTCGCCGTAGTAGGTCACCGCGGTCTCGGCGTAGGAGGTGATCAGGCCCGGGGTGAAGGTGGCCTCGGGGTCGGAGAGTCCGGCCGCGAAGATCGAGTCGAAGGTGGACCGGTAGACCTGGAACGAGACGACGTCCCAGTCGATGCCCCGAAGTGGCGTCCACAGGGCACGGGCGATGGACTCGTCCCCGTCGATCAGATCGTCGGCCATCATCGGCAGGGTGCTGGCCGAGACGTGATAGCCCTCGATGTGGAGGTCGTCCACCAGGGTGGACAGCGTCACCCGGGCCTCCTCGAAGGCCACCTCGTCCACCCCGTCGGCCAGGAAGGTCACCAGGTCGGTGACGCCCCCGTCGCCCTCGAAGATGTCCTGCATCTCGTGCGCCCGTTCGAGGGGCATCTCCAGGTCGATCACGAAGCCCTCGGCGCGGGGGCACTCGTCCTCGACCCAGGCCGCGAGAACCCGGGTGTGCTGGCTGAACGACGAGGCGTTGGCCTGATTGGCCCAGTACCCCTCGTCCTCGCCCAGCAGGGGCCACAGGCGCAGGGCCAGCTCCCGCTGTTCCGCCTCACGGCACAGGTTGCGAACGAAGGTCCAGTCGTGGGTCCCCTCGATCATCGCCACGTTGACGCTCAGCGACTGCTGCTGGGCCAGGTCCAGGTGTTCGACCAGGTTCCCGTCGTCCACGAACTCGACCCAGGTGCGCATCCGGTCCTCGTACACGAGGGGCGTCACGGGCTCGTCCTCCGTGGTCGGACAGCCGCTGATCAGCAGGGTGGTCGCGAGTGCGGTCAGGCAAAGCGAGCGCATCTCCACCTCCGTCCGTCCTCTCCGGCGCTCTCCTGGAGGGGAGGTTCTACTCGTCGGTCCGGGTCCTCTCCTCGGCCTCCCGGGCCATGTCCTCGCGGCCCAGCTGGCGCCACATGCGCAGGGTCTCGTGCAGCAGCTCGTCGGCGAGCATCACGTCGCCGTCCTCGCGGAAGCGCCCGCTCAGCTCCTCCAGCGCGTTGGCGATGTCCGGCTCGTGGAGCTGGACCCGCGCGTTGACCGCCTGGAAGCGGTAGATCTCCGACCGCGCCTCCTCCAGGTCTCCCCGCCGGCCGGCGATGAGCGCCCGGGAGAAGGCGTAGACCACCGCCACCTCCGGGTGGGAGACGTCGGCCCCCTGGGCGGCCACCTCGTCCAGGAATCCGCTCGCGCCGTCCAGGTCGTCCCGGGCCAGGGCGACCATGCACAGATTGACCAGGGTGATCGCGATGAACCGCTGGTGCCCCATGCGGCGCTGGATCGCCAGGGCGTCCAGATACAGGCTCTCGGCCCGGTCCAGATCCCCCCGGAAGCGAGCCAGCTCGGCCAGCCCGACCATGGACTGGGAGACCCGCTCGGGCTCGCCTGCCTCCCGGGCCCGCTCCAGCACCTGGTGGTAGCGCTCCCGGGCCTCGTCCGCGTCACCCCGGATGTCCGCGAGGATCGCCCTGTCGAGGGTGATCTCGACCCGCAACGGCGGCGGCGCGTCGTCGGGGAGCGAGGCCTCGAGCTCGTCGAGCAACGCCACCCCCTCGTCCATCTCCCCGTGGCGGGCCAGGGCCATGGCCAGCCGCTCCTGCGCCCGGAGGCGGTGCAGGCCGGTGCCCATCCCGGCGATGGTCTCGCGCAGGTGGGTGACCCGGCCGGACTGGTCCCCCCGGGCCCGGAGCAACCGCTCGTGCAGCAGCGCCCTCTCCCCGGCCAGCCAGTCCGCAAAGGGGCCGGCGCCCGCGACGTGCTCCTTGGCCAGCATCAGCCAGGCGCTGGCCTCGCTCACGTTGCCACCGGTCAGCGCCAGGTCCGCCAGCATCAGCGCCGCCTCGGCGGCCACCTTGCCCGCGGCCGTCTCCGGCAGGTCCACCAGCAGCTCCCGGGCCTCGTCTTCCCGCCCCTGTCGCACGTGGATCCGTCCCAGCGCCAGGCGCGTCCGTGCCACCGCGTCGGGTTCGTCCCGCTCGAGGTGGTCCAGCAGCTCCTGGTACAGGGCCGAGGCCTGGTCCAGCAGCCAGCCGGTCTCCGCCAGCTCCGCCGCGCGCCGCAGGAAGACCCTCCCCTCGTCGGCCTCGCCGCCCTCGAACAGGTGGTGGGCGATGGCCCGCACCCGGTGCAGCCGGGTCCCCTCGGTGGCCTCCTTGAGCAGCTCGGCGGCCTCCTTGTGCAGGGTCCGGCGGGTGCTCGCCCGCAGCAGATTGAGCACCTCCCCGCGCAGGAGCCGGGTGGCGAAGGCCAGTCGGTCGTCCTCCACCCGGCCCTGGTACTCCAGCAGCCCCACGCGCACCAGGTGCTCGAACACGTGGTACACACGGTCCTTGGTCTCCACCAGCCCGGCGCGCGTGGCCAGCTCCGCGACCCCGTCCGGGTCGAAGCGTGGGCCCCAGCCGGCCGGGGCCACCAGCACCCGCCGCGCCTGCTGGCGGTTGCCGTACGCCGCCGGGGCGGCGGAGATCCGCGCGCGGATCAACGACCGCACGTCGTCGGGGACCTGCCCGGCCAACGCGTCGGCGTCGATCAGCTCCTGGTGGCCGTTCTCCTCCCGGGTGTGACCCGAGGCCAGCGCGAGCTCGGCGACCGCCAGGGCGATCCGGGGGTTGGTCCCCACCTGTTCGACGACGGCCTGGGCGAAGGCCGGTCCGGCGTCCACCTTCTCGGCCAGCATCTCCTGGCAGGCCCGCGCCGAGAGGGCGCCGACCTCCAGCTCCTCGACCCCCTCGTGGGCGTCCCGCAGGCGCTCCAGCAGGAGACGGTGGGGCGCGTCCGTGCGCCAGCCCTGCTTGTCCAGGCAGGTGACCACCAACAGCGGTCGTGGATCGCCCACGTCCAGCGCCACCAGGTGCTGCAGCACGTCCAGGTCGTCCATCGGGGCGCGGTGCATGTCGTCGAGGACCACCATCAGCGGGCGCCGCTCCGCCGCCGCCCGCAGGACGCGCGCGAAGCGGGACGGACGTCCGCCAGAGGTGTCGTCCAGGTCCAGGATCAGGGTGTCGGCGATGGGGGGGCGCAGGTCGTCCAGCAGGTCGTCGGCCTCCGTACCGCCCAGCAACAGGGCGAGATCGGGCCGGCCATCCAGCCGTCGCCGCGCCTCGTCCCGGTTGCACCCGCGGATGCCCAGCAGGTCCTCCAGCACCGCCGCGAACCCGGAGTTGCTCAGCCCCTCGTCCGAGCACCGTGCGCGCACCCGCGACATCAACCCACGCTGGACCTGTTCCGCGCCCATCACCTGGGCCAGGGTGGTCTTGCCGGTCCCCATGGGGCCGGTGAGCAGCACCACCCGGGTCTCGGGGCGATGCAACGACTCGTAGGCCACGTGGCGCAGCTTGCGCAACTCCGTGTCCCGGCCGAAGAGCACCTCCCCCAGCGCCGGTCCGTCGATGGTGCTGTCCTCGTCCGTCTCCCCGGGGCCCGCCTCGCGCAGGGCCTTGCGCATCTCAGCGGCGGACCGGAAGCGGTGGTCCGGCTCCTTGCGCAGGGCCCGTTCGACGACCGCCATCAGGAGGTCGCTGACCGGGTAGTCCGCCCTGGGCACCAGGTCCGGCAGCGGAGCCTCCACGTGCATCCGCATCACGTCCCTCGGTGCGCCGGTGAAGGGGGGGCGTCCCGAGAGCATCTCGAAGAGCAACAGGCCCACGGTGTACAGGTCCGTCTCCGGGCTCGCGGGCCGCTTCTGGTGGATCTGCTCGGGGGCCGCGTAGATCGGGTCGAAACCCAGGGCGTCCATGGCCGAGCCGCCCGGGGCGTCGGCGATGGCGGCCATGCCGAAGTCGGTGATCGCCAGCCTCGTCGGTCGCAGGAGATCCCCGTGGAGCAACAGGTTGGCGGGCTTGAGATTCCGGTGCAGGACATTGCTGCCGTGGGCCGCGGCGAGCCCCTGCAGGAGCTGGTCGAACATGGCCAGCAGCACCGACAGCTCCGGCGGGTCTTCCCGCCACACCTCCATCGAGTCTCCCGGCACCCACTCCAGGGCCATGAAGAGCTGGAACTCGTCGGTCTCCCCGAAGTCCAGGACGTGGGCGACGTTGGGGTGGTTCAGTCTCGCCGCGCTCCGGGCCTCCCGGAAGAAACGCCGACGGGCCGCCGGATCCTCGGCCAGGTCGGGATCCAGGAGTTTGAGGGCCACCGGGCGGTCGAGCGGCTCCTGTACGGCCCGGTAGACCTTGCCCGCGGCGCCGGTCCCCACGTGCTCCTCGATGCGGAAGCGATCTGCGATCAGCGTCGTCGTCATCGACGTCCTGCCATCTCCTGGTGTCAGCGCAGTTTGCGCCGGCCGGAGGATACCACGGGCGTGTGTGCGGACTCCCCCTCGGGAGCGCGCGTACGAGCACCTCCCGGAGGCTGCCCTGGGTTCGTCCACGAACTTTTCGTATCAAGTCTTCATGCGGTGCCGACGGACTGCGAGGAGGACGAGCGCCGCCCCGCAATTCGCCACCGCCGCGATTCCCAGGACCGCCGGCACACCCAACAGGGGGATCGCAAGGGAGCTCGCGATCAGGGCGGCCACCGACGCCCCGGCCAGGTCTGCGGCGTACAGCGTCCCCACGCCGCGCACCCCTCCGCGGTCCCCCTCGCCTCCCCCGATCCACGCCAATGCGGCGGGGAGGTGCAGGCCCGCGATGCCACCCAGCACGGCGACGATGCCAGGGAAGAGCAGCCCCAGGACCGCGGGCAGCCCCACCACGCCCACCCGCGCGGACGCGACCGCCAGCGCGCCACAGCTCCCCGCCATGATCAGCTGGATCGCCACGAGTCGCCCACCGCGGGGGTTCCCCTCCGAGCGGGACATCCACCAGGCCCCCGCAGCCAGCCCGACCATGTAGGCGGCCACGATCGCGCCGATGTGCGCGTACAGGTTCCCGAAGGCTGCCTGGTAAGCCAGGATCATCGCCAGCTCGCCCACGATGCCCGTGCCGCCGACGACCGCCACCGCGGCGGGTACGGCCGCGCGGGCCGGCCACCGCCTCCGCCGGGGCAGCGCCACCGCGGCCGCGTGCAGCAGGGCACCCGCCAGCAGCGCCAGCGCCAACCAGCCCGGACGCACGTTCGCCATCCTGGACAACACCTCTCGCCAGCGGGGCGACTGGGCGGTGGCCCACAGCACCGTGTCCAGGAAGAAGCACAGGGGCTCGAGGTCCCGGTTGAGGCGGGTGTCCTCCGCGCCGGCGAGCACCTGTTCCAGGTAGTCCACCCTCAACGGCCCCAGCTCGAACTCCAGGCCGAAGGGTTCGACGTAGCGGGTCTCGATCCCCCGCTGTACCAGCCTGGACGCCAGCAGGTCGGCCCCACCGTCCAGCGCGGCCTCGTCCTCGCTCCCCAGCAGCACGATCCGCTCGCCGGGCATCGCACGCGTGTACGGGAAGACCTCGGACAGGCTGCGGTGGACCGACGCCACGTAGCTGGCCTGCGCGGGTCCCAGCATGGCCCCGCCGGTGACCCCCACCGCCACGAAGCCCCCGGGCTCCAGCGCCCCGCGCAGGAGTTCGAACCACTCCACGGTGTAGTAGCGGTTGAGCTGCGCGCTCCCCGGGTCGGGCATCGCCAAGATCACCACGTCGTGGCGCGCGTCGCTGCGGGCCACGTGGGCCCGGGCGTCGGTGACGTGCAGGTCGACCCGGGGATCGTCCACCGCCCGGGTCGCCCCCTCGGGGAGGTGGCTGCGGGCGGTCTCGACCAGGGCCAGGTCGAACTCCACCACGTCCACGTGGGCCACGCTCGGGTGCTCGAGGATCTCGTCCAGCGCCCCGGTCACCGCCCCTCCCACCAGCAGGACCCGACCGGGCTCGGGATGCTGCAACAGGACGGGGTGGACCGCACGCTCCGCGGCCTCCGGGTCGGGAATCGAGAATGCCCACTCGCCGTTGAGGACCACGTCGTGCTGCCCCTCGCCTGCGAGCACCTCGATCCGCCCGTGGGCGCCTTCGCTGCGCTCCACCACCCCCTCGTCGAACAGGGAGGTGGGAGCGAATCCCCTCGGTGTGACGGCCACGGCGGGCGCCAGGAGGACCGCCGCGACGGCGGTCCAGATCCACCGGCGGCGCAGGCCCACGATGGCCAGCAGGGCCACCCCACCGAGGGCCGCCAGCGCGGACGCGGGGGACACGAGGCCGACCAGCACGAACGAGTGGAGCGCGCCGGCCACGGCGAATCCCAGCGCCTCGATCGCCAGGACGGTCGCCGCCGCGGCGGTCCCGCGGAGGGGGGATCCCCGTCCCTCCCGGTAGAGTCGGCAGAGGCCGGGGAACGTGGCCCCTACGACCCATCCGAGGGGCAGGAAGGACACGCCGCAGACCAGGACGGCCGGGAGCAGCCCCAGCGCCTCCCCGGCCCCCGGTCCGGCGAATTCGCGCACCCACGCCATCGACGCCAGCGAGAGGGGCAACCCCGGCGCCATCGCGACCAGCAACGCGGCGCAGGCCCGCGCGACCGCGGACGTGCTCCGAGCCCGCGCCACGAACCGTCCGGACAGGGCGCTCCCGGCCGCCGTCCCCAGCAACCACAGGCACAGGGCCAGCCCGGCGATCAGCTCGTTGCCACCGGCCACGACCATGGCCTCCCGCAGGAGCACCACCTGGGCGCCGGCCGCGGCGAATCCGATCGCGAAGATCGAGCCGGCGAGGGCCGTCCGGGGCTGAACCCCGCGCCCGCCCCTCCCCGCCTCGGCCGGTGTCTGCTCGTCCATGTAGGGATCGATCCTGCCCCGCTGCCCGCCCGCGAGGCCAGCCCGCGGGCGCAGGTGGGTTCGGCTGCCGGCCGCGGCCGGTGCGCCGCAACGAGAGTATGATGGCGCCCATCGAAACCGGGAGAGCTACCGATGAGTGAGATCGTGGTGACCTGTCGCCTCCCCGATCCGGGGTTGCCGCTGCTGCGGGGCCTGTCGGACGACGTGACCGTGCTGGCGGACGACCTGTCCCCCGGCCGTGACGCGATCCTGGCCGCGGTGCCCGGGTGCCGGGCGCTGGTGTCGATCCTGGCGGACCCAGTGGACGCCGAGGTCATGGATGCGGCGGGTCAGGAGCTGCGGGTCGTGGCCAACTACGCGGTGGGCTACAACAACATCGACGTCGACGCCGCCACCGAGCGCGGCATCGCCGTCACCAACACCCCCGGTGTGCTCACCGACGCCACGGCCGAGGTGGTGTTCTCGCTGCTGCTGTCCGCGGCCCGCTGGGTCCTGGAGGGGGACCGGATGGTCCGCGGCGGCGAGTTCGAGGGCTGGGGGCCGTCGCTGCTGCTGGGCACCACGCTGCGGGGCAAGACCTTCGGCGTGGTCGGCTGCGGCCGCATCGGCCAGGCCACCGGCCGCATCGCCCGGGGGTTCGGCATGAACCTGGTCTACGCCCACCGGCGCCAGGTCCCGGAGTTCGAGGCCGAGACCGGTGCGGAGCGGGTGCCCCTCCCCCAGCTGTTGACCGAGGCCGACGTGGTGAGCCTCCACGTGCCGCTGAACGCCGAGACCCGACACATGATCGGTGCCGGAGAGCTGGAGCAGATGAAGCCCACCGCGATCCTCATCAACACCGCGCGCGGGCCGGTGGTGGACGAGGACGCCCTGGTGGCCGCGCTGCGGGAGGGCAAGATCGGCGCCGCCGGACTGGACGTGTACGAGAACGAACCCCGCCTGGCCGAGGGTCTGGGAGAGCTGCCCAACGTGGTGTTGCTGCCCCACCTCGGCTCGGCGACCGTCGAGACCCGCGGCGAGATGGCGCGCATGACCGCCAACGGCGTGGGCGACGTGCTGGCGGGCCGGCGGCCGCCGAACCTGGTCAACCCCCAGGTCTGGGAGCGGCGCCGGATGGGCTGATGGAGCCCCAGGAGCTCCGTTTTCGACAGGAGAGCGAGATGCGAAACACCGCGGTCATCGGAGGGGGCGCCTTCGGCACCGCCCTGAGCCGGATCCTGGTCGACGCCGGGGCCCGGGCGACCCTGTGGGTGCGCGAGCCCGAGCTGTGCGAGACCATCCGCGCGACCCGGGAGAACGCCCTGTTCATGCCCGGCTTCGAGCTGCCCGGGGCGATCACCCCCACCTGCCACCTGAACGAGGCGGTGGCAGGCCGGGAGCTGATCGTGGTCGCCGTGCCCACGGCCTTCATCCGGGACGTGATGTCCGAGGTCGCCCAGGCCATCGATCACGACTCGATCGTGCTCACGGTCAGCAAGGGGATCGAGGTGGACAGCGGCCTCACGATGGCCGACGTGATGCGGGAGATCCTGCCCCTGCCCCTGCACCGGAACCTGGCGTTCCTGTCCGGGCCCAGCTTCGCCCGCGAGATCATGATGCGTCACCCCACCACCGTGTCGGTGGCGGCCCAGGACCTGACCCTGGCCCGGCGCGTCCAGGACGCGCTGACCACCCCCTACTTCCGCCTGTACACCACCAACGACGTCATCGGCGTCGAGGTCGGCGGCGCGGTCAAGAACGTGATGGCCATCGCCGCCGGGATCGTGGACGGCCTGGGATTCGGCCACAACACCC
The DNA here is from genome assembly GCA_964542165.1 of uncultured Rickettsiales bacterium. Taxonomy (GTDB): domain Bacteria; phylum Myxococcota_A; class UBA796; order UBA9615; family CAYRNR01; genus CAYTBN01. The sequence continues at coordinate 11,523 of CAZITQ010000177.1, forward strand.
GCGGCGCGGTGATCACCCGCGGCCTGGCCGAGATGTCGCGCCTGGGGGTCCGCATGGGCGCCAACCCGCTGACGTTCGCCGGGCTGGCCGGCATGGGGGACCTGGTGCTGACCTGCACCGGCGACCTCAGCCGAAACCGCCAGGTCGGTCTGGCCCTGGGCCAGGGCAAGACCCTGGACGAGATCCTGGCGGACATGAAACAGGTCGCCGAGGGCGTCCGGACCACCCGCTCGGTGTTCGCGCTCAGCCAGCAGCTGGGCGTCGAGATGCCCATCGTCGAGCAGGTGCACGAGGTGCTGTACCAGGGCAAGAGCCCCAAGGCCGCGGTGGTCGATCTGATGCATCGGGCCCCCAAGCAGGAGCTCGGTTAGCCATCCCTAATCTCGTGCGTTTTCGCGCGTAGCGCAGCCCACTTGACGAAGGTGTTCGAACCGGGTAGTCAGACGGCGGTTCAGCTACGGCTGGCAACGTGGAGGATGACGACATGGCCATGTTTATCGACCCTGACGAGTGCACCGCCTGTGGCGTGTGCGAGCCCGAATGCCCCCGTGAGGCGATCACCGAGGGCGACGACGTGTTCGAGATCGACGCCGACCTCTGCACCGAGTGCAAGGAAGAAGGCGAGCCGCTGTGCGTCCCGGTCTGCCCCGTGGACTGCATCGAGAAGGCCAAGTAGCACGCCGCTTCGGCATCGCTGACGACGGGGCCACCGGTGTGCGCCGATGGCTCCGTCGTGCGTTCTGTCCTGCGCCTTCCTGCTAGAATCCCGCCCCATGGCACAGTCGATGAAATGCCCGAACTGCGGCGCGCCCGTGCGATGGCGGGGCGAAGCCCCGGTGGTGGCCTGCCGCTACTGCGACACCCACGTGGCCACCGGCACCGGCGAGAAGACCCAGGAACCGGCGGCGGTCCGCTCCCAGATGCGGCCCCGCAACGTGGCCGCGGTCACCTCGGCGACGGCGATCATCCCCCTGCTGCTCGCGGGCGGGGGGGCGTTGATCGCCTTCCTCGGATCCCAGAGCGGCGCGGGCGGCATCCTCGGCCCGTCCTGGGATGACGTGGCCGCCCTGAAGATCGACCAGCGCTCGTCGGCCATCAAGGAGGCCGTGGGTGGGAATCGCGACGACGACACCCACCAGGTCGTCTACTTCTCCGGCGGGGAGTTCGACTACGCCGTGTTCAACTGGGACGAGGACCACCTGGACCACGCCTCGGGATTCGGCCTGTACTGCCACGAGGCCCACCCCCAGATGGACACGGTCATCCAGTGGCTGCGCCACCACCTGGGGCCCCGGTTCGGCCCCGAGGACCACGGCGGCTGGGGATGGCGCTGGGCGGACGCCTACCTGAGCGTGAACGAGGACGCGAACATCGTCAGCTACCACTCCAGTCCGGACGACGATCCGGACTGGCAGTACCGCTCCCAGCTGATGTGGTCGGTCCTGCTGGCGTCGGCCGCCGGCCAGGACCTGAAGCTGGACCGGGCCACCCGGCAGCGCTGGCTGGGCGCGGGGTACCTGCTGTCCGAGCTTGCCCTGCTGGACATCACCACCGACCTGGACGGCGCCGTCGCGGAGATCCAGGACAAGTTCCCTGGCTCGGCCGTGGACCAGTCCTACTCCCTGGAGTTCGAGATCGCCGTCGACCACCCCTGGTTCCGGTCCCTGGAGCTGGGCTGGGAGAACGCCGCGGGGGGGAGGATCGACGACGCGCAGTTCTGGCCCCCGGCCCGGACCAGCCAGTTCCCGGACCAGAACGCGATCCGCGACTGCCTGAAGAAGGCCTACGGCGAGCCCGAGGTCTACGAGGCCGATCACCTCAAGAAGGAATACACCTACACCTTCGATCCCAAGGACATGGGCGACGTCCGGGTCTACGCCCACATCTTCACCCTGGACCTGGACCCCGGCACGTGGTCCTCCGACAACGCGCCGTACTCCAACAAGGCCTGGATCAAGCTCATGCGCACCCTCGACCGGTGCGGGGGCTAGGCCGGTGCCTCGCCCGGTGGCCCGGCCGTGCCGTCCCGTGGCCATCGCCAGCGCCCTGTTCCTGCTGGCGGTCCTCCTCTCCGCCCCAGGGCCCGCATCCGCCTGCGAATACGACGACTGCCACTCCACCGGCGCCGTCTCCAAGCCCGGCGCCTGGGACATCCGTCTCCCCTTCGAGGCCGGCGAGCAGGTGCAGGTCCTGTCGGGCTACGGCCCCAACAACGGCTCCTCCCTGCACTGCCGCGCCCAGGACTCCCTGTGCGCCAACGACTACCACGCCCTGGACTTCGTGCTGCCCAACCACCCCAACTACGGCAAGGGCCAGCCCGTGATGGCCATCGCCGACGGGGTCGTCTGGCACGCCGGCTGGGCGTCCGGGGGCTGGGAGGCCTACGGCCTGCGGGCCTACATCCTCCACGACTACGACGCCGACGGGCACCAGTACGTGTCCATGTACGCCCACCTGCACGATCTCTTCGTGAGCGACGGCCAGACCGTCTCCCGCGGGGAGCTCATCGGCGAGCTGGGTTCGTCGTGCAACGGCGACTACGAGTGCGGCAACTTCTCCACCCCCCACCTCCACTTCTCGATTCACCGGGACAGCGGCTACGGCGGTACCGGCAGCGGCGGCAGCTACGGCGGCCGGGCCGTGATCCCCGAGCCCTTTGACGGCTACTCGGGCATCCAGCAGTGGGACGACCTGATCTCCAACAACGGCGGGGCGGGGGACGACGACGATGACGACGACACCGGGGACGACGACGACGTGAGCCCCTGCGTCATCGCCGCCACCGGCTCCACCCGGGTGGAGGAGGACGGCCCCTGCGCGGCCCACTCCGGCGATCCCGGGACCTGGGGTGACCACGACGGCTCGGACGGCCACGCCTGGTGGACCGAACAGACCCAGCCCCACCCGGACTACGACCAAGGCGTGAACTGGATGTTCGAGTTCGTCCAGGCGGGCCAGTACGACCTGTGGGCCCACGTGCCCGAGGGGCTGGCCGGGCTGACCGGGGACGCCGACTACAAGGTCTTCTTTGCCGGCGGCGCCGCCGAGCACGTCCACGTCTCCCAGGACGCAGCGGCCGGCCACCGGGTGCACCTGGGCTCGTTCTCCTTCGACGCCGGCGCCGATCAGTGGGTGCGCCTGGGCAACAACTACCCCGACGGCGGCTCCCCGGGCGCCAAGGTGGTGTTCGACGCCCTGGAGCTGGCGCCCTTCGAGGCCTGCGACTGCGACGAGGTCGGCGGCGTCGAGGCCCAGCCCTGCGACAACGGCGGTGTGCGGGTCCGCACCTGCGACGGCTGCCACTGGTCCGAGTGGACCGAGTGCTCGGATCCCGGCGACGACGACGACAGCGCGGGAGCGGACGACGACGACGGCCCCCAGGGCCCCGGAGGCCGCACGGAGTGCGCCTGCCGGCTGAACGGACGGACGGCGGGCGGCGCGGTGCCGCTGGCGCTGGTCCTGATCCTGGCGCTGCGGCGCCGCTGAGCGGGAGCCGCCGACCGCGTCGACAGTCCCCCCCGGCCGTGGCATGCTTCGACGGCCGGGGCAGCGCCGGCGCCAACGGGGGAATGGGAGGCATCGTGAGCGAGATCCGCGGCGGTTTCATGGGGTCGGTCCTGGACGTGGACCTGACCACCGGCAAGGTCGGCACCTACCCCATCGCCGACCAGACCCTGCGCGAGTTCCTGGGCGGCAAGATCCTCGCCGCTCGCATCCTGTGGGACCTGCTGCCCCCGGGGATCGATCCCTTCTCGCCCGAGAACGTGCTGGTGTTCACCGCCGGCACCCTCAACGGCAGCAACCTGCCGTCCTCGAGCCGCTTCAACTGCTCCACCAAGAACCCGCTGACCTACGGCGTGGCCACCTCCAACTGCGGCGGCGACTTCGGCATGTGGCTGCGCAAGGCGGGCCACGACGGGCTCATCGTCCGCGGCCGGGCCGAGCGGCCCACCCGCATCGACATCACCGAAGAAGGGGTGGAGCTGACCGACGCCAGCGACCTGTGGGGCAAGGACACCGAGGCGGTGCAGGAGACCCTGGGCAAACAGGTGCGCGAGGTGGTGATCGGGCCCGCCGGCGAGAACCTGGTGCGCTTCGCCTGCGCCCTGTCCGGCGATCGGGCCCTGGGCCGCTGCGGCGTGGGCGCGGTCATGGGTTCCAAGAACCTCAAGCTCATCACCGCCGCCGGCAAGAAGAAGCTACCCGTGGCCGATCGGGACGGGCTCAAGGCGCTGACCAAGTCCTGGGTCAAGCTGCTCAAGGGCCACTCGGTCACCGGCGAGCAGCTGCCCAATTACGGCACCGCCGGCCTGGTCAACCCCACCAACGCCACCCACACCCTGACCACCCGCAACTTCCAGAAGGGCCACTGGGAGCACGCGGACGACGTGTCCGGCGAGACCCTGGCCGAGACCCTGCTCGAGAAGAGCGACGGCTGCCGCACCTGCCCCATCCGCTGCGGCCGGGTGGTCAAGCACGACGGCAAGAACGTCAAGGGCCCCGAGTTCGAGACCATCGGCATGTTCGGCCCGTCGATGAACAACCGGGATCTGAAGAAGATCGTCGCGTGGAACCGCGAGGCCGACCTGCTGGGCATGGACACCATCTCCCTGGGCTCGACCATCGCCTGCGCCATGGAGCTGCACGAAAAGGGCCTGCTGCCCGAACTCGAGGTCACCTTCGACGACCACGCGGGCGTGTCGAAGCTCATCGAGGAGGTGGCCTACCGACGGGGTGTGGGTGCGGCGCTGTCCGACGGGAGCGCCCGCCTGGCCGAGTCCCGCGGGGCGCCGGGCCTGTCCATGAGCAGCAAGGGCCTGGAGTTCGCAGCCTACGAGCCCCGGGGGGCGGTGGGCCACGGGCTGGGCTACGCGGTCAGCAACCGCGGCGGGTGCCACATCAACGGCGGTTACCTGGTCTACTTCGAGGCCCTGGGCGCGGTGAACATGGACCCGCTGACCCCCAAGGCCAAGCCCTCGTGGGCCATCTTCCAGCAGAACATGTTCGAGGTGGTCTCGGCGGTGGGCAACTGCATCTTCACCACCTACGCCGTGGTGCCCGACGTGCCCGACTGGGCCTACAACCCCGTGGGTCCCTCGGCCAAGATCGTGGGCAAGGCGCTGGTGGGGGCCCGGGCGGCCATGAACCAGCTGGGCCGGCTGCGGCCGGGCATGCTGCCGATCCACGCCCCGGGCATCCCCCAGTCCAACGCCATCGAGGCCGTCACCGGCGAGCGCTGCCGCCTGGGCGACCTGATGGTGGTGGGCGAGCGGGGCTTCACCCTCGAGCGGATGATCAACCTCCGCGAGGGCCTGCTGGGCGAGACCGACACCCTGCCCCCGCGGCTCACCGACGAGCCCGAGCGGCCCGACGTGCCCGAGTCCAAGGTGCCGCTGGACCGCATGCTGCCGGTCTATTACCGGGTGCGGCGCTGGGACGAGAACGGCGTGCCCCAGGCCAAGCTGCTGCGCAAGCTGGGGCTGGACTTCGCCATTCCGGTGGCGGACGAGGTGCGGGCGCGGCCCGGGATGTTCCGGGAGCGCAGGAACCTGCTGAAGGTGGGGGAGGCTGAGTCGCTGCGGGTGGCGTTGGGGGCGATCGGACAGGTGAAGAAGAAGCGCAGGGGGAAGAGCAAGGCCAAGGGCAAGGGGGCGAGGGCATGATCGAGGTCAAGTTCTACTCGCACCTGCGCAGGGCGCTGGGGACCCGGGAGGTCCAGGTGGAGGCCGCCAGCGTGGGGGAGCTGTTCGATCAGCTGACCGCCCGCTACGGCGAACCGTTCACCGAGCGGGCCGGCCGCTGCAAGGTGTTCGTCAACGGCACCCACGCCGGACTGAATCGGGGCCGACGGACCAAGCTGCAGCCCGGAGACGAGGTGGTCTTCCTTCCGCCGGTGGCCGGGGGATGAGACACTAGCCGGGACGCAGGGGGAGGACATGGGCCCACGGCGGATCCTCGCCGCGCTGCTCGGGACGCTGGCGGCGGCCGCGCTGCTGGCGGCCGTGGGCTGTGGGTCCATGCGCAGCGGCCGGGCCTACCCCGAGGCCCACAGCGGCCAGCTGGACCTGGGCGACTGGGACTTCGGCATCGACGGCCCCACCATCCTCCATGGCGACTGGGATCTGTACTGGGACCGCCTGCTGACCCCGGCCCAGCTCGATTCGGGGGCCCACGATCCCGATGGGACCCTGCGGGTGCCGGGCCTGTGGACCGGCCAGGCGCTGGGGGACGGCGAGATCCCCACCCAGGGGGCGGCCACGATCCGGCTCAAGGTGGTCATGCCCGACGACGCCGAGCCCATGGCCCTGCGCCTCGGGGCCATCGGCAGCGCGTACGAGCTGTGGGTCAACGGCCAGCGGGTCACCGGCGCGGGCACCGTGGGGCCGGCCCGGGAGTCCACGGTCCCCCAGTGGCGCTCCCATGTGGTCGACGTCCCCGAGCACTCCTCCGTCCTGGACATCGTGCTCACCATCTCCAGCTTCCACCACCGCAAGGCCGGCCCCTTCGAGGTCATCCGCCTGGGCCGGGAGGACGACCTGCGCTCGGCCCGGGAGCGCAAGGTGGCCGTGGAGCTCTTCCTCGCGGGCGCGATCCTGTTGATGGGGATCTACCACCTGGGCCTGTTCGCCTCGCGGCGGGAGGAGCGGGCGCCCCTGTACTTCGGCCTGTTCTGCCTGCTGCTGTCGGTGTACGTGCTGCTGGAGGGTGAGCGCTACCTGTGCGACCTGACGTCGTGGTCGACCTGGGCGGTGCAACGCAAGATCTCGAACCTGGCGTCGTTCTTCGCCGTGCCGGTGTTCATCGCCTTCATCCGCACCCTGTTTCCCGACGAGGTGCCCCGGTGGGTGGCCCGCACCCTGTCCGCGGCCATCGTGCTGCTGGCCCTGGCCGTGCTGGTGACCCCGGCCCTGGTCTACAGCCGGCTGATCCCGGTGTACGAGATCCTGGTGCTGATCACCTGCGCGGTGCTGCTTCTCTCGCTGACCCGGGCGGTGTTCAAGGGTCGCCGGGGGGCGCGGACGTTCGCGGTGGGCTTTGCCGTCCTGTCGCTGGCCGTGCTCAACGACGTGCTCTTCGACCTGGGGCTGATCCCCACCGCCAAGTCGCTGGGCGTGGGGTTGTTCTGCTTCGTGATCTCCCAGTCGTTCGTGCTCTCGCGGCGCTTCGCGTCCGCGTTCCAGACCATCGACGAGCAGCGCCAGGCCCTGCTGCGGTCCAACCGGGCCCACGCCGACGAGATCGAGGAGCGCAAGGAGGCCCAGCACGCCCTGCGGGAGTCCGAGTTCCGTTACCGGTCGCTGGTCGAGAACGTCCCGGATCTGATCTACACCCTGGACCCCAGGGGCCGTTTCCTCGCCGTCAACGAGTTCGCCCTGGACCTGCTGGGCTACGAGAAGGACGAACTGGTCGGTCACCCCTTCGAAAAGGTCGTCCACCCCGACGACCTGCGCCGCACCCGCGAGCTGTTTCAGGAGACCGCGTCCGGCAAGGGCGACAAGCACCGGGACCTGCGCTTCCGCCTGGTGAACCGGGCCAGCGACACGGTCTGGGTGGCGCTGAACGCCTCGGCCACCTTCGACGACGACGGCACGTTCGTCCAGGAGCACGGGGTCGCCCGGGACATCTCCGAGGAGAAGCAGCTCGAGGCCCGCCTGCTCCAGGCCCAGCGCATGGAGGCCATCGGCAGCCTGGCAGGCGGCATGGCCCACGACTTCAACAACCTGCTCATGGGCATCCAGGGTTCGGTCTCGCTGCTGATGCTCAGCACCGAGCCCGACCAGCCCGGCCACGACAAGCTGCGCAACATCGCCACCTACGTCAGCGACGGCGCGTCGTTGACCCAGCAGCTGCTGGGCCTGGCCGAGGGCGGAAAGTACGACGTCCAGCCCACCGATCTCAACGAGATCGTCGCCAAGACCGCCCGCATCTTCGGCACCACCCACAAGCAGGTCCGGATCCACGAGAGCCTGGACGACGATCTGTGGGCCGTCGAGGTCGACCGGGGCCAGATGGAGCAGGTCCTGCTCAACCTGCTGGTCAACGCCCAGCAGGCCATGACCGACGGCGGCGAGATCCACCTCGAATCGAAGAACGTCCGCCTGGCCGAGCGCGACTCCCTGCTGTTCCAGATGGAACCCGGCCGCTACGTGAAGATCGCCGTCACCGACAACGGCATCGGCATGGACGAGGAGACCCGCCGCCGCTGCTTCGACCCCTTCTTCACGACCAAGGACAAGGGCCGCGGCACCGGCCTCGGCCTGGCCTCGGTCTACGGCATCGTCCGCAACCACGGCGGCTTCGTCCACGTCTACTCCGAGCTCGGCGAAGGCACCTCCTTCAAGCTCTTCTTCCCCTCCACCGAAAAATCCATCATCCCCGTCCAGCACACCGCCGAGACCTTCGCGCTGGGCGAGGAGACGATCTTGCTGGTGGATGACGAACCCATGGTCCTGCAGGTCACCGCCGAGATGCTCCGAGCCATGGGTTACCACGTCCACATCGCCGACTCCGGGCCAGCGGCGATCGAGGTGTACGACTCGCTGGGGCCGAGCATCGACCTGGTGATCCTGGACCTGGTGATGCCGGACATGTCGGGAGGAGACACCTTCGACCACCTCAAGGCGATGGACGGGGATGTGAAGGTGTTGTTGAGTTCGGGGTATTCGATTGATGGGGAGGCGAAGGCGATCTTGGATCGGGGGTGTGTGGGGTTTATTCAGAAGCCGTTCAGGTTGGAGGTTCTTTCTCAGAGGATTCGGGGGGTG
>CAZITQ010000178.1:0-20249 GCA_964542165.1 uncultured Rickettsiales bacterium
TAGCGGGACCCCGAGCCCGAGCTGGAACCCGAGCCCGAGCTGGAACCCGAGCCCGAGCTGGAACCCGAGCCCGACATCGAAGGCGATGCCGAACCCCACGACCTGGACGACGACGAGAACGACCTCTCCGAGGAGCTGGAGTTCGACGACGCGGAGATCGAGGCCGTCGAGGTCGGCGAAGCCGGAGCGCTGGACGATCCGGATCGGCAGCTCCGGGAACTCGGGAACGAGGAACGGGTCAGCGAACCGGCACCCGCAGAAACCGATGACGAGCCGCCCGCCGAGGAACTCGACGGCGAGGACCTCGAACCCGACGAACTCGACGTCGAGGAGCCGGTCGAAGAGGACGACATCGCCCTGGACGTCGCCCCCCCCGACAGCTCGGCCGAGGTCCTCCTGCAGGCCACCGGGGACTGGGACCACCTGGGCCGGCTGGCCGAGGTGTTCGCCCTGGCTCCCGACGAGCGAGACCGCTACCCGGAGGCCCGGCGCACCCTGGTCGAGGCGGTGCTGGCCCCGATCGCCGACCGCCATGGCATCGAGCTGACCTGCTACGACGGCGGCGCGCCCACAGGCTGGGCGGCGCTGCGCGAGACCATGGACGTCCAGGTGTCCCAGTCGGACAACCCGGACGCCGGCCTGCAGGCCTTGCTCCGCTGCCAGGTCGAGTGCGAGGAGACCCTCAATCGTTCCCTCGCCACCCGCTCACAGCGCGTCCTCGGGGTGAACATCCACCTCGATCTGGCGCACCTGCCCGTGGACGAGGAACGGTCCCCCCAGGCCGACGAACGCCTGGGGGTCGAGGCGCTACGCCGGATCCTCGAGGGCTACCAGTCCCAGGATCCCCGCTCTGCGACCGGGCCCGACGCCGGCGAGTGGCCCGATGCCTGGCTCGAGCACAGGCGCCTCGCCACCCGGTCGCTCGAGGAGTTGCAGGAGCTGAGCGAGTCCCTGCTCGACGCCCCGGACTACCTGCTGACCGACGCCGAGCGCGAGCTCGTCGAGCCCATGGACCGGGAGATCGAGCAGCTGGACGCCCTGCTGTGGGTCATGGACGGCGCCGAGCTGGCCCACGCCTCCCTCGCCGCGGAGATCGGGGAGCGGATGGCGACCCAGGGAGCGACGGCGGAGGCCGCCCGGCGCAGGCTCCGGGAGGAGAAGAAGCGGGATCTGCTGGCGATCCTGCAGCAGAGCCCGGAGCGCTTCGCCATCGACGCCCCGGCCCCGGGCAACGACGGCTTCAACGCGTCGTTGCTGGACATCGAACGCCTGGAGGACGAGGGATCCCCGGCCTCCCAGGTCGGCGCGCTGCTCGACCGCTTCGCGGCGCCGAGCTTCCGGGACGAGGCCGCCGTGCTCGTGACCCGCCGGGACTCCCTGTCCCGCCGGATGCTCGACGCCCGCGCCCGCGACATCTCGGGCTCGAGCCGCCTGCAGAACTCGGCCTGGACCGTGGCCCGGGTGGTCGCCCGCTGCGAGGAGGTCGCCGGCGGCTGGGCGGACCGGGCCACCCTGCGCGCCCGCATCGAGGGCACGACCCCGGCGGCTGCCCATGCGGACGAGTACCTGCTGGGCCGCGGGGGCACCGAACGTTCCCTGGGCGCGTACTGTGCACTGCTGGCCTCTCCCCCCGACGGGCGCACCCGTCAGGAGGTGATGCGGGAGATGCTGGGGCAATCGCTGGAGCGGCTGGTCGATTCCGACAGGGACGACGCGGATGCGGCGGCGTCCCTCCGTCGAGCCATGACGGAGTGGGCCCTGGCGGCCGCGGGCAGCGGCGATCTGGGCCCGGGTTGCGCCCTCCTGCTGTCGGAGACGCGCACCTACCTCGAGGCCCGCGCCTTCCTCCGGACCCCGGCCCGCCCCCCCCTCGGGCTGCCCACCGTCCAGGTCGCGGGGGGATGACCCGGGCGCGACGGGTCGCCTGGATCGCCGCGGCGGTCCTGCTGCTGTCCTGCGACGGGGACGGCCACCGCGACGACGACGACGACAGCGCCCTCGACGACGACTCGACAGCGGATGACCACCATCCCCTGGACCTGGGACGCATCCGGGGCCTGGGCGAACCCTGTGACGCGGCCTTCCAGTGCGCGAGCGACCACTGCGCCGACGGCGTCTGCTGCGACGTGTCCTGTCACGCCCCCTGCGACCGTTGCTCCGGCACGGGACACTGCGAGGGCGTGGCCAGCGGCCTCGACGAGGAGTGCGCCACCCACTGCGAGGACGGCGTCTGCCTGCCTTGCCCCCCGGACATGGTGGAGCAGAACGAGTTCTGCATCGACAGGTTCGAGGCTCCCAACCTCGAGGGGGAGCTGCCGCTGGTGATGTTCACCTTCGTCGAGGCCGTCGACTGGTGCGCGTCCCGCGGCCGACGCCTGTGCTACGACGACGAGTGGACCCGGGCCTGCGAGGGCCCCGCCGGCACCGCCTACCCCTACGGAGACGTCCACCAGCCCGGGGTCTGCAACGACGACGAGACCTGGCTCGTCTACGACCAGCCGGCGCTCAACGGCTGGCCGTCCAGCGTCTGCACCCCGGAGGTGACCGGGCTCTCCGAGCTGCTGGACGCCGCCCGCCAGGTGTCGGCGAGCGGAGAGGCCGCGGCCGACCACGTGTGGTCGATCTACCAGGGGGAGCCGTCGGGCGAGAACGCCGGCTGCGCCCACGCCGACGGGGCGTTCGACCTGTGCGGGAATGTGGAGGAGTGGACCCGCCGCCGGGACGGGGGTAGCCCGAGCTTCCACGGGTCCCTCAAGGGTCGCTACTGGGCCGAGTCCCGCACCTGCCAGCAGGCGGTGACCAACCACGGGGACACCTTTCGGTTCTATGAGATCGGCTTCCGCTGCTGTTCGGATCCCCTGCGCTGAGACCTGGGAGCGTCGATGCCTACCACCTCGTCCGGATGGTGTAGGTCAGCGTCGTCTCCCCCTCGGCCGGCACCTCCAGCTCGAAGCGGGCGGTGGCGTTGTCCGGGCGGGTGGCGTCCATCGAGGACCGCAGGACCTTCCACTCGGACCAGTGGTAGGGCACGTGGTCGACGGTGACCTGGATCGGCTCGGTCTTGTGGTTGCGGACCACGGCCTCGTAGGTGAAGTGCTCCACGTACGCGGACACGACCTTGTGTTTCGTCTGGCGCCAGTCCGCCACGATGTCGAAGGCCTCGCCCACGGCTAGCTCCAGGGTCTCCTCCTTCGGGGTGTGCTGGATGCGGCTCTCGCCCACCAGCTCGGACGCACCGTCCACGTCGTCCTTGTAGACCCGCACCGTGCCCTCGGGCAGGGGCATCCCCATCTTCTGCTCCTCGCCGTTGACGAGCTCCACGGTGACGGTGGGATGGCGGGTGACGGTGGTCCCGTACCAGTAGCCGTCGAAGCGCAGATCGTAGGTGATCTCGGCCGGCACGCCCTTCACCGAGACGAACTCCACCTGCTTGGTCTGGTGGGCTGCCAGGTCCACCGGCTCGGGGATCTCGTAGAGGTGGTAGTCGAAGAAGGTGCGCTCCACGGGCTGGCGCCGGGTACCGCCTCCCCCGCCCCACCCGTAGGTGGTCGACGCGTCGGCCAGATACCCCAGGGCCTCGGCCTGGGCCATCGGTGTGGACACGAGGTTCACGCCACCGGCCACCAGCTTGAGGGAGGTGTCGCGGAAGGACGCCTCGGTGTCGTTGTTCACGGTCACCCAGCCGGATACGTCCACCGCCGAGTCGTCCTCGCCGAGCTCGACGATGTAGTCGGCGCTCCACCCGAAGCCGCCGGAGAGGTAGGTCACCGTGAGATCCCGATCGCCCCCGTCGGCCGCCTCCAGCTCCCACACCAGGGAGGGGCGGGAGGCCAGCCCTTCGGGGAGCTCGGGGAACTCGAGATCCCGGATCTGCTCCGAGCTCAGGGCCACCACGCCCCCCTCGTCGGTACCGAGGATCACGTCGGTCCCGCCGGACAGCAGGTCCCCCTCGAACACCTGGCCCTCCTCGGTGGTCACCCGGATCGGCTGACCCAGGTACCGCTGGAGCAGCCGCTGGGTGGAGACCAGGTCGTACTCGAAGTTCTGCTCGACCACGGCCACGGGTGTTCCGTCGCCGGCTTCCACGTGCACCGACGCGGGGATGATCCCCGAGGTGACCTCGTCGAACCGGACGTGGTTGGTGCCCGCCTCCAGGTCGAAGCGCCGGGTGTCCTTCACCAGGGCGCGCCCGGCGTTGTAGACCGTGACCGCCGACGAGACCCGCTCGGGTCCGACCGGGGTCGGCGGTGGTTCGACGGTTGGCGCCGGAGCGGTGTCACAGGCGCACACGAGTCCGAGCAGGCTGAGCAGGGCGACGAATCTGGGCATGGGTCCCTCCGGGGCGCTTGCGGATCAATGCCCGGAGGACCCGGGATGTTCCCTGCCTCTCCGGACCCGGGCTAGGACACCCACGCTCGACGTTGGTTCCATCGCTGCTCCGGGCGCCGCGGTGGGCTGGGCCCGCCTAGCTGACCGTGGCACCCGGCACGGGTGATAAGATCCCCCTCCACCCCGAGGTCGCCATGTCACCACGTCGCCTGGTCCCCCTGTTCGCCCTGTCGGCTCTGACGCTGATCCTCTCCCTACCCGGATGTCCACCGGAGCAGGCGGGCGACGACGACGACGCCACCTCCGGCGACGCCGCCCTGCTGGGGATTGGCGTGACACCCAACGATCCGGTGATGGCCGTGGGCGACTCGGTGACCTTCGAGGCCAAGGCGTTCTACGACGACTACAGCTCCGAGGTGATCACCGCCGAGGTGGACTGGGTCACCACCGACGACCGGGTGGCCGAGATCAACGGCAGCGGTCAGTGCTCGGCCGTCGGCCCCGGCGTGACCGACGTCATCGCCACCTACGGTTACGAGGCCAGCGCGAAGGTGACGCTGACGGTGAGCGGCGAGGGCGTGGGCGTGGTCTCGGTGGAGCTGACACCGGGTGAGGTGGATCTGCACGTGGGGGACACGGTGCAGATCTCGGCCATCGCCAACTTCGACGACGGCAGCTCGGGCAACGTGGCGGGTTCCTGCTCCTGGTCGGTGGACGATGGGGGCGTCGCCTCGGTGGACGGCACCGGCGGGGTCTCGGCCCTGGCCGTGGGCACGACCCAGGTGCGGGCGGAGTACCAGGGCCTGACCATCGATCCGGCGACCGTCAACGTGCTGGACGACGACATCACCCTGCCCGAGGCGGACCTCCGGATCGCGTCCTTCGACGCCAGCGTGGCCGGCGACATCGTCACCTACGACCTGCTGGTGGAGAACCAGGGGGACGGATACGCCAGCGAGTTCAACGTCTACGTCTACCTGGACGAGAACGGCGTCCCCGATCCCAACGATCCCGAGGACGGCTGGACCTGGGTCCCCGGCTGCCCGGCCGGTGACACCATCCAGGTGGTGCTGGACCTGTTCGACGTGGCCCCCGGCACCTACTCCTCCTACGCCCTGGTCGACCCCGAGGACGTGGAGCCCGAGTCCAACGAGAACAACAACAGCGCGGGCCCCGAATCGGTCACCGTCGAGGAGCAGGGCGGCGGAGAGCCCGACCTCACGGTCACCGAGTTCGACGGCCTGACCGACGGCTACTACACGCTGTACTACGTGGAGGTCACCAACGTCGGCGACGGTCCCTCCGACCCCTGCGACATGGACCTGTACCTGGACGAGTACTACGAGCCCTCCCCGTTCCAGTACGGCGACTACTACGTCACCATCCCCTACCTGAGCCCCGGGGAGAGCTACGTCTGGGAACCCGACGTCGAGGACGGCCCCACCTACTTCTGGGACTCGTGGATCCAGGTCGACACCCTCGACGACGTGGTCGAGAGCGACGAGTACAACAACACCGACTGGATCACGCTGTATCCGTAGGTGAGACGGGCTTCGCGCCGACCCAGGGGGTGCATCGGGGCCCGGAGGGCGGACTCACTCCAGGTTGAAGGATCGGCCGGTCATGCTCGGTAACGTGACGTCCCAGTACCCGTACTGGGAGTAGCCGTCGCCGTTCCAGGTGAAGTCGATCCGATTGCCGGTGGACGACGTGTAGTACCACACGTACCAGCCCAGGTACGGCGGGTAGTCCAGGTAGAGCGCGATGATCTCGTAGGTGCTCATGTAGCCCAGGCTCTGGACCCCGTCGTCGAAGGCGAGGCAGTAGGTGCACTCCCCCTGGGTGGCGAGGGTCGAGAACGTCACGTCGAAGGCGAAGTCGCAGTCCTCGCAGGGGATGGATGAGGGGCCTCCGGCCAGCTGCTGGACGTGGAAGAAGGCCGGCGGCTGCTCGGCCACCGTCACCTGGTCCGCGTTCGTCTCCCCCGTCTGGTGCCCGTCTGACGGGATCACCGCACAGCTCCATTGCTGTCCGGCCTCGACGATCCCCGGGGGCACCACCGCGGCGACGAATCCCGTCGGGGTCCCGTCCACCTGCCAGCTGAAGACGTAGGTGACCGTCGCGCCCTCCGGATCCACCGACGGCGCGAGGATCTCGCACGCGAGTTCCTCACCCGGCCCGGGCACCTGGGGCTGGATCAGCACCATCGGCGCACTGGGCGGCTGGCCGCCCGGGACATCCCCCGTGTCGTCGTCGTCGTCGCCGGCGTCGTCGTCCCCGCCACCCGACGTGTCGTCGTCTCCACCGTCGTCGTCCCCGCTGTCGTCGTCACCGATCGGGACCTGGGAATCGTCGTCATGCCAGCCCACTCCGCTCTCCCAAGGCGGGCACCCCCAGAGGCACAAACCGGCGGACGCCAGGCAGACGAGCCACGCACTCGAGCTTCGCACTACGGGTTCCTCCACCCACGTACCATCGGCCGTGAGCCGGGATCGCTTAGTGGGCGCGATCCGAACGCTGCGGGGAACCTCGAACGCAGGGTGGGGTCAGCCGTCGAAGAGCTCGACGTACACCGGCTCCTTGAAACCCACAGCGACGGGCTCCCCGTCGACCTCGACGACCGGTCGCTTGAGGAGCATCGCGTCGGCCGCGAAGGCCTCCAGCCACTGGTCGTCGGTCCAGGTCTTCTTCTCGGGACCCAGCGCGCGGTAGGCGCCGCCGGAGGTGTTTCGCATCGGCTTGGCGGTGAACGCACCGACCCAGCGGGCCAGCTGCTCGCGCGCCGGCGGGGCCTCGCGCAGATCGATCCAGGCGTAGTCCACGCCGCGCTCGTCGAGCCACTTGCGGGCCTTCTTGACCGTGCCGCAGGTGGGGATGCCGTACAGGGTGATGGCCATGGGATGCCTCCTCGAGGGTCCAGGTGTAACCACTCGCCGCCGGGGGATCCAGGGATGTGCTGTACTGGAGGGCGCGGCCCGTCTCGCGGGCGGAAGGGCCACAGCGCGAGGAGGTGCAGGATGGGCAAGGTCCTCGTACTCGGCGTCGGACTCCAGGGGCGCGCGGTGGTGCACGACCTGGTCACCTGGCCGGGAATCGACGGGGTGGTGGCCGCCGATCTCTCGCGGGAGAAGGTCCGCGGTGCCCTCACGAAACCGGCCGGGGACCGCGCCGTCGCAGCCGCGGTGGACGCCGCAGACGATGGGCAGCTGGCCGCGCTGCTGACCGACCAGCGACCCGACGCGGTGATCTGCATGCTCCCGCCCCCCCTGGGGCCGCGGGTGGCCCGGGCGGCGCTGGACGCCGGGGCCCACTACGTCAGCACCAGCTACACCGGTGAGCTGGCCGACCTGGACCGGCTGGCGCGGGAACGCGGGCTGGCGGTGCTTCCCGAGATGGGCATGGACCCGGGGATCGACCTGGTGCTCGGCCACAGGGCCGTCGCGCAGCTGGACGAGGTCCACGGCCTGGACGTCTTCGGCGGGGGTCTGCCCGACGCCGCGCACGCCGACGCCAATCCGCTGCGCTACAAGATCACCTGGACCTTCGAGGGGGTCCTGACGGCCTACGTCCGACCGGCGCGGCTCCTCGACGGAGGCGTCGAAACGAGCGTGCCAGGGACCGAGATCTTCCACCCGGATCGGACACGTCGGGAAGAGGTCCCCGGGGTGGGTCCGCTCGAGGTCTACCCCAACGGCGACGCCCTCGGCTTCATCGACACTTTCGGGCTCGGGCCGGAGCTGAAGGACATGGGCCGCTACTCCCTGCGCTGGCCCGGCCACTGCGCCCTGTGGTACCCGCTGGTCCAGCTGGGCCTGCTCGACGACACACCGCTGGACCTGGGCCGCGGACTGAAGCGAACGCCACGCCAGCTGCTGGCCCAGCAGCTCGGGGCCCGCCTCGGATTCGCGGACCACGAGCGTGATGTGTGCATCGTGCGGGTCCGCGCCCGCGGCCTGCGCGACGGTCGGCCGCACGAGGTCACCTACGATGTGGTCGACCGCCGGGATCTGGACACCGGCCTGTTCGCCATGAACCGTCTGGTGGGTTTCACCGCCGCCATCGGCGCCCGGATGCTGCTGTCGGGCGCCATCGAGGGCAGCGGTGTGCTCTCCCCGGCCCGGGACGTGCCCCCGGATCGCTTCGTCGACGAGCTACAGCGGCGGGGGATCCGGGTGAGCCGAGATTCGAAAGAGGTGATGTAAGACCCCGCCCTGCTGTCGTGTAGGCCCCCCACGAGGAGGCCGAGATGACCCGTTCCACCATCCAGTTCGCGCTGTTGCTCACCCTCTCCATCGCCTTGCCGGTCCGCGCGATGACCCTGGCAAACACCTTCGACGCCGAGAACAACCCCGACGTGGCGTTTGCCCGCGCCGACGCTCCCGAAGCGACCGGGGTCTATCTCGTGGCCTGGGAGCACCAGCTGAGCATGGCGAACGTGGACGTGATGGGCAGGCTGGTGGGGGAGGACGGCGCCGCGTTGGGGCCCGCCTTCACCCTCGCGGGCGACGGCGTCTGGGAGCGCTACCCCGCGGTGGCCAGCAACGGCAGCGACGAGTTCCTGGTGGTCTTCGAGCGCGACGACGGCGCCGGAGATCACGACATCTACGGGCAGCGTGTGTCCACGTCCGGCGCATTGCTGGGAAACCGGTTTGCGATCTCCGCGGACGCCAAGTACGAGAGCCAGCCGGTGGTGGCCTACGACAGCACCCACGACGACTACGTGGTGATCTGGGAGCATTTCCACTCGGCCACCGACATCGACATCCACGGCCGGGTCGTGGCGGGCGACGGGACGCTGGCGAGCACCTTCGTGGTCGCGGAGTCCGGTCGCAACGAGCGGGATCCCGACGTCGCCTCGGAGATCAACGGCTCGGGCTTCCTGGTGACCTTCGACTACCCCGATCACGCCGGTGACATCGACCTGCTCGCGCAGCCGCTGACGGTGAACCACGACCTGTCGGTCCAGCTCCAGCCGAACGCGAGCTTCTTCGTCCGGGCCGGAGCGGGCGACGACCAGTCCTCGTCCGTTGCCGGCGGATACAGCGGCCAGTACTTCGTGGCCTGGCACGACGTCCACCACGGCCAGGACCGGGCCATGGGCCGACTGGTGTCCTCGTCGGGGTCCCTGGGCTGGGTCGAGCACATCGGTTCAAGCTCCACCTGGAGCGGCCCCCAGCCCGACGTGATGGCCCACGCCACCGGCGGCTACACGGTGGTGTGGGACGCGGGCACCACCGACAGCGACATCAAGGCCCGGGACATCTCGATCTATGGACTGCTCGACGGAGCGGTGACCACCGTCTCCGCGGACTCCAGAGGCGAATACGTACCCGCCGTGCCCCAGGTCGTGTCCGTCGGCTCCCCCCTGGTCGTGTGGGCGCTGGAGTACAGCTGCTTCGACTACGACATCCACGCCGAGCTGTTGCCCTGACGACAGGCTGGCCCTCGGGTCGGGCGTCGACTTCCCCGCCGATCCAGCCCCATCGCGATGGCGCCTCTCCGACTGAAACCATAGAGTTTGTTGACGATGCTCGTGATCAGCCCCCTGCGACGTCGCATCGCCGGGAGGATCCTGATGCTGGCCGGCGTGGTCGTGTGGGGGGTCTACGCAGTGATCTGGTTCGCCGGCGGCGAGCCCGAGGGCCGTCACTACCTGCTTCTGCACCTGTCCGGGGTCATACCGGGCGCCCTGCTCGCGCGCTGGGACTGGATCCGCAGCAAGCTACGCAAGGACCGTTCGTCCACACCCGGGTAGCGATCGGGACGCCCTCCGGCCTCCCTTCGCGGGGCGCGTGCGACCCGGGGCCCCCCGTTTCACGTTCAACGCCCGATCGCCTCGATCACCTCCCCCACCATCTGATCGATGGGGATCAGGCCGCCGAACTTCACCGGGCCCCAGGACGAACGGTTGAGGTGGTTCGCGCCGGTCTCGGGGTCCACGAAGTGGACGCACTGGGCAATGATGTGGTGGAAGCCGGTCTTGTCGGCGGGGGCGAGCTCCACCTGGTCGACCCAGCCGGCCTCGGGGCCGCAGACCATCAGGTACAGGCCCACCTCCCGCAGCATCCACATCGCCCCGCACAGCTGGCGCGCCCGGCTGCGGGCCTGGGCGAACGTCACGTCCACGGGCTGATCGGCCTGGCGCAGGAAGGCAAACGCGTAGCGCCCGCCAATCATCGCGGAGGCGCGCATGATCACGAAGTCGAAGGGTTCGCAGGGCTGGATGTCCCGGGGGTACGGCTCGGGATGCAGGCGGTCGCGGATGGCGCGTGAGAGTTCGTCGGCGTTCATGGGAGGGGCTCCCCGGGATCGGAGAAGGAAACGGCCTTGCTACTGCCCCGTCACCCACACGTTGTCGATGAACCACCCCGAGGTGTCGTTGCCGTAGTCGTCGGTGGAGTCGAAGGAGAACCGCAGCTTGATCTTCTCGCCACCGTAGGAGGACAGGTCGACCTCGACCATCTCCCAGTCGCTGCAGGTGCCCGCCTTCTCCCAGACCGTGGAGTAGTTGGTGTAGCCGCCGCCCTCGGTGGCCACCTCGACCCAGGCCATGTCGTACTCGGCGTCGCTCTCCACGTCGAGGATCTGCTCCCACAGCAGCAGGGGCGCCGGTGTGCCGCGGACGTCCATCGCCGGCGAGGTCAGCGACGCGACCACCTGCGAGCCGGTGTCGTAGTCGTGGGAGGCCTCGTCGCCCATCCACATGGAGTGGCTGGGGCTGGCGGACTGGTAGGTGGTGAGGTGGAACAGGCCGGAGGTGGCCCAGCCGGGCGCCCCGGTCTCGAAGTCCTCGAAAAGGTCCAGGGGCGCGGGGGTGTCGTCGTCGTCGTCGTCGTCGCCGCTGTCGTCGTCGTCGCCCTGGGTCAGCTCGGTGTGGGCCACGTTGGACAGGCCCGAGATGTTGCCCGACTCGTCCTCGACCTTGACCGCGAACCAGGTGTTGCCCTCGACGCCCTCGACCTCGATCCGCTCGACGGTGCCCGGCGACTGGGGCCCTGCCACGGCGACCTTCTCGCACGAGTAGAAGTTGGACGAGGAGATCTCCTCGCCGCAGGACCGCAGGTCGTACAGCGCGGCCAGACCCTTGGTGCCGTCGTCGCCGGTGGAGGTGAAGGTCAGCACCACGGTGTCGCCCACGATCTCGGCCACCTCCAGGTCGTCCACCTCGTCGGGAGCCGTGTGGTCGGCCTCGTAGCCGCCGCCCAGGGTGAGGCCCTGGTACAGCCGCTTGAACTCCTCGGTGGTCAGCTCGAAGATGCCGTCGTCCTCGCCGTTGCCCGCCGGCTCCACCTCGCCCCAGGGATTGCGCAGCGTGACGTGGGAGACCCCCTCCTCGTCGGTGCGGGCGCCCAGGATCGAGTAGGCGTGGTTGGCATAGACGCCCGTACCCTCGTACTCCACGCCCGAATCCTCGCCGAAGGTCCCGGCGGCCACCGGGCGGTGGCGCTCGATGTTGTCGGTGATCGAGCGCACGATGCTGTCGTCGGACAGGTACTTGAGGTTGCGGTAGGTGGCGTTGGAGCCGGTCAGGGCCTGGAACACGTCGCCGACCCAGCCACCCTCGCCGATCTTCTCGTATCCGCCGTGCCATTCGGCGTAGGCCTTCTCCACCAGCGAGACCCACCACTCCTCGGAGGCCGTGGTCGAGTCCATGGAGCGGGCGTAGGTGACCTTGGTGCCCTTGCGCACCAGATCCGCGTCGACCTCGATGTCCAGGCGGGTGCCCCAGGCGTCGTAGTACCGCACCACGTAGTGGGTCACGAAGCCGGACTCGTCCCGCACCTCGCGGATCAGCCCGTCGCGGATGCCGTGGTCCTCGTCGATGAAGATCGTGGCCGCGAGCGCCGCGGGGAAGTAGCAGTCCCCGATGGCGCCTTGCTCCACGTCGTCGTAGTTCATCTCACCCTCGTCGGGGTTCTCGTCCAGCAGCGAGCCGGTGCCGGCCTCGTAGGCGTACTCGGCGTGCTTCTCCAGGGGCTTGGGATCGTCCAGGTCCTGGAGGTTCTGCAGGTCGGTGGCCGACAGGTACAGCATCGCGTCCTGCAGGTCGTAGTCCTCGGGCTTGACGTTGATGCCCGGGACGTAGAGCGCCTCAGGGATGGGCGGCGGATCGTCCACCACGACCTCGCCGATGCGGACCTGGGTCAACGACGGGCGGTAGCCGTCCTCGTCCGGGCCGGTGCAGGCGGCAAGGCCCAGCAGGCCGGCGACGAGCGTGGACAGGATGGCGGTGCGGAGTACGTTCGACATGGCACTCTCCTCGGCCAGAAGGGTGGCCCACCCTAGAGGGCACGCGCGCGAGCGTCAACGATTCCGTTTCCGTTGTACCCTGGTGCCCACCCCCAACCCGCGTGGACGGACCGATGAGCGAGAAGGACCTCGGCACCTACCAGATGCTCTGGGACTGCCCCTACTGCGGCACCACCAAGCTGCTGGGCAAGACCCACCGCTACTGCCCCTCCTGCGGCGCGGCCCAGGACCCCGACGCGCGGTACTTCCCCTCCGACGAGGACAAGGTCGCGGTGGAGGACCACGTGTTCACCGGCGCGGACCGGAGGTGCCCGTCCTGCTCGACACCGATGGCGGCGGCCGCGTCCCACTGCGCTGGCTGCGGATCGGCGATGGATGGTGCAGCCGAGGTGGAGAAGAAGGCGGACCCCGCACGGACCCCACCGCCGGCCGAGCCTGCCCCCCAAAAAAAGAAGAGCAAGGTCGGCTGCGTCATCGGCTGCGTGGCCCTGGCGCTCGCGCTGGCCGTGGTCGCGGCCCTGGCGGTGGTGTTGCTGTGGAAGGAGGAGGCCGCGGTCCAGGTGGCCGGCCACAGCTGGGAACGCAGCATCGCCATCGAGGAATACCGGTCGGTCGAAGAGGACGCCTGGTGCGACGAGATGCCGGCCGGCGCCCACGACGTCAGCCGCAGCGAGGAGGTCCGCTCCCACAAGAAGGTCGAGGACGGGGAGGACTGTACCGTCAAGAAGAAGGACCAGGGGGACGGCACGTTCAAGGAGATCGAGGAGTGCAAGCCCCGGTACAAGGAGGTACCGGTCTACGACGACAAGTGCCGGTACGAGGTGGAGCGCTGGACGAAGGACCGGACGGTGGACGCCAGCGGAGCGGCCCTGTCCGACGCCCCGGCCTGGCCCACCGTGAAGCTGGGCAAGCAAGGCACCTGCATCGGCTGCGAGCGCGAGGGGGCGAAGAGCGAGCGCTACACGGTCCACTTCTCCGGCGAAGGCGGAGAGGATCTTTCCTGCGATCTGCCCCAGTCGGCCTGGTCAGGCTACGCGGTCGGATCTAGATGGACCGGAGAGGTCGGCGTGGTCACCGGCAAGCTGGACTGTGACACCCTGGCGCCGGCGGGGTAGGAGGTGCTCTCGATGGACGGACGACGCGCCCGGTTGGTTCTCGCGCTGACCGCGACCTGGTTCCTCGCCGCGCTCACGCTGCCCGATCCGGGCGCCTGGGCCGGCGAGCTCTGCGGCTCGGCGCCCCTGAAACGTCCGGGCATGGCCGACGACGCGGACCGGCGCTGGTCCAACGGCGCGACCCTCGCCGTGCTCTTCCTGGACGGGCCGGACGACGCCTGGGGCAAGGTGGCCGGGATCGCCAATCAGTGGACCGAACACGCGAACCTGTCGCTGAGCTACCACGCCCCGGGCACCATCGACGTCTCCCGGGCCCAGATCCGTGCCTCTTTCGCCTGTGATCTGTCCCGCACCGCCGTCGGAACCGACGCCACGGTCATCGTCCCTCCGAACCCGACCCTCTGCCTGCCGGACCCCGCCACCGCCGACGAGGAAGCCTTCCACGACGCGGTGCTCCACCACTTCGGCCACGCCCTCGGGCTGACCCATCCCACGCCCGAGACGTTCGGAGCCACGGAGCACGGGACCCGTCTGGACGCGAGTTCGATCATGGTGGCCGAGACCCGGCGGGCCGCCGCCGGCGCGGGCGCGCCGCGCCTGTCCTGGGTCGACCGGGAGGCGGCGGTGATCCTCTACCCTGGGCACGCTCCGGTGACCATGACGATCGGCATCCGGGACGCCTGCCCCGACGGCGAGACCGCCCGCTACCGGATTTTCGACGCGACCCGGGGCAAGGTGTGGCCCGCCGAGGGGGACTGGGGTGCCGACCCCCTGGGTGCCACCTACCTGGTGGAACTGCCATGCGCCCCGGGCACGCGGATCTGCCACGGCGCCTCTGCCGGCGACAACAGCTGGGGCATGGGCCTGTCCGGCGACCAGCCCTGCGAGGATTGCTGCTTCCACTGCGCCGCCGGCACCGCGGAGCCCTGGGTGCTCTCGTGCGGCGACGGCGACCGGCCCCGCAAGGTCGCGCTGAAGGCCGCCAGCGGCCGCTACGTGACCGCCGCACTCGCCTCGGGCGAGGACGGATCGCTGCGGGCCATCAGTCCCCGGGTCAAACCCTGGGAGCGTTTCCAGCTGGCGCTGGCCGACGGTGGAGGCGTGACGCTGAAGGCTGCGGACGGCCGGTACGTCCAGGTCTCCGCGGAGGACGGCGTCCTGCGGGCCACCGAGACGGACCCTGTGGACCTGCAGCTGGTGGAGCTCGGCGACGGGCAGATCGCCCTCGGGGCGGGCAACGGTCAGTACGTGATCGTGGGCGAAGACGCCGACGCCACTCTCCGGGCCTCGGTCGGTGGAGTGCCCGGTCCTGCGGGGAGATTCGAACTGATCCTGCTCGACTGACGTTCCCGCTCAGTCGGGCAACACCGGCAGCCGGTAGAGGTCGTCTTCCTGAACCCAGCCCTCGGTCACCTTGTCCTTGTACTCGAACTGCCCTTCGACCCAGCCCGGCTTGCTGGACTTGACGGGGAGCACGTCGTCGGTGACGCAGTAGGCCTTGCGCCTCGTGCCCAGGTCCGCGTCACCGTGGAAGAAGGCCTTGCGGGCCTTCACCACCCGCACGGCGGTCCAGGGGTGCTGGGTCTGCAGGCGGAAGGTGACCCCGCCCTCGCTGCGTGGGAAGTCCGGTTGCACGTTCCAGCAGCCGCCGTGCTCCTCGTCCAGGGTGATGTGCAGGCTGCCGTCGTCGTTCACCAGCAGGGTCCCCCCGATCACCTCGCCCGGTCCGGGGTACGCGGTGGCGAGGCGCGCCTGGCCGCCCTCCAGCTCTCCGCGCAGGGCGAAGACACAGAAGAAACGAGGCGCATCCAGCTCCTCGTCGTAACCGGTGGCGTTCCAGTAGTACCCGCTCACCTCGCCGGTGGCGGGATCGTGGGCGATCTTCAGTGAATGGTACTCGCCGGAGACCAGCGTCGGAGCGGGCTCGGGCTCCGGCTCGGCAGCGTCCGGACCCGGATCGGGGGCAGGCTCGGCCGCCTCGTGTTCCACCGGTGTCGACGGGGCCTTGCCTTCCCCACAACAGCCCACGAGCGCGAGGAACGCGGCCAGCACCAGGGGGAAGACGCGGGGAGGGATGTCGGACATGTCCGTCCTTTCCAGGCGCGGTCCGGGGTCAGCCGGGTCCCGCGGTGTCCCCGCCGGTTCCCTGCTCCAGCAGGTCGGCGAGGGTGGTCGTGCCGAGGGATCCGGCCAGGGTCGAGCGCGCCCCCTCCAGCAGCTCGCGTAGGGTGCTCTCCGACCGCGGCTCCGCGTCTCCGGCCGGCGGGAGCTCGAAGGTGTGGCGCGCCAGGGCGCGGGCCACGTCCGCCACCGAGACCTCGCCCGCGGGCACCGCGGGAGACATGTGCTCCCACTGGCTGGAACCGCTCTGCTGTATCAGCCCGCCGGCGGCGAGCACGTCGCCCAGCCGATCCACCAGATACCCGGCCAACCTCAGCTCCCGGGACAGGGAGGCCACCGAGATCGGGGTCTCCCCCCGCTGCTCGGCCCGGTACACGGCCAGCACCAGCCGCACCCCGTGCCAGGTGCGGTGGCGCTCGCCGATCAGCTTCTGCTGCTCCAGCCCCACCAGGTACTCGTAGTTCTGGGCCACGAAGGCCAGGGCCGCCCCGCCCAGGATCAGGAACCAGGCCACCCAGTTCCACAGCAGACCCAGGAACAGCGCCCCCAGCACCCCGTAGATCCGCGTGTAGGTGTCCGACGACGCCGCGTAGGCCAGAAAACCCACCTTGGCCGACGAGAAGAGCAGCGAGGTGACGGCGGCGGCGATGGCCGCCGAACCGGTGTGGACCCAGGTCGAGGGCACCAGCTTGTACAGCAGGAAGGTCAGTAGCCAGCCCACGAACACGGAGGCGAGGAAGGAGCGCACACCGGAGGTGAACAGGGGCGTGCGATCCAGGAACGAGAGCGTCGACTGGAAGGGTCCCGCGGTGAGAACCGCCAGCAGGATGGACCCCAGGAACAGGCCGCCCACCAACCCCAGCGGACCCAGCCGCTGCCACCAGGCGACCTTGGCCAGGCGGATGTTCCAGATCGCGTTGATCGCCCCCCGAAGCGTGGTCACCAGCACCACGGTTCCGTAGACCAGCACCGCGGTCCCCACCAGCGAGAACACCTCGGCGTTGGCCACGAAGGTCTCGACCTGGGCGGTGACCATCTCGGCGTCCGCGGCCAGGAACTCCCTCACGACCATCTCGGTGAGCATCTGCCGCGCCGGCTCCAGACCGGGCAGCGCCGCCAGCAGGGCCAGCAGCAGGGTCAGCGCAGGCACCAGGCAGAACAGGAACTGGTACGACAGGGCCATGGCCCGGGTGGACAGCTCCTTGCCCACGATCTCTCGCACCAGGAAGGTCACGAACAGCACCGGGCTGCGGGCCGCCCCGTGGAAGCCGCTGTCCACCACCAGGTTGCGATAGGCGCCCCTGCCCCGGTCGTAGAGGGCCAGCAATCGCTGGCCGAGGGTGGGAGTGGATGCCATGGTTGCCGACCCGCTGGGCAGTCTACCTGTGCTAGAGAGAGGGCGCGAACTGGAGTGACCGTGGCCCTGATCTCATTGCGCGAGGTGTCCCTGGCCTACGGCGGGCCGCCGCTGCTCGAGCGGGTGGACCTGCACGTGGAGAAGGGGGAGCGGGTCTGCCTGATGGGCCGCAACGGCACCGGCAAGTCGTCGTTGCTGCGCCTGGTCGACGGCGAGGAGCCCCCGGATCTCGGGGAGATCGCCCGCGCGCCTGGTCTGCGGACCGGCCTGCTTCCCCAGCGGGTGCCCGAGGCGGCCCGGGGAACGGTCCTGGAGCTGGTCCTCGCCGGAGCCGAGCCCCGGGACGACGAGGAGGACTGGCAGCATCGACGTCGCCTGGATGCGGTCCTCGAAGGGCTGCGCCTGGACCGGGACGCCCGCTTCGCCGAGCTGTCGGGGGGGCTGAAACGGCGGGTCTTCCTGGCCCGGACGCTGGTGGCCCGCCCCGACCTGCTGCTGCTGGACGAGCCCACCAACCACCTGGACATCTCCTCCATCGACTGGCTGGAGCGGTACCTGCTGCGCAACGGGGGCACGATGCTGTTCGTGACCCACGACCGGGCGCTGCTGGGGCGCCTGGCCACCCGGATCGTGGAGCTGGATCGGGGCCGGCTGCTCTCCTACCCCGGCGACTTCGCCAGCTTCCAGCGGCGCAAGGCCGCCGCTCTGGCGGCGGAAGAGGAGCAGGCCGCCGAGTTCGACCGCAAGCTGGCCGTCGAGGAGGCCTGGATCCGCCAGGGGATCAAGGCCCGCCGCACCCGCAACGAGGGCCGCGTGCGGGCGCTGAAGAAGATGCGCGAGGAGCGCCGAACACGCCGGGAGCAGATCGGAAACGCGTCCATCCGGATCCAGCAGGCCGATCGCTCGGGCAAGCTGGTGATCGACGCCAGGGACGTGTCCTTCGCCTACGGGGACGGGCCTCCCATCGTCGATGGCTTCAGCACGGCGGTGATGCGCGGCGACCGGGTGGGCCTGATCGGAGACAACGGGGTCGGCAAGACCACCCTGCTGCGCGTACTGCTGGACCAGCTACCGCCGGGTCGCGGCACGGTGCGACAGGGGATCGGTCTCCAGGTGGCCTACCTGGACCAGCTTCGGGATCAGCTGCGGGACGATCGCAGCGTGGCCGACAACGTGGCCGACGGCGCCGACTCGGTGCTCGTCGACGGCAATCGCCGCCACGTGATCACCTACCTCAAGGAGTTCCTGTTCGCCCCCGAGCGGGCTCGATCGCCCATCGACGTCCTCTCCGGTGGGGAGCGAAACCGCCTGCTCCTGGCCCGCCTGTTCGCCCGCCCCTCCAACGTGCTGGTGCTCGACGAGCCCACCAACGATCTGGACGCCGAGACCCTGGATCTACTCGAGGAGCAGCTGCTGCACTACAAGGGCACCGTGCTGCTGGTCAGCCACGACCGAGCCTTCCTGGACGCCGTGGTCACCTCGACCCTGGTGTTCGAGGGCAAGGGTACGGTGAACGAGTACGTGGGTGGATACGCCGACTGGCTACGCCAGCGGTCTCCCGTGGAGGACCCCACGGCCGAGGTCCGGCCCGCAAAGAAGGCACGCGCGCCGTCCACGCCCAGGCCCCGCAAGCGCACCTACGCCGAGAACCTGGAGCTCGCGGATCTCCCGGACCGGATCGAGGTGCTGGAGTCCGAGCTCGCACAGAAGGATGAACAGCTGGCCGATCCGGATCTGTACCGCCGGGGCAAGGACGCGATCACGGCGGTGCAGGACCGCCGGACGGCGGCGCAGTCGGAGCTGGCGGAACTCTACGCGCGGTGGGAGGAGCTGGAAGAGCTGCCGGAGAAGTGAGTCCCCCGAGCCCTCAGGCCTCGTGGGCGTGCTCCTTGTCCTTGCAGCCGCACTCCTTGCCCTCGTCGCCTTCGGCCTTCAGCGCCGCGTGCTCCTGGAGCTTCTTGACCGTCTCGGCGTCGTCGGACACGAAGGTCAGGGCCACGCCGCCGTCGACGTTCTCGGCGGTGGCGGTGACGCCCTCCAAGTGGAAGGGGCTGTCCGCGTGTGCGGCCTTGGCCTCGTCGGTGGCCAGGTGCTCGAGCAAGGCCGGACCGGCCTCCTGGAGCAGGCCCTGCTTGTGGGGGCAGCCGGCGGTGAAGGTCATTTTGACCCCGTTGTCGAGGTTCTCGAATCCCTGGGTGACGCTCTTGGCGTGGAGGATGGTCCAGGGCTTGTCGCCGTCCTTGGCGTGATCCCCGTGGTGGGAGCAGCCGCCGTCGGCGTGGGCCTCGTCGTGGCCGCCGCAGCCGCAGCCTTCCTCGACCTTCTTGGCCATGGCCTCCTGGAGCTTGGTCACCTGCTCGGCGTCCTCGGTGGTCATCGTGACCTTCACGCCGTTGTCCAGGTTCTCGTGGGCCTTGGTCACTCCTTCCCACTTGCACGGGCAGTCGCCCTTGCAGCTGCCGTGGCCGCCGTCCTCGGCCTTGGTGGCCGCGAACTCCTGCAGCTCGGTGACCTGCTCGGCGTCCTCGGACGTGAAGGTGACCACCACACCGTTGTCGGTGTTCTCGATGGCCGCCTCGACACCCTCGGCGTGGAAGGGGCTGTGGTGGCCCTTGCCGTGGTCGTGGCCTTCGTGGTCGTGACCTTCGTGGCCCTCGGCCACGGCCTCGTCGGTGGTTCCGGTCTCGGTACCCTCCTCGGCAGGGCAGCCAGCCAGCATCAGGCCCATCAGGGCGGCGGTGATCCAGAGGAAACGAACGGGGTTGCTCATGTCGAAGCCTCTCCTGTGTTGGGGGCACACGTTCTACACTGGGATCGTGGGAATAGGCCAAGGAAACCGTACCTGCCCCATCGGATTCCCCGGTTTCGCCGGACCGGGCTGGCCGTGGTTCGCCCTGGTCGCCGGGATCCTCGTCCTGGGAGCCAGCTGTCCCGGGGACGACGACGACACCACCGTCGGGCCCGGGGACGACGACACCTCCGGGGACGACGACGACACCACCGGGGACGACGCCACCACCGCAGGCGACGACGACTCCGCAGGCGACGACGACACCACGGAGCCCCCCGAGGATCCC
>CAZITQ010000179.1:0-20122 GCA_964542165.1 uncultured Rickettsiales bacterium
CCGCATGCCCGCCCACATCCCCCACGCGGTCCACGCGGCGGAGCGGTTCAAGATGTTGCTGACGTTGTTCCGGGAATGACGGATCAGCGTTCGGATAGCGTCCCGGCGGGCAAGAGGCTCGCCAGCGCCCGCTTGAGGACGTCGGGTCGCAACGGCTTGCCCAGGAACGGGTAGCCTGCCCCTTCGAGCGCGGCCAGCTGCTCGGGTTCGAGTTCGGTGCCCGAGCAGAGGATCGCGCGGACGCCGGAGTCCATCGCGCGCATCACGTTCAGGCACTCCAATCCGCTGATCGACGGCAGCTGGATGTCGAGGATCACCGCGTCCAGATCCCTCCAGTGTTGGCGGAAGGACTCGAGGGCCTCGTCGCCGTCCTCGGCGGTGTCGACGCGCAATCCCCAGCCCTCGAGGAGCTGGCGCGCTGCGTAGCGGCTCCACGCGTCGTCCTCGACCAGCAGCACCCGGGCGCCGCGGAGGCGACCCTCGCTCTGCTCACTGTCCTCGGAGGCCTCGTCCGGCACGCCCACCTGCGGCAACGGGATGGTGAACGAGAACGCGCTCCCGCGGCCCAGCGCACTTTCCACCGTCAGCTCCCCCCCCATCATCCGCACCAGCTCCCGCGAGATCGCCAGGCCGAGCCCGACCCCCGGGCTCACGGTCCCCGAAGCGCCGCCCAGCCTCTCGAAACGCTCGAAGATCCGGTCCCGGTCCTCGGCGCGGACGCCCGGCCCCGAGTCCACCACCCGAAAACGCACGGTGGTCTTGCTCCTGCGGTCGACCAGGAGGCCCACATGGCCCTGCTCGGTGAACTTGACGGCGTTGTCCATCAGGTTGGACAGCACCTGCAGCAGACGGTCGGAGTCCCCACACACCCACTCGGGAAGGTCCGGCGTCTCGCGACGGCGGAGCTCCAATCCCTGGGACGCCGCACGGCCGGCGAAGGTCTCTTCCAGCTCGTCGAGGGCGGCACGCAGCTCGAAGGAGGTGGCGGCCAGCTCCAGGGCTCCCGCCTCCAGCCGGGTGAAGTCCAGCAGGTCGTCGACGAGACGCTCGAGGCGCCGCGCAGCAATGTGGATCCCGCCCAGCTGGTGGCGCTGATCCACATCCAGTGTGCTGTTGTCGAGCAGTGACACCAGGCCGACGATGGCGTGGAGCGGTGTGCGCAGTTCGTGGCTGACCACGCCGAGGAACCGGCCCTTCGAGCGGTTGGCATCCTCGGCAACCTGCCGAGCCTCGCGCAGTTCCTCGAGTCGCCGATCGCGCTCGGCCAGCATGCCGGACATGTCCGACCGCATCATGTGCAGGGCCCCGGTCACCGCCCAGTAGGCGTCGTCGTCCGGATCCGGGCTGGGCGAGATCAACGGCTGGACGTCGGTGTCCGCATCGTAGGTCTCGTACCAGCTGATCTGGCCGATCGTCTCGAACAGCCGATCCAGGGACTCCCGCTGGCGCAGGAGCGCCCGGTGCTGACTCTCGGCGAGGGCGCGCAGGCGCGCGGGATCCCCGGGGGGGCCGAAGGCCCGCAGCTCGGACTCGACGCGGTCCCGGATGGCGTCCACGGCACGCTGGCCGCGGGCCGCGCCGGGGGCATGGCCGATATCGTCCGGCGGGACTCCTCCTCGCAGGAGGGCATCCGTCAGGGCGTCCGCCCCTTCGCCCTGGCCGACCACGACCGCACCTCGGTACGCGTTCTCCTGCGGAATCCGCGACGGCAACACCGCGTCGCGGATGTCGAACAGGGCGTAGAAGCGGGTCGAGCCCACGTCGGTGGCGGCCGTCCGGGCCAGTTCGCGGAAGGACGCCAGGGCCGCCTCGTCCGGCGCCCCCGTCCACGTCAGGCGCAGGATGTCGTCCCCGACCAGGGCACAGCGCGCCTCGGCGTCAGCGGCCGCCCCCACGACCGCCCAGCCCGGCGGCTCGACGACTCGCCGGCGAGTGCCGGCCAGCTCGACCTCGTCCACGTGGTCTGCGTGGCGCAGGAGGAAGGTCGCCAGGGCCGCCTGCTGCAGGTTGTTTCCCAGGCCGCTCTCGATTTCGGCCGTCTGCCCCGGCAATCCGCGCCAGGCGCCGTGGGCGTCCCTGTCCGCCTGGCTGGCCAGCCAGGCCATCGCGCGGTCTTCATCCGCGAAGCCCCGCGTTCGCAATCGCGGCACCACGGATCGCAGCAGGGTGACCACCGCGCGGGTCACGAATCCACGTCCAAAGAACGCCGTGTACCCCAGGGTCGGCCGCGAGACCACGTCCCTCATCAGGCGCTTTCGAGTGCGGTTGGAGTTCCCACGGTAGCGGCTGTAGTCCACACAGAGGTACGCCCGCGCGTAGCGGCCGTCCCGCTCCACCCCATCGAGCAGGGAGCCGAGGATCTCGGCGACCTGTTCGCCGCTCGTGTCGTCGGCGTACCCGACCTCCGTGATCCGGTAGATCGGCCCAGTGGCGTGTTCGACCTCGAACGAGTAGTGACCATCGGGGCTCTGGTACCGCGTGACCGCGGGCAGAACCCCGGCCGCGGGGGGGTCTTAAGGCGCCCCCATCGCCTGCCCCCCGCCCGTATTCCCCCGTGGGTGGCGATTCCGACGGGGCCGAGTATAGCACCGGGGGGGGGGATTCCCGCCGCCGTCCGGCCATACCGATACTCGACGCTTCAGGCTTCGGGGTCGCGGTCGAAACCCCGCGGATCGGGGACGTCGGGCGGCCCTCGACGTGGCGAATCAGCGCGCGCCGAGCCCCCCGATCCGCACCCTCAATCCGCCGTCCAGGTACTCCGGATCAGCCCCCTGGGCATCCTCCCAACGATCGAGGATCACCCGCCGCAGCCCGTCGTCGATCTCCCCCCGCTCCGCCGCCAGGCGGATCAGGAAGGCGTCGAAGGTGTCGTCGAGCACGGTGGTGTTGTAGTTGCGGTCCATGGCGCGGGAGAGCCAGGTGAGGCGGAGGGGGTGGTCGAAGGGGCCGACGGAGTAGGCGCGGCTGGACCAGTCTCCCTGCTCGGCGTGGAGGGTGTAGAAGATGTTGCGGAAGGTGAAGTCCTCGAGGCTGTAGCCGATGAAGACGGTCGTGCAGTCCCGGGCCAGGGCGCGCAGCTCGGTGAACATGCCCCCGCGGATGCGCTCGGACTCGAAGTAGTCGGCGGAGGTGACCACCATCCGGCGGCTGCCCTGGCCGGGCAGCGAGATGCAGCCGTGGGGCTTGTACAGGGGGATCGCGTCCCCGGAGTCCTGCCCTCCGTCGAGCTCGTCGTCGGTGCGGATCACCCGCAGGGGGCGCGCCGCGTAGCCCGCCTCCTCGGCCTGCTCCCAGGCCAGCTCCACCACCCGGTTGTAGTTGGTGGTGACCACCGCTCGCCACGGGAGACTCGCCGCCACGTGGTGGCCCACGGTGGGCAGCAGTCCGGTCAAGCGGTCGCAGAGGAAGCGGTCCAGGCCCCGCCGGGCCGAGGCCTTGACCCCGGTGTAGAACTCGGCGGCCCGGGTCAGGCCGACCTCGAATCCGGGATCCTTCCCCTGGTTCAGCTCTCGCAGGATCTCCCGGGCCAGGTCGCGGCCGGTGAGCCCGGCCTTGCCGTCGGGTCGCCGGCAGTTGCGGGTGCTGCCCGCGCCCAGAAAGAGAAGGGCGTGGCCGGACTCGATCTGGTCGAGGACCTCCTGCAGGTCCTCGGGACGGGTGGAGGATCTCATCGGCCGTCGCCCTTCCAGTCGACCAGGAACTCCCGGACCATCTTCTGGCACAGGGACGGCGCCTCGGGGAACACCGCGGTCTCGTCGATCCAGTTGCGCAGCATGTGGCGCCGGACCTTGGCCTTCACGTCCCCCGGGATGACCAGCCGGGTCAGCCCCTCGAACTCCGCCTCGTCGGCGATCTCGTCCAGGGGGCGGGGGTCGAAGCCGTGCACGGTGAAGGTGCCCGACTGGGAGTAGATCCGCATGTTGCGCTGGGGGGCCAGGACGGCCATGGGCGACGAGCAGGCCTGGCGCCGCTGCTCCACGGTCTCGTCGTCCATGGGTGGGCTCTCGTTGGCGGCCACGGTCTGGAAGAAGCCGTTGACCCAGGTCGGGTGACGGATGTCGCCGGGGGCCATCTCGATGCTGTCGAGCCCCTTGAACGCCAGGTTCCACATCTCGGGCGCCAGGACCCAGACCACCGCGTCCGCGTCGCCGTGCAGGTTGTACAGGGCGAAGAACAGGGCCACCAGGGGCCGCTCGGACCAGTCCAGCAACCGGGTGGGAAAGCCGTAGTGCTGCATGTGGACCATCCAGGACCACGCGTCGTGCTCGTCTGGGACCCAGCGCAGCAGCTGGGGGGCGCGCACCTGGAAGTAGTAGTACGCCGACAGCTCCTGGGCCTCGGGGTCGACCAGGTCGTAGCGCTGCAGCCCGGGCAGCAGCTTCCAGTCCGTGGCCGCGTGCCCCCGGAACCACAACGTCGGGCGGCGGTCGTTCACCCGCCACTGGCTCTCCAGCCCCTCGACGGCTCCCACGAACTCTTCGACGGAACGGATCGGCAAGCTCTCCACGGCGTCCTCCCGGGTGGGCAGCGTACCAGCGGGGCGAGGGTCGGGTCAGCCCGGGAGCTGGCCGTGGACCACGAACAGGCGGTCACCCACAGCCGTGGGCGACAGGTGGGTGAAGCGGCTGTCGGCGAGTTGCCGCTCCACCTCGTCCAGGGAGTAGGCCGCCCTCAGCGATGCCCGGTAGTCGGCCCGCAGGACCTCGTCCACGTCGGCCGCCTCCACCGCCGCCCGCTCCAGCTCGGCCTCCGAGGCGGGTCGCAGCAGGTCCATCACCAGCAGGTGCCCGCCCGGCGCCAGCAGCCGCGCCGCCTCCTGCCACAGCTGCCGGGGATCGGCCAGGTGATGCAGCAGTCCCAGACTGAACACCGCATCGAAGGCCCCGGCGTGCAGGGGTGCCCAGGGGATCGCGGCCCGGACGATGTCCACCCGGGACTCCAGGCCGGCCTCGGCCGCGACCCCCCGCGCCACGTCGACCATCGCGGCGGAGGGGTCGACGCCGGTCACCCGCAGGCCCTCGAACGCCGCGCAGATCTGCGCCGTCACCGCCCCCGGGCCGCACCCCAGGTCCACCGCCGTCGCCCCGCGGAGGTCCAGGCCGCTCATCATCAGCCAGGCAAGAAAGGCCCGGTCGCCCCCGCCGTACCGGTACGCCGCGTACGCGGCGACCCGATCCGGATCGGACATCAACGTGGGCTCGGGGACGCGATCCAGGGGGGTCATCCCTTGCGATCGAACCACTGCCTGAGCAGCGCCTCGGCCGAGGGCCGCTCGGCGGGGTCCTTGGCCAGGCAAGAGCGGACCAGCTCCCGGTAGGGGGGCTGCAGGTTGTCGGCGAGGCCCGTGTGGTCGGGGCGCTGGAGCAGCTTGATCAGGTCCACGAAGGACTCGGCCTGGAAGGCCCGGCGGCCGGTGACCATCTCGTAGAGGATCAGCCCGAAGGCGAACACGTCGCTGGCAGGGGAGACCCGGGCGCCGGACATCAGCTCGGGGGCCAGGTAGGCCAGGGTCACGGTCTGCCCGCCGCCGGTCTCGACGCTGCCCGAGCGCTCGCCGTCGCCCGTGTCCTTCCCCGCTACCTGCTGCGCGATCCCGAAGTCCAGCAGCTTCGCGTTGCCCCCCGCGTCGAGCATGATGTTGGCGGGCTTGAGGTCGCCGTGGACGATCTTGCGGGCGTGGCTCGCCGCCAGCGCCCCGAGGGCCTGCGCGGCCAGGACGCGGACCTGGGTGGAGGTCAGCGCGCCGAGGCTGATCAGATCCGCCACCGTCCCCCCCGGTATGAACTCCATCGCGATGGCGTGTACTCCCTCGATCACGTCCGCCTCGAAGATCGCGCAGACGTGGGGGTGGTGGAGCCGGGCGACCCTCCTCGCCTCGGCCACGGCCAGCGCCGGCTCGACCTTGGTATCGGGCATCAGCAGCTTCAGCGCCACCCGCCGGCGGCCCCCGATGTCCCAGGCCTCGAACACCCGGCCGAAGGAGCCGTGCCCCATCTCCCGCCCCAGGCGGTAGTGGCCGAGCACGCGGCCCGATCCCAGATCCAGGAGCGGTACCAGGGCCTGCTCCCCCGACTGCCAGTCGGCGGGGCAGAGCTGGCCGGCGCGCAGGGCCTGGAGCACCCTGAGGGTCTCCGACACGCTGCGGCCGACCATCGGATGGTGATGGGCCACGTGCCGCACCACCCCGGCCGGGTCCACCAGACAGGTCGCCGGCGCCGCGGCATGGGTCCGGGGATCGAAGACGCCGTACGAGGTCAACGTCTCCCCCGAGGTGTCCGAGGCGAGGGGGAAGCGAAGCGCTCCCAGCCCTCCTTGTTCCACGGGGGTCTGCAACCACCGTCGGTGGCTGTCCAGGGAGTCCACGGACACCCCCAGGAGGGCACAATCCGCTTTACGGAACTCGTCGAACCGCTGGTCGAAGCTCCGCAGCTCGTTGGGGCTGAGGAAGGCGAAGTCGTGGGCGTAGAACAGCAGGGTCAGCCAGTGCCCCTTGAAGCTCTTGAGGCGCACCCGCAGGGCATTCTTGCCGTCCGGGGAGGTGCAGGGCAGGTCGAAACGGGGAGCGGGGACGCCGACACGCACCGCCCGCGGGGCTCGCTCGTAGACCGAGAAGGCGTCCTGGGTCACGACCCGGCTCCCCTCGCCGGCGCACGGACGCCGACGCAAACAGAGCGGCCATTGTCCCACACCGGCCGCGTCCGATGAAGCCGGGGTCCGTCGGGGCGATGATTTCTGAATCGCCAATCGGTCCAGGTGGCTCTACAATACGGCGGGCTGGGGAGCGGGCGGGCCTGGAAAGGTTTCGTCCCATGAGCGACGTCGTTCACGTCTCCTCCGACGCACAGGAGGAACTCCGTACACTCATCCATGGGGATGACAAGGGCCGCAAGTTCGTCCGGATCTTCATCCAGGGCTGGGGGTGAGGCGGGCCCCGCATGGGGTTGGCTCTGGACGAGCCTAGGAACAATGACGAGCGGATCGAAGTCGAAGACCTGACCTTCGTGGTCGACGAGAGCGAACGCCACGAGGTGCTCCGCCGCGGGGGCCTCAAGGTCGAACACCGCACCGGATGGTGGGGCAGCTCCTTCGTCGTCACGCCCACCTACGGCGCCTGCTGCTGAGCCGCTGACGGCTCCCTCCCGTTCTTCCCCGACCCCCGTGGCCCCGATCTCGCGCTGAGATCCGCCCGCTGAAGACCTCCGAGTGCCGCCCCTGTGTCGCTCCGTCACAGGGCTGTGCGCTCCCCTGGCGCAGGCCAGTGTCACAGCCGCGCACACCCCGGTAGAATGGCTCCCCTGCGTGGGGAAGTCAGATGCGAGTGATCGACGATCGATACGCGGTGATCGAGGGCGTGGACCGCCGCGAACGAAGCGAACTGTTCCGGGTCGAGGACCGGCTTCGGCCGGGCCGGATCCTGATGTTGAAGCTGCTGCGTCCGTCCAGTGACGAGGAGCGCCAGTCCTTCGCCAACGACTTCCGGGTCCGCGCCGGCCTGCGCCACCGGGGGGTCGCCCGGGTGTACGAGTACGGCACCGACGCGGACACGGGCGCGCCGTACTACACCGGCGAATGGATCGGCGGTCAGCCCTGGGACGAGCTGGCACCCACGGCGTCTCCGGACCTGCTACTGCGCCTGTGCGCCGACGTCTGCTGCACCCTGGAGCACTGTCACGCGCGCGACCTGCTCCACCTGGATCTGAAGCCGGACAACCTGCTGGTCCTCGAGCAGGAGGGCGTCAGCCGGGCCAAGGTCCTCGACTTCGGCCTGGCCCGGGGACGGAGCCGCCAGCGGGTACCGGGGGGCACCCCGCTGTACATGGCACCGGAGCTCCTGGAGGGCCGGTCCTTCGACGGTCGGGCCGACCTGTACTCCCTCGGCATCAGCCTGCTCCCCCCCGATCGCCGTCCCGAGGTCCCCGGCTATCCCCGGCAAGACGCGATCCCCGAGGGCTGGCCGAACTCGCTGAGATCCCTGATCGAGCGGCTGATCCAGCGGGATCCGGAGCAACGTTTCGCCTCGGCCCGGGCCGTTCTCTCGTGGTTCGAGCGCACCCGCGCCCTGCCCCCCGAGGAGCTGCGCACCCTCCAGGAAGGCGAGGTCCCCTTCGTGGGCCGCGGCGTGACGATGATGCGGCTGCGCGAGGCCTTCCGCCACCACTTCGCGGGCGCACCCGACGCCGTGCAGGCCGTGCTCCTGGCGGGGGAGCCCGGGGTGGGCAAGACCCGCTTGCTGCGGGAGTTCCGCGCCACGGTGACCACCATGCCCCCGGTGGTCGTGGGAGGCGATCCCTACTCCGAAGAGGTCCCCTTCGCCCCCCTGGGCGATCCCCTGGCGAGGCTGTGGCAGCGCAAGGAGATCCGCGCCGCCGCGGGACGCGAGCACGGCCGCGCGCTGGAGGCCCTGCTCCCCGGCCTCCAGCCCGAGCCGGATGCCGACGCGCCAGCTCCCGCGGGCCACGACGACCTGGTCCAGGCCGTGGTGGGCTTCCTGGTGGCCGCCGGCAAGCCCAAGCCGGGGACCCTGTTCCTGGACGACGTGGACCGGGGCGATCCCATCGCGCTGGAGATCCTCCGGGAGCTGCTCCGCCGGGACGACAATCCCTGGTTCGTCGTGGCCGCCTCCCGCTCCCAGGACGACCTCCCGCGGGCCGACCGGATCGTGCTCGACGGGCTGGACGCCACCGCGATCGAGTCCATGCTCCGCGCGCGCTTCGGCGACGCGTCCATCGATCCCACCCTCATCACGCGGGTCCACAGCATCACGGGCGGCAACGCGGCCTTCCTCGACCTCCTGCTGCGGCACATGCGCGTGGAGGCGGTGGACACCGACAGCGCGCGCCTGGTGCTCACCGAGCTCGACGAGCTCGCCACCCCCGCAGACCTGGCCGAGTCCATCCGCCAGCGGCAGGCCTCCCTCACCGCCGAACAGCGCACCGCGCTGGGCTTCCTGGCTCTGGCCGGACGGGCCCTGACCCTGGAGGCGATCTGCTCGGTGCTGGAAGACGAGGAGGCGGCCCTGGGCCGGGTCCTGGAGTCCCTGGTGGATCAGGGGCTCGTCCGCCGGGAGGGCAGCGGCGGCGCGCCCCGCTACCGCTTCGACGCCGAGCACCACGCCGCCGCCACCTACGAGGCCCTCCCGGCCGAGGTGCGGCGCAAGCACCATGCGGCCGCTGCTCGCCTGCTGATCCACGCCGAGGACGTGGACGACCTGCGGGATCTGGCCCGCCATCTGGCGTCCGCAGGAGAGCCTGTGGAGGCAGCGGAGGTCCTGGTCCGCGCGGCCAACCGCGCGCGGGCCCGCTTCGACCACGAGACGGCCGAGGGGCTGCTCCGGCGGGCCATGGCCCACGCCCCCGTCGAGGCCGTGGCGGTGCGCGCGGAGATCGGGATCGCCCTGGGGGACCTGATGGTGACCCTGGGCCGCTACCGGGCGGCCAGCGACGCCTACTGGGACGTGGAGCGCCTGGACCCGGAGGCCGTGGGGCGCACGACCATGGGGCGGCTCGCCCTCTTCCAGGGGGGCCTGGCCATGAAGACCGGGGAGAGGAGCCTCGGTCTCACCCTGCTCGAGCGCGCCGTGGGCTACCTGGAGGGGACCGGGGCCACCGAGGAGCTGGCCCGGGCGTACAAGGAGCTGGCCGACGCCTTCATGGCCGAGGACATCGAACGTGCCCGCCAGTACTGCGATCTGGCTCTGGGAAACCTGTCGGAGCGGGCGCCCCAGCGGGAGACCGCCGCCCTCCACCTCCTCTCCGGGGAGCTGGCCGGCATGTCCGGCGACTACGAGGCCGCCCTGGACGACGTGCGGACGGCGGTCCAGCTGTTCAGCGCGACGGGGGCGGCCCACGAGGAGCTGGCCGCGCTGGACGTCCAGGGGCGCCTGTTGCGAGACACCGGCAGGCCCAGCGAGGCGCTGCAGGTGACCCAGCGGGCCATCGAGTCCGCAGAGCGCACCGGCGACCGGGACCAGTACGCCCGTGTGCTGATCGGTCACGGGGACGGGTTGTGGTACGCCGGGGAGTACGCCCAGGCGCTGGGCGTCTACCGCAAGGCGCTCGATCTGGCGACGGGGATCGGCCACCCGATCCAGGAGGCCACGGCTCGTAAGCGTCTGGGGCGCCTGTACAGCTACGTGGGCAATCCGGACCTGGCCCAGGAAGAACTCCAGCGCTGCATCCTGCTGTTCGACGCCTCCAACGACCGACTGGCGGCCGGTGAGGCGCGGGTCTGGCTGGCGGGCACCCGCTTGCGGGCGGGCGAGCGCGAAGGGCTCGGGACGCTGCTGGGGCGCGCGGAGCGGGAGCTGTCCGCGGTCCAGCTGGAACGCGGCCTGCAGTCGGCGGGTGTGGTACGCGCCGCCATCGGGTTGCGCAAGGCTCAGTACGACGAGACCGCGGAGGCCCTGCGGCGGATGGTCGAGGCCGCGCCCCTGCCCGAGGTGGCCTGCACGGCACACCGACTCCGGGCCCGCCTGGAGCGGCTGCGTCCCGGCGGAGATCTCCCGGCCGCGTACGGTCACGCCCAGACGGCGCTGGCCACCGCCGAGCGGTCGGCCAACCCCGACGCCCGCTGGCGAAGCCTGGCGGAGATGGCCGGCGTCTGCCAGGCCCTGGACGACGGGGATCAGGCCCGGGAGCGATTCACCGAGCTGCAGGAGCTGGCGGACTGGATCCAGGCCCGGATCCCCGACGGCATCGACGCCACCCATCCGGTCCACCGGGCGGTGGGCCGCCTGGCCCGGGAGCTGGGCGTCGCCGAACTCCCCGCGGATACCGTGGCAGAGGCCGAGGCTTTCGAGCAGGACACGGAACGCACCCGGGAGGTCATGGACGGGATCCGCCGGCTCGCCGAGTCCGAGTCGCCCCGCGCGCAGATGGAGCAGCTGTTGGAGCTGGCCATCCGGATCACGGGGGCCGAGAGGGGCCTGATCCGCCTGCGGGACGGCAACGGGCAGGCGGTGATCCACAGCACCCCCGAACCCTTCCCCACCTCGGACCAGCTGCTGGACGGCGTGCTGCGCACGGGCCAGGCCACCTGGACCGCCAACGCGACCACCGACGCCCGGTTCGTGGACTCGGCGTCGGTGATGGCCCACCGGCTGCGGTCGGTTCTGTGCGCGCCCATGTCCGTGGGCTCCCGCCTGGAGGGTGTGCTCTACGTGGACCACCCCTTCACCGACGCGGCCTTCGGTCCCCGGGAGCTGCTGCTGCTGGAGGTGGTCGCGGTGCAGCTGGCGCTGCTGGCGCGCGCCGTGCGACTGACCCAGGAGACCCACCGCCTGCGCACCGAGGAAGAGAAGTTGCGGGGGCAGCTGGTGGCCGCCCCGGCCCCACCGGCCGCCGAGTCCCCCTGGGGTACGCCGCCTGCGCCGGCGGGGGCCTGGTCACCGCCCACGCCGGCCCCGAGCGCGGGGCCACCGGTTGCCGCCCCACCCCAGACCGATCTGCGGCGGGGACAGCTCAAGCACCGCTACGAGGAGATCGTCGGCGAGCACCCGGCCCTGGTCCTGGCCCTGCAGACCGTCGACCACATCGTCGAGACCGAGATCCCGGCCTACGTCCACGGGGAGAGCGGGACCGGCAAGGAGCTGTTCGCCCGGGCGATCCACTTCAAGGGGCCGCGCAAGGACGGTCCCTTCATGGCGCTCAACTGCGCGGCCGTCCCGGAGCAGCTGCTGGAGAGCGAGCTGTTCGGGCACGTCCGCGGCTCGTTCACCGGTGCCACCGCCGATCGCAAGGGACTGTTCGAGATGGCCGACCAGGGAACCCTGTTCCTCGACGAGGTCGGGGACACCAGCATGGCCATGCAGTCCAAGCTGTTGCGGGTGCTCCAGGAGGGCGAGGTCCGCCGGGTGGGCAGCGCGCGCACCAAGAAGGTGGACGTGCGGGTGGTCGCTGCGAGTCACCGGGACCTGGCGGCCCTGGTGGAGCGGGAGGAGTTCCGTCAGGACGTGTACTACCGTCTCTGCGCGATCACGGTGAAGATTCCCGCCCTGCGCGACCGACGCAGCGACATCCCCCTGCTTCTACAGCACTTCCTGGCCGCCGAGGCCGGGGAACGGGGTGCCGCACCCCCGGCGGTCGATCCCCAGGCAGCCGCCATGCTCGGCACCCTCGATTGGCCGGGCAACGTGCGCCAGCTGCTCAACGTCGTGCGCACCGCCTGGGCCCTGGGCGATGGCCTGCGCATCGGCCCGGCCGAGCTGGCGATGGCCCTGGGGCAGCCGCTGCAGACCCTGTCGGTGCCGGCTCCGCCCCCCGTCGGCGCCCCGGCCATGCCCCCGCCGGCGCCCGGATCCGCCTTCCCGCCGATCGCGCCGCCCTCCGCTGACAGCTACAACCTGGCCGATCGGGAGCGGCAGGCGATCATGGCCGCGGTCCAGCAGGCGGGCGGCAACAAGGTCCAAGCCGCCAAGATCCTGGGCATCAGCCGACGGACGTTGTACCGCAAGATCGAGCGCTACGGCCTCAAGGACGAACTTTGAGACCAGCCATCGCGCTGGCCCTGCTGGCTGCGACCGGGGTCGGAGCGCCGGGCGCCCGCGCCGAGCAGGTCTACATCCGGGTCGGGTTCCCCCACGAGGCGCCGTTGATGGAGATCGACGAGCCGGTCGAGGTGGGGAGCGTCCTCGAACGCTCCGTCGATATCGAGGGCCGGACGTGGACCCTGCGCCTGGACTCGGAGCACCGCACCTCGGCGGAGCAGGCGAACCTCGGCATCGGGACCCCCAGGTTCACCCTGTGGATCCACGGGGGATCGCCGGCGACGGTGGAGAACCGCTTCGGGATGGGGTCGGTGCTGCCCTACCCGCAGGGGGAGCGGACCGCCGCGTGTGGGCTCTCGATGGAGGCCATCGACCGAGGAGAGCGGCTGCTGAGCGGCGCGTGGATGGCCAGCGGAATCGCCATCGAGGGGAGCGCGATCGACGCGTGTACGGCCATGTGGGAGCGGTCGGCGAAGGAACACGAGCTGAGCTCGATCCTCCGGGTGTTGAGCGCCCCCGAAGGGAACGATGGCGCCCTGGCGGCGATCGTGTCCGAGGGAGCCGTGGAGGACGTGTGGGGAGGGGGCGACCTGGACTGGTTGGCGGCGTTCGATCCCGGCGATGACGCGCCGTCCGTGGCCCTCGCCGGCGAGGGGGCCGATCTCGAGGCCGGGGCCTCGCTCTCGGACGCTCCGGGCTGGCTCGGGGGGTCGGAATCGTACGCCGGACTGCTGGACGCTTCCGGGCCCTCGATCCCCCCGGAGCTGGCGATCCTCATCTGGGGTTCGACCGTGCCCACCTGGGGGGAACTCGTCGGCGAACGCGAACGCCGCGGGGGCCGGGAGGTGGTGCTGGTGGACGACATCGAGATCGTCTGCGACACCCGCGACGACCGGGTCTGGCGGCTCGTGCCGATGCTGCCCATGGACGCCGTGGAGCGGCTCTCCCAGGCCTGGGGCGGGCCGGTGGTCACCCTGGGGCCGGCGCGGACCTGGCACTTCTGGTACGACGAGGCCGCGGGCCTCCGGGCGGCCGCCATGGAGGACCGGGAGTCCCCCCGCATGCGGCTGGAGATCCTGCCGTACCGCCCTCTGGAGGCCCAGCTGGGAGGCCGCGGTCACCCCTTTGGTTTCGAGGGCTCGATCCCGCTGCTGGACGCCACCCGCGGGGCGCTCCTCGAGGAACACGGCCCGGACCTGAACTGGGACGAGAGCGAGACCCGCAGGGCGTACCTCCTCCTCCCGGCCTGGGAGTTCTCCAGCGACGCGGTGGCCGTCAGGCTCGAACTCGACGGGGGGCGGGTGAGTCGGTTCACGCTCCAGCTCAGCTACCTGTACAACCGGAACGGGCGGGGTCGGATCGTCGAGGCGCTCGAGGCCAAGCTCGGTCCCTGCCACGAGGAGGGGCCCGGCCCCTACGACAGCACGGTCTCCTACACCTGCCCCGATGCCCCCGGGATCGAACTCGTCGAATACCAGCGCTCGAAGGTATTCGAGCTCACGGTGGGCCCGACGCCCTGATTCAGCGGTTCTCGGCCGCCTTCTGCAGGGCCTTGCGCAGGGACTTCATGCTCCCCAGGAAGCCCTTGTGGTAGAGCTTCACGGGGATTCCCTCTGGATCGTGGTGAACGATCAACACGGCCACCGATCCGTCCCCGTCGGCGCGGACTGTCCACTTGTGGTGGTGGCTCGTCACACGGACCGTCTCCCCCAGGACCGCAGGCGCCGCGTCCGGAGCCAGCTCCGCGGTGAGTTCGTAGGGCTCCGCGGCCCGCTCGACCTGGAACCGCAGGGCGTAGTCCCGCGGCGGGTAGGGATCGCAGTCGTCCCTCTGGTAGACCACCACCCCCGCAGCGCTCTGGACGAGCACGCGACGCTCCTCGAGCCGCGGCATGACCTCGTGCTCGAAGTCCGTGAGGACCTCCCAGACCGCCTCCGCCGACGCGTCCACGTGGAGCTCCACCATGTACTCGCGGTAGCTCGAGCCCTCCACGGGCCTCGACCAGATCGTGAACCCCTTGCGCTCCCGGTCCCGCTCCTCCTCCCACTGGGCGGCGGCGACTGGGACGACAGCGAGGACCCCGATGGCCACGATCAGGGCCCCGAGGAAGCGCGGACAGGGGGGTCGAGCGGACATGGACCTTCCTCCGACGGCACTGGACAATCTATACGAACCGACACGAATCGTACAGAAGGCATCTAGTGCCCGGTCCGACCGTGCTAGGTTCGTCCCATCTCCCGCATCCCGGAGGGACGTCGATGGAGGGGAAACCAACACCCCGGAGTCCGTGGCTCTTCCTCGCGGCTTTGCTCGGCGGCGGATGCCCCACGGAGCTCCCCCCGGAGGGAGACGAGCCCCTCCCCGATCTCCCGTTGCGGGTGATGACCTTCAACGCGGGGACCACCACCCACCTTCCGCACGGTGACCCCGAGGACGGGTACACCGACGAGATGGCCGAGGCCGCTTCCGACCTGTACAGCAACAACCTCTCGTGGACACCGGCCGAGGAGGGCCTGGCCGCCTTCCTGGCCGACGAGCAGCCGGAGATCGCGATCTTCCAGGAACTGTTCTTCGATCCATGGTGCGAGGAAATCGAGGTCGATCCGGACCTGGACTTCGTCTGTCAGGACTACGCGGCGGATCGACCGCTGCAGATCGAGCGCCTGCTGGGGGAGGCCTACCAGGTGGCCTGTGCGACGGGACATCCGGACAACTGCGTGGGCGTCCTCCGGTCGTTCGGGGACCTCCGGGGATGCCCGGACGAGGGCCTGTGTCTGGAGGGGCTGGACGG
Organism: uncultured Rickettsiales bacterium; assembly: GCA_964542165.1. Taxonomy (GTDB): domain Bacteria; phylum Myxococcota_A; class UBA796; order UBA9615; family CAYRNR01; genus CAYTBN01. Next base: position 15,276 of record CAZITQ010000179.1, read on the forward strand.
CATGGCCCCGCCGAGCGGCTGCACAGCCGGCGCACGGGTGGGGGGCGTGCCCCTGGACCTACCCGATGGCCGGACCATCACGGTGGTCGACGTGCACGCGTCGGCGGGCCTCTCCGAGGACGACATGATGTGCCGCGTCGAGCAGTTCACCCAGGTGTTCGAGGACCGGGGCGACGGCGCCCCCGCCGCCAGCGGTGCGGTGAACCTGGTGGCGGGGGACATCAACACCGATCCCTTCGTCCTCGCGGACGCGGATCCGTCGGCGGCCTACTGGGCCGGATTCGTGGGAGAGGGCAAGCCCTTCGGCTACCTGTCGGCACGGGACGAGGAGGGGCCGCCGACCCACGTCACCGGCCTGCGGATCGACCAGGTGATCGCCGACGGCCTGACGGGGGACTGCGAGGTGATCGGATCGGGGGGCGCGCCCGGGCCGCTGCTCGACGCGGTCTACTGGGACCACGCCCCGGTGCTCTGCGAGGCGGCTCTGCCCGCCGGCCCGCCCTGAGTCAGCCTCGGCCCAGGGAGCGGGTGGCGATCTCGTAAACGTTCTTGGAGAGGCCCTCTCTGGCCACGATCCGCTCCAGCTGGGCGCGGATCAGAGCCTGACGCCCTCCGTCGAAACGCCGCCAGGGGGAGAGGGTCTCGGCGGTGCGGGCGGCGACCAGGGGATTGAGGGGATCCAGCTCCAGGATCCGGTCGGCCACCCAGCGGTACCCCTCGCCATCGGCCCTGTGGAAGGCGGGCTGGTTGCGCGTGAAGGTGCCGACCAGGGAGCGAAAACGGTTGGGATTGCGCCGGTCGAAGTCCGGGTGACCCAGCAGGGCGTCCACCCGCTCCAGGGCGTCGTCCCGAAGGGCCCCAGCCTGGGTGGTGAACCACTTGTCGATCACCAGCGGGACCGCACGCCAGCGCCGGTAGAACCGCTCCAGCGCCTCCTCGCTGGCCTCGCCCGGCAGCCGGGCCAGACATCGCAGGGCGGCGATCTCGTCGGTCATGTTGTCCGCGCCGTCGAACTGCTCCAGACACAGGGCGGTGGTGGACGGCGTCTCCAGCGCCGAAAGGAATCCCAGGCAGACGTTGCGGAGTCGGCGGCGCCCGGCCTCGTCGGGGGCGTAGCGGTAGGGTCCGTCCGGAGCCTCCCGCCGGTACACGGCACGCAGCGGCTCCTCCAGGCGGCGGGCCAGGGTGCGGACCACGTGCCTGCGGGCCCGGTGGATGGCGTCCGGATCCACGACCTCCATGGCGTCGCCCAGCAGCCGTTCTCCGGGCAGCCCCATGGCCAGGGCCTGCAGCGAGCGATCCAGCCCCGCGGCCGCCAGGTTCCGTCCGAACGCATCCACCAGACGGGACGGGACGGCGAGATCGGCTGCGCCCTCCTGGACATCGGTCACCAGCCCCAGCACCACGCGGGTGTAGAGGCGCTGTCCAGCCTCCCAGCGGTTGAAGGGATCGCTGTCGTGGGCCATCAGGAAGGCCAGCTGATCGTCGGTGAGACGCGTTCGGAGCCTCACCGGGGCCGAGAACCCCCGGAGCAGGGAGGGAACGGGTTCCTCGTCGACTCCCTCGAATTCGAAGGACTGCTCGGGCTCGCGTAGCTCCAGCACGCGGCCCTCGACCAGGTCGGCGCCGTCCGCGCCCAGCAGCCCCACCGCCACCGGGATGTGGAACGGGGCCTTGTCCGGCTGTCCGGGCGTGGCCGGGCAGGACTGGCTCAGGTGGAGGGTGTAGCGGCTCGCGTCTTCCTCCCACCGTCCCTGGGCCTCGACCACCGGGGTGCCGGCCTGGTCGTACCAGCGCTCGAACTGCTCCAGATCGGCGCCGTTGGCGTCGGCCATCGCCGCCCGGAAGTCGTCACAGGTCACCGCCTGGCCGTCGTGGCGTTCGAAGTACAGGTCCATGCCCCGCCGGAATCCCCGCGCTCCGAGCAGGGTGCGGATCATCCGCAGCACCTCCGCGCCCTTCTCGTACACGGTGGCGGTGTAGAAGTTGTCCATCGCGATGTAGGACTCGGGGCGGATCGGGTGGGCGGTGGGGCCCGCGTCCTCGGGGAACTGGAACGAACGCAGGGTCTGCACGTCGTCGATGCGCTTGACCGCCTCGGACGCCATGTCCGCCGAGTACAGCTGGTCGCGCAGGACGGTCAGCCCCTCCTTCAACGTCAGCTGGAACCAGTCTCGGCAGGTGATCCGGTTGCCGGTCCAGTTGTGGAAGTACTCGTGGGCGATGACCCCGTCGATCATCTCGTAGTCGTCGTCGGTGGCGGTCTCCGGGCTCGCCAGCACCCGCGCGGCGTTGAAGACGTTGAGCGACTTGTTCTCCATCGCGCCCATGTTGAAGTCGTTGACGGCCACGATGTTGAACAGGTCCAGGTCGTACTCGCGGCCGAACACCTCCTCGTCCCAGCGCATGGCGCTCTTCAGGCAGGCCAGGGCGTGGTCCAGGCGGTCCACGTTGTCGTGCTCGGACCACACGTACAGCTCCACCTCGCGGCCGCCCATCGTCGTGAAGGTGCCCTCGACGTGGCCCAGGTCTCCGGCCACCAGGGCGAACAGGTAGCTGGGCTTGGGGTAGGGGTCGTCCCAGATCGCTTCGTGGCGCCCGTCGCCCAGGGAGCTGGACTCGACCCGGTTGCCGTTGGAGAGCAGGACGGGGTAGGCGCCCTCATCGGCGATCAGGTGGACGCGGAAGCGGGTCATCACGTCCGGCCGGTCCGGGAAGAAGGTGATTCGCCGGAACCCCAGCGCCTCGCACTGGGTGCAGAACATGCCCCCGGACGTGTACAGCCCCGAGAGCTGGGTGTTGTCCTCGGGGCAGATCGCGACCTCGATCTCCAGCACGAAGGTGTCCGGGACCTCGTGCACGATCAGGCGCTCCCCGTCGGTCGTGTACGAGGGGGGCTCGACGACCGCTCCGTCGAGCCGGATCTCGCGAAGCGTCAGCTCTTCGCCGTCCAGGACGAGCGGGGCGTTCACCGCGCCGATCCGGCGGACCTCCAGCCGGCTGCGAACCCGGGTCTCCCGGGGATCGAGGGTGAAGGTCAGCTCGACGTGGTCGAGGGCGAACGGATAGGGCCGGTAGTCCCGGCGAAACACCTCGGTGGGCGTCGTGGTATCGGTCATGGGGGCTTATCCTACACATCCGCGGGCTGTGCGGCCCGGGGGCCCCCACAGCGGTTCGTGAGATCCGCGGAACGGTCGATGTATACCGGTACAGCAACGCGGTGAGGGAGGACCGATGGACAACATCAAGCTCTGGTGGTCCGAGACCTGGGCCCACCTGGCCGAGCACTGGACGCGCCACGTCGGCCCGGCCCTGACGACCTTCGGCATCCCGTTCGTGGCGTTCACCCTCGGCTCGCTGGTGCTCTCGGTGGTGTTCACCGCCGGTCTGGTGTGGGTGCTCGTCGCCTTCGAGGGTGAACCGCCGATGGTGGGCTGGTTCGCCCTGTTGTTCGGCGGCGGCGTCCTGATCATGTTCGTGACGCTGGCCATGTACGTGCTCGCCGCGATCCTGGTGGCTCCGCTGTTCCTGGGCTACATGCGCGGGACGCTGGCTCTGATGCGGGGCCAACCCTTCGGGGTGCGGGAGCTGCTGGTCTCTTCCGGCGATGGCGGCCGAGGGGATCGGGCCGATCGCGGCCATCGGTCGCTCCTGTTCCCTGTTCAAACGACGCCCATGGGAGCTGTGCGGCTGGTTCATGGCCCTGATGCTGCTGGTCTTCCTGGTGGCCTACATCCCCCTCATCGGGGTCGTCCTGCTCACGCCCCTGTGGATGACCTTCTCCGCGGTGGCGTACCTGGACCTGAGGCGGCTCGAGGAGCAGGAGAAGACGTCCGATCCCTTCCCCATCAGCGCCGCCGATCTGCGCGGATCACCGGTCGCGGGGCCGGCAGGATCGCCGGTGAGCTGATCCCTCGCGCACGCGTTCTCTCCCATTCAGCGGTTTCTCCCCGGTACCGATCCGCGGTATGAATGGCGCCGTCCCCGGACCGGGCCAGCCGCCCGCAAGGTCCGGGAACGCGGGAGGTCGTCGTGGGCCGCAGGCGGAGCAAGAAGAGGAAGAAGAGGAAGAACGCCCGGGACGAGGCGCCGGCCGAGAGCGCGCCGGAGTCCACGGTGGCGGAGTCCGCATCGTCGGATGCCGAGGACGAGCTGGAGTTCGTCGAGGGGGACGGGGGCGAGGTGGAGGAGACGTCCGACGAGGCTCCCGAGGAGGGCGAGCACGAGGAGGCTCCGGCGAAGGATGCGCCCGACGATGAGCCGCACGAGGAGCTGGCCGGCGATCCCGAGGGAGACGACGACGACGACGACGACGACCTGATGGACGAACTCGAGCTGGACGAGGATGACCTGGAAGAGGGTGAGGGCGGAGACGGCGAGGGCGGAGACGGCGAGAGCGGGGACGGAGTGGAGCCGGAGTCCGAGCCGGAGACGGAGATGGACGGGTCGGGGCCCCGTAGTGGCTTGGAGGGCGAGGGGCGCCCGGAGGGTGACGAGGATCAACGGCCGAGTGACCGGGTTGGGGGGCCGGTGGGACCCGGTGGTGCCGGCCCGGACACGTCGGATGCGGGTACGGAGCTCGGGATCAGCCGCCTGCGAGGCGACGAAGGCGGCCTCGAGGCCGAGGCCGAGAGTGTGCCCGAGATCGCGACCGAGGAGCCGGCCGCCGAAGACGAGGAGCTGGACGACGACGAAGACGACCTCTCCGAGGACCTGGAGCTCGACGAGGACGAACTCGAGGACGAGTTGGACGCGGAGCCCGAGCTGGAACCCGAGCCCGAGCTGGAGCCCGAGCTGGAACCCGAGCCCGAGCTGGAGCCCGAGCCCGAGCTGGAATCCGAGCCCGA
>CAZITQ010000180.1:0-5584 GCA_964542165.1 uncultured Rickettsiales bacterium
CCAGGTACATCTTGCCGACCTCGGCCTCCTGGGTCAGCTCCTGGATCATCTTGATCGCGCGCTTGCAGGCCTCGCCGTCCGGGGACGCGATGGTGACATCGCCGCTGTCGACCACGTCGATCTTGCACCCGGTGCGCTCGGTGATGGAGCGGATCATCTTCCCGCCGGGGCCGATGACGTCGCGGATGCGATCGGGGTTGATCTTGATCATGTGGATCCGCGGTGCGAACTGATTGATCTCGTCGCGGTGCTCCGGGAGAGCCTCGGCCATCTTGGCCAGGATGTGGAGCCGGCCGACCTTGGCCTGGGTCAGCGCCTCGTCCATGATCTCGCGGCTGATGCCGCCGATCTTGGTGTCCATCTGGAACGCGGTGATGCCCTTCTCGGTGCCGGTGACCTTGAAGTCCATGTCACCCAGGTGGTCCTCGTCGCCGAGGATGTCGCTGAGCACCACGGCCTTGTCCCCCTCCTTGACCAGGCCCATGGCGATGCCGGCCACCGGTGCCTTCAGCGGCACGCCGGCGTCCATCATCGACATGGTCCCGCCGCAGACGCTGGCCATGGACGACGATCCGTTGGACTCGAGGATGTCGCTGACCACGCGCACGGTGTAGGGGAAGTCCTCCTTCTCGGGGATGACGGGGCGCAGGGCGCGACGCGCCAGGGCGCCGTGACCGATCTCCCGGCGGCCGGGGCCGCGCATGAACTTGACCTCGTTCACGGAGAAGGGGGGGAAGTTGTAGTGCAGGATGAAGCGGCGCTCGGAGTCCGCGTGCAGGGCCTCGATCTTCTGGGTGTCCTGGTCGGTGCCCAGGGTGGCCACGACCAGCCCCTGGGTCTCGCCGCGGGTGAACAGCGCCGAGCCGTGGGTCCGGGGCAGCACGCCCACCCGGGTGTCGATGTGCCGGATCTCGTCGGCGTTGCGGCCGTCGATCCGCTTGCCCTCGACGATCAGCATCGCGCGCAGGATCTTGCGGACCAGCTTCTCGTGGGCCTTCTTGATGCCCTTGGTCAGTGCGTCGGCGTCGTCCGCGTCGGCGTCCACCATCGCGGCGATGACCTCGGCCCGCTGGGCCTTGATCGCCGCGCGGCGGGTCAGCTTGCCCTCGGTGAGCATCGCGGCCTTGAGATCGTCGCCGAACTTGGCGGCGATCTCGTCGATCAGCTCGGTGTTCTCCACCGGCGGCTGGACCTCGATCCGGGCCTTGCCGATCTCGGCGGCCAGCTCCACCTGGACGTCCAGGATCGGGATGATCGCCTCGTGGGCGCACTCCAGCGCGTCGAGCATCTCGGACTCACTGACCTCGTGGCAGCCGCCCTCGACCATCACGATGGCCTCGCGGGTGGCGGCGACGATCAGGTCCATGTCGGACTCTTCACGCTGCTCGAAGGTGGGGTTGATCAGGAACTCGCCGTCGACCCTGCCGACGCGGACGGCGCCGTACGGGCCCTGGAACGGGGCATCGCTGATCATGGCGGCGGTGCTCGCACCGTTGAGGCCCAGGATGTCGGTGTCGTTGATCTTGTCCGCGCTGAGCACGAACACGACGATCTGCAGCTCCCGGGTGAACCCCTTGGGGAACAGCGGGCGGGTCGGGCGGTCGATGAGGCGAGACGTCAGGGTCTCGTACTCGGTGAGCTTGCCCTCGCGCTTGAAGAAACCGCCCGGGATCTTGCCGGCGGCGTGGGTGCGGACGATGTAGTCGCAGGTCAGGGGCAGGAAGTCGATGCCTTCCCGCACTCGGGTGTCGACCGTACAGGTGGCGAGCACCAGGGAGTCGCCGAAGCGCACGGTGACGGAACCGCCGGCCTGCTTGGCCATCAGGCCCGTCTCGATGGTCATCGGACGGCCCTGGAAGTCGATGGTCTTCTGCTTGATGTCGAACATGGATTCCTCGGGTCGGGATCGCCCGGTCTCGGGCGCCCCGCCAGTCTGTGCAGTCCCCCCGAGCCGGACCCCTGTGGCCCGGCTCCTCACGAGTAGCCCGGGGAACCGCTAGCTACCCACGCGTCACTTGCGGATGCCGAGAGACGCGATAAGGTCCTTGTAACGCTGCAGGTTCTTGCCCTTGAGATAGTCCAGCAGCCGCCGCCGCTGGCTCACCAGCTTGAGCAGTCCACGGCGGGACGCGTGGTCCAGCTTGTGGGTCTTGAAGTGCTCGGTGAGGTAGCGGATGCGGTGGGTCAGCAGCGCGATCTGGACCTCGGGCGAACCGGTGTCGCCCTCGTGGGTCGCGTGCTCGCTGATGATCTGGACTTTGTCCTCTGGCGAAAGAGCCATGGCGTGTGCCTCCCGGGGAAACCGATGGGGCGAAGCCCCTGTCGCGAACCCCAGCTGATTGGTCTGCCGCGACGGCCCGGGATCGGTACGCCACCGGCGGCGGCAACATAACCGCGGGGTTCGGTGGTGTCAACGGGGCACGGGGACGAAATCGGGCGCGATCTCGGACTCAGAGCTTGAAACCGCGCACGACCTGCAGCACAGGCGACCGCTCGGGCATTCGCAGCACGAGGTCGGCGCGGCACTGGGAGCGGACGAGGGCGGCGATTCGGCCGTCGGGGGCCTGGATGAGGAGCTGGTCCCCGGCGTCGAAGCCGGTGGCGTGGGTCAGGTCACCGGCGCGCAGGGGTTCGCCGTGGCGCATGCGGCGCAGGGCGTCTGGGCCGATCTCGAGGGTGGGGAGATCGAGGGCGTCGGGGATGGGACGCAGGGCGTCGCCGAGCTGCTCGGACCAGAACTCCGAGGCCTCCGGGTGGGGCCAGTTCCAGCGTTTCCCGTCGTCCCGGGGCTCGTGGTCGCGTTCGACGTCGCGGAAGCGGTCCGAGGCCTCCTCGATGGTCTCGAGGGGGACCGCGTGTTCGGCGCGGAAACGCCCTGAACGCAGACGGACCAGCTGCTCCAGGTGTCCGCCGCAGCCCAGCTCGCGGCCGGCGTCGTCGACCACGGCCCGGACGTAGGTCCCCGACGAGCAATGGACCCGGAAGGTGAAGCGCGGCAGGTCCACGTCGAGCAGCTCCAGGGCGTGGATGGTGACCTGCTTGGGCTTGCGCTCGACCTCGACGTTCTTGCGGGCCAGCTTGTACAGGCGCTCGCCCTTGACCTTGGCGGCCGAATACATGGGGGGCAGCTGCTCGATCTCGCCGACGAAGCCGGCGAGCACGGACTCCAGGTCGCCGCGGGTGACGCCGTCGGTGGGCTTCTCCTCGGTGACCTGACCCGTGGGATCGAGGGTGTCGGTGGTGATCCCCAGTCGCCCCACCCCCTGGTAGACCTTGTCGTCGCCGGTGAGCATCGGTGCGATGCGGGTGGCGGAGTTGATCATCAAGGGCAGCACACCGGTGGCGAAGGGATCGAGGGTCCCCGCGTGGCCCACCTTGTCCAGCCGCATGGCCGTTCGGACCACGCTCACCACGTCATGGCTGGTCTTGCCCGCGGGCTTGGCCACCACGAGGACACCCTGAAGGTGGGGATTGCGCAGGCGCTTGGGTGCCACGGTCAGTCCTCCTGGGAGGGTTGGTCCTCGCCGTCCAGCGATTCGTCGTCCGTGGGCTCGTCATCCATGGATCCCCGGGCCCTGCGGACCTCGTCGTCGGCAGCCACGGTGCGGTCGATGAGCATCCGTACCTCGGTGGCCTCGTGCAGCACCGAGTCGTAGACGAAGGTCAGCTCCGGAACCTGACGGATGTGCAGGTGCCGGCCCAGGTGTCGCCGCAGGAACCCACGTGCGCGCTCGAAGGCCTGGCGGGCGTCTTTGGCTCCGGACTGGTCCCCCAGGCAGGTGAACAGCACCCGCGCGTTGCGGCAGTCGGCGCTGACCTCGATCCGGGTCACGCTGACTCCGGCCAGACGAGGGTCCTTGACCCCGCGCTGCAGGACGACGTTGAGTTCCTCGCGCAACACGGAGGCCAGTCGCTGGCTGCGTTGGACGTTCACTGCGGTTCCTTCCGGGCCCGGGGAAGATGCTCGACGCCCCCTCCCCTGTCAAGATCGGCGGATCATCCCCCGTCCGCCCTTTCCTGGGGCCGGTACTTCCAGGCCTGAATCTCGGTGAAGGTGTCGGCGTCGGCGCTGGACCGGATCAACGAGATCTGACGGAGACCCCAGTGATGGACCAGACGGCACTCGAGGGTCGCCTCGAGGGCCTCGGGGATCCGCAGCGGGAAGCCCGACACGCCGATGGCGGTGGTCAGATCCATCGGGTAGTCGAAGGTGTAGGACACGTAGTAGATCTCGCCGTCGATCATCCGGATCTTCTTGCTGCCGAAGTCGATCTCGACCGCGTCCCAGTGCTCGAGATTCTGGCGGCCGAGTTCCTCGCCCCCCCGGGCCGCCCCCACCGCCGCGGGGCCGAACACGGCGGGCATGGGGCGCCCTTGTGGCGGCCGTGTTCCTCGCGGAGCTGGTCGTACACCTGCTGGGCGGGCAGCAACTCGTAGCGCTTGCCGGCCAGGTAGGGAACGTCGATGTGGAGTCCATCGCGCTTGACGTAGCCGTCGTCGGCGACCTTCTCCTCCCGCTCCGCCTGCGCCTCGGCGATCAGGCTCGGTCGCTCGTCCTTGCCGCAGCCGCCAAGGGCGAGCAGGGCCGCAGTCGCCGTCCATAAGAGTCGCGTCCAGTCCATACCTTCGCCCCGATCTCCCTACCAGGCTAGCCGCAGGCAGGGGGGGCGACAAGGGGTGCGCTGGACGCGTCGATCGGTACAATCGACGGTCGGGTCTGTCGCGGAGGAGTTGCCATGGCCCCCCAGAAGCGGGATCGAGACGGCCACGCGGGCCCTGATTCGGCGCCACCGTCCCCCACCGAGGCGCTGGCGGGCATCGGGACGTTCCCCCCCGGATACGGTGCCGACGACCGCCGCAGGGCATTCGTCAACCCCTACATGGAGCGGATCAGCGAGTACCCGGAGCTGATCCTCGCGGGACCGGAAGCCGAGGAGCTCAGGGGGCGCTGGCGGGGCCGGTGGGAGGCAAAGGAGGGGGAACGCGCCTTGCTGGGGGCCGAGATCGGGTGTGGGAACGGGTTCTTCTTGCGGGGGCTGTGCGAACGGCACCCCGACCGGCGATTCGTGGGCCTCGAGATCCGCTACAAGCGGGTCTGGATGACCGCCCGCAAGCTGGCCCAGGGCGGTCACACGAACGCCGCCGTGGTGCTCTTCCACGCCGGCTATCTCAACCGCCTGTTCGCGCCGGGCGAGCTGGACGCGGTCTACATCAACCATCCGGATCCCTGGCCCAAGGACCGCCACGCCAAGAATCGCCTGATCGCGCCGGCGTTCGTGGCCGCCGTGGTGGACCTGCTCGCACCCGGGGGTGTCGTGCAGGTCAAGAGCGACTGCGCCCGCTACGCCGACGATCTGCGCCGTTGTGCTGCGGATCAGCCCCTGCGGGAGGTGGCCTTCACACCCGACATCCACCGGGAGGGGGAGCCGCTGGCCGAGGGGAACATCGAGACGAACTACGAGCGCAGGTTTCGCGAGCAGGGGGAGCCGGTGTTCTTTATGCGGATGGTCAGGGAACAACAACCGGGGACAAAAAAAAAAAAAAAAAAAAAAAAAAAAAAAAAAAAAATAAAAAAAAAAAAAAA
>CAZITQ010000180.1:5594-20078 GCA_964542165.1 uncultured Rickettsiales bacterium
GGCAACCCCAACGGGCACTACGTTATTTAATCAACTTGCGCCACTACAATTTTTTTTATTTAGTAACGTCCCCTTTTCCTACCGCCCCCACTCGCCGCTATCCAGCGCCACCCCCTCGTCGAACCCCTCCCGCGGCACCAGGTACTCGATGCCCTCCAGTCGAACGCGGGACTGGGCACCCAGGACCTGGATCACGTGCGCGGCATAGTAGTTGCCGATGCGGGCGCACATGGGGAGGGGGAGTTCCTTGACCAGGCCGTAGAGGAAGCCCGCCTCGAAGGCGTCTCCGGCGCCGTTGGTGTCCAGGGGCCGGTCCACGGGCATGGTCCGGACCACCCGCGCCTGGCCGCCCTGGCGGATGAGGCAGCCCTCGCGGCCCAGCTTGACCACCACCACCTCGGCCAGGTCGTCGAGACGGTCCCCCAGGTCCATCGGGTCGTCCCCACCCCGGGTGAAGCGCTGGGCCTCGTCGCGGTTGGCGAACACCGCGTGGACCCCCAGCTCCAGCACCTCGTCGATCTCCGTTCGGTACAGGTCCACGACCCGCGCGTCGGCCAGGTCCAGTGACACCTTGCCGCCGAACTCCACGGCCTTGCGGTGGGCCTTGCGCGTGGCCGCGGCCAGGGGGGTGTCTCCCCTGAGCTCGTACGCGCTGTAGTGCAGGAACCGGGTCTCGGCCAGGACCTGGTAGAGCACCTCGTAGGGCATCAGCTCCTTGGTCACCCCGAAGTCCACGCCGAAGGTCCGCTCCCCCTCGGGGGTGATCAGGGTGTAGGCGATGCCGCTGTGACCGTCCTTGATCGAGACGAAGGTGTCGATCTCGTCGTCCCGCAGCCGGTTGACGTAGCGGTAGCCGTTGTCGTCGTTTCCCACGCAGCCGATGAAGGCGCAGCGGAGGTTCAGACGGGAGGCGCCGTGAACGGTGTTGGCCGGGGAGCCGCCGGCGCTGATGATGACCTGCTCGGGCCGGCGCTCGAATCGCTCGGCCAGGCGGCTGAGCACCGGCTCGGCCACCGCGAAGCTCCGGCCCCGCTCCAGACCCAGCTCCTCGACCTCCCCCTCGCCCACCGGAAGGATGTAGTCGGTGAGCGCGTCGGAGATCGCACAGATGTCGTACCGGAACTCGCTCACCGCATCACCTCACCGTGGCTCGCCACTCGCCGTCGACCCGACGTAACAGGACACCCACGTGGTCGTCCAGCGGAACCGTCACCTCACCGGACCAGTCCAGCGGGGGTTCCGTGTCCGGATTGACCACCGTCACCGTCCACGTACCGCTGGGGACCTCCCGCTGGTGAATCCCGGTGTAGGCCTCGACCCAACCCGGAGCGGAGACCTGGACCCGCCCGGTTCCCTTGTCGACCAGCACGCTGAGGGTTCCGCTGCCCTCGGCTGTTGCGACGTCGCCCTTGGCCATCGAGGGCCCGTCGGCGGCGCCCTTGGCCATGGCGATGCCGTCGTCGTCGAAGGCGGAGACCGGATCGTCGCCCCCCCGGTGGTCGCGGGTCCGGGAGGGCGAGGGGTCCCGGTGCGCGGGCTCCGGTGGGACCTCACGGGGGATCGCCGAGCCCGGGGACGTCACCCCCTGGGAGACCTCTCCGATCGACGACGTCCCCCCCTCCCCCGGCCGGGAGAGGTCGGCCTCGGCGTCCGGCTCGTCCCCCTCCACCGCTCCCCTACCGGTCATCCGCGAGGCGAGCAGACCGACGCCACCGAGGAGCAAGACGAGCGCAGCGACGGCGAGCCATCGCAGCCAGGGACGCCCTGCGCCCGCCGCGGACATTCGCTCCGCGTCGAGTCCCGCCAGCCCCGGTGGCGCGGGGTGTTCCCGGTCCACGCGGGTCACCAGGGTCTCCGCGGGCGCCGGGCTGGTGCGGTCCTCCGTGGTCGGGTCCGGCGGTTCGAGGCTGCGGGTGATCGGCTCCTCGTGGCCCTGTGGGGCCAGCAACTCGATGAGTTCCGCCAGCCGTTCACGGCCGCGCTCCACGTCGTCCGCCAGCGGCGCCAGGGCGTCTCGTACGGTCCGGGCGTCCGGGTAGCGGTCCGCGGGATCGACCGCGAGCGCCCGCTCCAGGACCGGGAGGAACCCCTCGGGCAGCTGGGACTCTCCCAGCACCTCCCCCGGCCCCTCGCAGGCCGCCTGCCACAACTCCACGTCCCCGTCCCCGCGGATGGCGCGGTCTCCGGTGAGCATCTCGAACAGGACCAGGGCCGCGGCGTAGAGGTCCGACCGCGCGTCCACCTCTCCGGCCTGGGCCTGCTCCGGGCTCATGTAGGACAGCTTGCCCGTGATGCCCTTGCGCGAGGGCTCCCCGACGGCCGGCGCCCGCGCCACGCCGAAGTCGGTCAGCTTCACCCGCCCGTCCCGGCCGACCAGGATGTTCGACGGGCTCACGTCCCGGTGCACCAGCCCCAGGGGCCGCCCGGTCTCGTCGAGGGCTCCGTGGGCGTAGGACAGGGCCGCGAGCACCTCTCGAACCAGGTGGGCCGCGAGGGAGGGCGGAAGGGTGACCCGGGAGCGCTGGGCCGCCTCCAGCATCCGGGACAGGTCGGCACCCTCCACGAGCTCGAGCACGATGAAGTAGTCCTCCCCCTCGCGGCCCAGCTCCAGGACCTGGACCACGTTGGGGTGGTCGAGCAGGACCGTGAGCTTGGCCTCGCGGATGAGCATCTTCACGAAGCGCTCGTCACGGGTCAGGTGGGGGTGGATCCGCTTGACCACCACCGGCTTTCGGAATCCGGCCTCGCCGTGGGCGAGCCCCGAGTAGACCACGGCCATCCCCCCACGGCCGAGCTCCCCGAGGATCTCGTATCGGCCCAGGCTGGTCATGTGGGGTCCGCGGTGCCCTCGCCCTCCCGCAGCGACCGGGTGAACTCGATGATGCTCTTGAACGAGATCTTGTCGATCCACAGGAACGAGAGCCCGAACCCGAAGAGGATCAGGGTCTGGGTCACGTGGCAGACCACCGCGTAGGCCAGCGCCTTCTCCTGGGTCGCGCCGTAGAGCATCACTCCCGCGGTGACGAAGGCCTCGAAGGTCCCCACGAACCCGGGCGGGGCCGGCAGCAGCACCCCGACGATCAGCACCACCAGGATCACGAGCCCGGCCATCAGTCCCAGCTCGTCCAGGCCCATGGCCCGGCACAGGGCCCACATGCAGACCACGTTGACGCCCCAGGTCATCAGCGACGTCCAGATCATGGTGAACGCGAAGCGCCAGTCCTCCATGGTCTTCACGCCCTCGAGGAAGGACGCCATCATCGAGCCCGCCTTGGCCGCGAGCCCCTTGTGGATCGGGGTGAGGATCAGCACGGTCCAGCGCATCGCCCGTTCGCGCAGGATCAGGAAGGCCAGCAGGCAGCCGCCGAAGGGGACCAGGGCGATGGCGATCATCTTGCGACCGCCCTGGATGATCTCGAAGTCCCTGCCCCCGATGGTGATGTGCTCGGGCAGGTCGGCGAACACCACCGCGATGGTGAAGCAGGCCGCCAGGCAGAGGATGTCGATGGTGCGCTCGACGACCACGGTGTACATCGCACCGCCGAAGCGCATGTCCCTGCGCTCCATGAGCAGGTAGGGCCGGGCGACCTCCCCCAGCCGGAACGGCAGCGCCTGCAGGGCCATGAAGCCCACCGACGAGATGCTCAGGATGTGGCGGAACGGCACCGGGTGCACGCGCTGGACGATGCGCCCCCAGCGGTAGGTCCGCGCCAGGTGCAGCGAGATGAACGCTCCGATCGAGATCACCCACCAGTGGATCCGGACGTCGGTGATCTCCTGCCAGAAGACGTCGAGCTCCACGCTCCAGAACACGGCCACCAGCAGGCCCAGCCCGAAGAGCACCAGGGCCGTCAGCTGGAGGACGGGCTTCAGCTTGCTGTTCCGGCGCTTGCCGCCGCTGTCGTTTCCGCTCACCGTCGCCGTCCCGTCCCTGTCGTACCCCGCCGTCGCCGCACCGCCAGCGCCAGGGCCAGCGCCGCCGCGGCCGGCGCACCAGCCATCGGCGTGTCGGCCACCGCCCCGGTGCTGCACGAGGCCTCGGCCAGATCCTCCCGGGGGTCACCGTCCTCCAGATACTCATCGATATTGAGGATGCCGTCCAGGTCCGGATCCTCCAGGGAGTCGTCCCTGGCCGGGTCCAGCATGTGGAAGACCTCCCAGAGGTCGGCCATGCCATCCCCGTCGTGGTCCCGGGGCAGGGCTAGGTCGTGCACCGCCACCCCCCCGGCCCCGACCTGGATCCGCAGTGCGTCCTCGGGCCGACGGCCGTCGCCGCTGTACAGGGTCACCCAGCCCGGATCGCCCCCGCAGTAGCGGTAGGGCTCGGCCACCAGCCAGTAGGTCCCCGCCGCGAGCCCGCCCAGGGTGTACACCCCCTCGTCGTCGCTCACCGCCAGGTGGCTCCCGACGCCGTCCTCGGCCGTGGCCGTGACGTAGATCCGCCCCAGGGGGACCCCGCTCTCCCGGTCGACGACGCGGCCCTCGATCAGGGCGGCGGCTGGCAGGGCCACGATGCCCAGGCCGATGTCCTCGGACACCCCCACCGTGACCGCCTCGTCCTCGCTGCTCTGTTCGCAGACCGTGCTCCCGCACAGGTACCCCGACAAGACGGTGTCGTCCGAGGTCCGCAGGTGCAGGACGTACTCGCCGGGAGCGAGCCCCGTGACGGTGAATTCGCCGTCTTCGTCGCTGCTCGCGGGGCCGTCCACCCCGTCAGCCTGGGGGGTGGCGGTGACGGGCACGGCGGCCACCGGTCCGGCCGGACCGGAGACGGTGCCGGAGAGGGTGCTCTGGGGGCCGAGCGCGAACTCCACCCCGTCCACCCAGCCATCCTCGGCGACCTGCAGGGGGTCGGCGGTCGCCGTGGCGGCCAGGCCGTCCGCCCGGACCTCCAGCGACCAGGGACCGGGGGCGAGGCCCGACAGGGAGAACTCCCCGTCGTCTCCCAGCCCGACGGTCACCGACATCCAGGTCTCCTCGTCGTTGCGGCCCTGGACCGAGCCCGAGGTGGCGGGATTCCCGTCGGCGTCGGTCACCCGTCCCACGATCTCCCCCCCCGGCGGCAGCGCCAGGTCGACCCCGTCGGCGATCTCGCCCCGCAGAGCCCCCACCGGCTCGGCGTCCCCGGAGGTGTAGACGCCGGGCCAGTAGAACACCGGCCTGCCGGGCACGGTGACCTTCAGCTCGTAGTTGCCCGCTACCGGCACCGGGTTGTCCAGGCTCTCGATGGCCGAATCCAGGCCCACGATCTGGAACGCACCGTCGGCATCGGTGTAGGTGGTGGGGTCCAGGTTGGCGTTGTAGTAGTCCAGACCGCGGACGTCGATGCGGGCGTTCTCCAGGGGGAGTCCCGAGTCCGCGGTGGTGATCGTCCCCGACAGGCCGCCGCCGTGGGGCAGCCGGAAGTCGACACCGGCCAGCGCGCCCCCGCCGCGCAGGTCCAAGATCTCGCCCGTACAGTAGAAGTACATGTCGTTGAAATACGCGCCGATGAAGTTCTGTCCGTCGATGGGCCAGGCCTTGACCCGGTAGAACGTGGGGGCCAGACCCGCGAACTCGTAGCGTCCTTGCCCATCGGTGGTCACGATCTCGTAGCGAGCCTGGACGTCGAAGGCGACCACCGACATGTCCGGGATGGGTTCGCCCTCGGGGTAGCTGACGACCTGTCCCGCGAGGCCGGCGGTCCCCGGCCCCTCCCCGTCCGCCGAGTCGTCGTCGTCCAGCGCGCCGGGGTCGCAGGCCGCCAGGAGGACGAGAGAGGGAACCAGGGCGAGGGGGAGGCGCCTCACGGGGGAGTCGTCCCCCCCCGCGGTAGCGTCGGCTCGGGTGGAGCGAGCGATCCGGCGGGCGCGCCCGGGTCGCGACGATCCGGTTCGAGCTCGGCGTCCAGGCGGGTCACGAGGGCCGAGGCGAAGTGGTAGGCCTTGGCCATGGCGCCCCGGGAGAGCAGGCGCATCCGGTCCCGAGAGGTGTGGATCGGCGTGGCCGGCCGTCCGTTGTTCAGGGCCTTGAGGGTCACCGCCGCATACCCGTGGCGGGTGGCCACGCCGGCGTCGCCGATGCCCAGCAGGATCACCGGCCCCACATCGTCGAACGGCTTGTGACGGGCCACCGCAGCGGCCAACCCGGGCAGCAGAGGCTGGTAGAGCACGGGGGCAGGGGTCCGCTCTCCCACCGCGAACTGGAGCTGCCCGGCGCCCACGTCGTCCAGGTTGACCACGAAGGTGTCCGTCGACGGCAGCGTCCGCCCGAAGGTGGTCAAGAAGGCGTCCATGCCCGCGCTCTGGGCCTCGCGGGACCCGGTCACCAAGAAGCAGGCCTCGGCGTTGGCCAGCGGGTGGTGGGCGAAGTGCTCGGCCAGGGCGGCCTGGACCGCGAGTCCCGAGCTGTTGTCGTTGGCCCCACGAGCCGCCCTGGGCCGCATCCAGTCCAGGGAGAGCAGGGTCAGCAAGGCGAAGACCGCGAGCGAGGGTACGAGCAACCGATCCATCAGATAGAGGTGCGTATCGGGCAGCCGCATGGCCAGCACCACCACCTGGAACCAGCCCAGGGCCAGGACGATGCGAAACGGGTGGGCCTTGAAGCGCCCGGTGGCGCCCCGGGTGAACCAGGCGAACAGCCGGGTGTGGATCAGGCCCCTGCGGGCCACGTCGCCGTGGGCCACGAAGAGGATCCGCGGGAGTACGGTCCCGTCTTCACGGGGGCGCCGCGCGATCAGGTTGCTGGAGATGTCCTTGGGCAGGAACCAGCGGACGAGTCGCCTACGATTCGCCACCTCGCCGTGCACCGACAGCAGCGCGAGCAGGGTCCACACCAGGCCGGCGACGGGGTAGCGGGCGCCCAGCAGCCCCCCGGCGAGCAGGATCACCGAGTGGAGGAGCCACAGCAGCCCCGGGTTGGTGTGGCAGACACAGCCCTCGACGCGGACCGCGTAGCCCAGGCGTCGGTACAGCCCGGCCAGCGCCTCCTGACTGCTGCGCTCGCCGAGTCCGCCGGAGAAGCGATCCTCGAACAGCTGCAGCTGCTCGATGAAGGGTCGCGCATCCACGCTGTCCACGCTCCAGGTTGACCGTCGACTCTAGCAGCATTCGGTCTTTCGCGCGCGCCCGACCCGGCGCGCCCGACCTTCCGGCTATGATGCCCCGCTGGAGGAGCGGTGGCGGAGGAGCATCTGGTGGAGCTCCGGTGGATCGAGGTGGGCGCGGAGGTGTTCGCGTTCGCCGTCCACTCGTCCGCATTGTTCCAGGTCGACCGCGAGATCTACGAGGCCCTCGAGGGGGGTCGGGCGTCCGGATCCGCGGGCCCGCTGCCCGCGCTCCGCGGGGAGCAACTCGACCTGCTGCGGGAGCTGCAACTGGTGGCACCCGCCGACGCTCCGCCGCCCCGGTTGCGGGATCCCTCTCCCCGGGACGGCGCGGTGTCGACCCTGGTGCTCCAGCTGGCCCGTGACTGCGACCTGGCCTGCGCCTACTGCTACTGCCCGGACCCCGCCCCCGGCCAGTCCCGGCGCATGTCCCCGGACACCGCCGAGCGGGCCGTGGAGTTCCTGTTCGCCCACCTCCCGCCCACCGGCCCCGCCGGACTGACCCTGTTCGGGGGCGAGCCGACGCTGAATCCAGCGGCCCTGACGGCGGCGATCCACCGGGGGAGGAGCCTGAGCGAGGCCACCGGGCGGGGGCTGAGGTGCTCGATCACCACCAACGGCCTGGGGCTCGGTGACGATCGGATCGACCTGCTCGCCGAGGCCGGCGCGAGGGTCACGGTGAGCCTGGACGGGGACGCACGACTCCACGACGCCCACCGGCGACGGCGGGACGGTCGCGGCAGTCATCGCGAGGCGCTGCGGGGCCTCCGGCGGCTGTCGGGGCGGTGTGACGTGGGCGTCCGGGCCACGATCTGCGGGCCTGCGCCGGACCCCAGGGCCGTGGCGGAGCAGCTGTTCGAGCTGGGCGCCGCCCGGGTGGGGATCGCCACGGCGGACCTCCCCCCCGGCCACCCGCTGGCCCTCGAGGGCCCGGCGCTGGACGCCCTGTGGGAGGGCATGCAATCGCTGGCGGCTTGGTACCGGGAGGAGGCGCTGGCAGGCCGCCACCTGGGCTTCACCAACCTGGACGGTCTGCTCAGGACCGTGCACCGGGGCGCCAACCGGGACCACCCCTGCGGCGCCGGGTTGAGGTTGCTGTCGGTGGACGCGGACGGCGCGCTGTACACCTGCCACCGCCTGATCGGCGAACCCGAACACCGCTTCGGCCACATCGACGCGGGTTTCGCCCCCGGACGCCAGTCCCGGATCGACGCCCTCTCCCTCGACGCCCGGCCCGCGTGCTCCCACTGCTGGGCCCGCTACCTCTGCGGCGGATGCTGCCACCACGCCCACCACCTGTGTGCCGGGAACGGGCCCCGCTCCCGCGGCGCTGACCCCCTCCCCGTATGCGGCGGGTTGCGACGATGGATGCGTACTGGATTGGCCCTCTACGCCGAGCTGTTCCTGCGGCGACCGGCGTTCCTCGCGGAATGTATCGATCCCCTGCCCGCGTGCCCTGTAGAGTAGGTCCCCGGAGGCCGGTATGAGCGACCGCATCCGACCGCTGAACCGCAAGGCGCACCTGCTGGCCCGGCGCCTGCGTCAGGACGTGGAGGGCTACGCCTTCAGCGAGTGCTCGTCGGTGTTCGCGCCCGGCTGGGAGGTGGGCGAGTTCGGCGATCCCGACCCCTGCCCCTGGAAGCACGACCTGGAGATGTGCTGGGCCACCTGTTACTGGACCGGGCAGGTGCCCGACATGTACATGTACCCCGACTGGCTCGGCGCCTGCTCCAACATCAACCTGGACTGGCGCAACCTCTGCACGATCCCCGATCACTAGCGAGCCATGCCCCGTCTCCTCCCCTGCCTCGCTGTCGCGTCGCTCGTGCTGTGGGCCGGCGCGAGGCCTGCCGCCGCGGACCACGCCTGGGTCGCCTCCACCTCCATCCGGGTGATCGACCTGGACCGCGGCGACGTGGTCGGTCGCCTCACCGTGGCCGAAGACCAGGTGGTCCGCGAGATCCGCTTCGACGCCGACGGCGAACACGGCTTCGTGGCGTCCATGGGCGGGCTGTTCCGGGTCGAGACCGCCTCGCTGACCGTCCAGCAGCAGCTCAGCGAACGGCCCACCGCTTCGGTCGACACCGCGAGGGAGGCGGATCGCCTGGTGGCGCTCCACCTCGAGTCCGCGGGAGAGGGACTGACCGACCGGCAGCGGGGGATCCCGTCCACCGTGACCCTGCAGGTCTACGAGCGCAGCAGCGGCACCCCCCTGGGTGCGGTGGAGGTCCACGGATCTCCCCTCTGGGTGCGGTTCGTCCCCGACGGTTCGCGCGCCCTGGTCCTGGACTCCAAGGAGTCGCGGTTGAGCGTGTTCCGGGTGCCCGCCGGTGCCGGGGATCTCGTCCCCGACGGTGAGGTCGATCTGGCCCCGGACCTCCCGGACACCTCCCCGGTGATGTGCACCGACCTGGAACTCTCCCCCGACGGCGACGAGGCCCTGGTGCTCCGCAACGGGGGTGACGGCGCCTCCCTGATCCGGATCCTGGCCGGCGAGGCCACGGCGGATGCCCCCCTGCGGATCGAGGATCTGGGTTCCGGGCACCGGGCCCGCTCGGTCGCCTATGCGGCCGATGGTGAGACGATCCTGGTGGCCTCCCTCGGCCGGCTGGCCAGGGTCACCCGGGACGATCCCACCCCCGAGTGGCGGTCCCTGGGACACGAGTACAGCCTGGTGGCGGTCTCCCCCGACGGCCGGTTCGTGGTCCTCGCCACGCCCACCTTCGACCCCGAGCGAGGCAGCGGCGGGCTGCTGGTCGCCGACCCGCAGGGACGCCCGCTGCGGGTGATCGAACTGGCGGACATCTCCCCCTACACCGTCTCGATCCAGCCCTGAGGCAGCCTTGGGCGCCCCCCCCTCCCCCGGTCCTCTCGCTGCTCTCACGGTCCGCGGCGACGGGGCTCGAGCCGTGCCCCCGTGGCTCGGCGGGGACCGCCCCGTGACCCACCTCCGGGTGGGTTCGTCCACCTGCGGCGCGCTGCTGCCCGAGGTAGGCGATCTCCTGGCCACGGCCAGGGAGGCCCGGGAGGGGGGGGGCGGGCTCGAGCTGGCCACGCCCCCGTGTTCGGATGTCTCCCTCGCCAAGGTCCGTCGGCTCGTGGAAACCCTGACCGACCGGGAGATCACATTCGACCTGGTGGCCAACGACTGGGGAGTCCTGAGTACCTACGGTAATCTAGAGAACATACGAATGGTTGCAGGGAGATTACTGAACCATCAGTTCAAGGATCCGAGGGTGGTCGAAGCCGACCCGGAGCGGCTGGGAACACGGCCCCCGACGTGGAGCCTGGGCGCGGCGACCAGCCCTTCGTGGCAGGCGCTGGCCCGGGATCTGGGGGTCGAGCGCGTGGAGCTGGACTGGCCGCTGCACGGCCTGGACACCCAGGCCTGGTCCCGAACCGGTTTCGACCTCTCCCTCCACCTCCCTCGCGTGCTGGTGGCCTGCGGCCGGACCTGCGTTCACCGCTCTCCCGGAGGGGAGGTGGACCGACCCGCCGGCAGCGGATGCGAACGGCCCTGCGAACGGCGGGAGTTCGACCTGGATTCGCCCGGGGACGGGGTCGCGCCCCGCCGGATGAGGCGGGGGAGGTGCGACCTCGTGGAGCTGGATCCGGCCTCTCGGCGCCGCGCGATCGCCTGGGCCGACCGCCCGGACGGCCCCGATCGGATCGTGCTCGCGCGGGGGATCAAGCCGTGAAGATTGCCGCACCGTGCAGCGATCCTTCCGAGGTCGAACCCCTGTGCCGGGCGGGCGCGGACGAGCTGTACTGCGGGGTCTACGACCGGGGGTGGGCCGGACGGTGGGGCCTCGCCGGTGGATGGCCCAACCGGCGGGGGCCGGGACCGGGCAATCTGGGCTCGCTCGAGGCACTGGACGCGGTGTGCGAGGGTGCCCATGACAGCGGCGCCACGGTCTCGCTGACCCTCAACTCGACCTACTACGCCCCGCAGCAGGAGGAGGCGGTCCTCCGGCTCGCGGCGGACGCGGTCGACGCGGGGGTGGACGCGCTGATCGTGGGAACGCCGGCCCTCATCCGCACGCTGCGCCGACGTCACCCCAAGACCACCCTGGTCGCCTCCAGCCTCTGCGGGGTCCGCAACCGCGAGAGCGTGGGGTTCTTCGGGAGTCTGGGCGTCGAACGCTTCATCCTCGGGCGTCAGCTGAGCCTGGAGGAGATCCACGGAATCCAGCTCGCGGACGACGAGTACCTCTACGAGGCCTTCGTCTACTCCGATGCCTGCGCCTTCGACGAGAGCTGTTGCCACACCGCCCACCAGCTCCCCGGGTGGTCCGCGCCCTACTGCCTGGGACCGTGGGCCCCCCGAGGCGGTGACGGTAGCGACGCGGAGCGAGCCGCGTTGCGCCGCCACGGCGAGCACCTGGAGGCGCTGGCCACCGGTGGTTACACCGAGACCGGCTTGCCGCTGGGGCCCTGCGGGCTCTGCGCGTTGCCCGAGCTCTCGGAGCGACGTGTGAGCACGGTCAAGGTGGTCGGCCGTGAGGCCCACCCCTACCGCAAGGTCCGGTCGGTCCAGATGGTGCGGCATGTCCTCGACGCCCTGCACAGCGCCGGCGAGGCCGAGGCCAAGAAGCGTGCCCTGGCGCTCCGGGGCGACCCCGACGGCTGCCGCAGCGGCCTGCACTGCTACTATCCAGAGGTCAGGCCGAAGGAATGAGCGAGACGCCGCCCACCCCCCGGGTCTCGACCCTGCGCATCGCCCTGCGGGCCCTGGGCTGGCTCCGGCCCCACAGCCGGGCCCAGGCCGCGGTGCTGGGCCTGATGCTCGTCGGCACCCTGCTTTCGCTGGTCTACCCCCTCCTGGTACGCCTGGTCTTCGACGAGGTGTTCGGCGACGGCCGCTGGGAGCTCCTCCCCTGGCTGGCCGCCGGGATTGCCCTGACCGCGGCAGCGGGCGCCGCGCTGTCCGCCCTGGCGGGCTTCCGTCAGGTCGAGCTGGCGGCCCGTGTGTTGATGGACCTGCGAACGAGCCTGTTCGGTCACCTCCAGCGCCTGGACCTGGAACGGATCGAGGAGACCCGGCTGGGGGACCTGCTGGCCCGGCTCGGCGGCGATCTCAACGAGGTGCAGCAGGTAGCGACCGCCACCGTGGCCCCGTTGACGGGCGCAGCCCTGACCCTCCTCGGGGCGACCGCCCTGCTGGTCTGGATCTCCCCGACCCTGCTGCTCGTCGCCCTGGGCTGCGCGCTGCCGGGGCTGGTGCTGGTGCGGCTGTTCCGGCCCTGGATCCAGCGCCAGGCCATGGCGGTCCGCGAACGCAACGCCGATCTGGGCAGCCGGATGGTCGAATCCCTGAGCTCCGGTCGGGCCGTGCGAGCCGCCGGCACTCAGGAGCTGGAGGTCCAGCGCTTCCGGGGCGAGAACCGCAGGCTGATCGGCGCGGTACTGCGGTTCCAGCGGACCGCGGCCTTCTACGGTGTGGGTGGACAACTGATGCTGGTGGTTGCGGGACTCGCCGTGCTGCTGGCCGGCGCGGCGATGGTCCGTCAGGGCGATCTGAGCGTGGGCGATCTGGTGGCGTTCTCCCTGGTGCAGGCGCGGCTCTTCCGGCCGGTCCAGGGGCTGGCGGCCACCGCCATGAACCTCTATCGAGCGAGGGCGTCGCTGCAGCGCGTCTTCGATCTCCTCGACCGCCCCCTGCCCCACAGACGACCCACGGTCCCGGTGGATTCCCTGGAGGGCGAGCTGGTCTTCGACCGGGTCTCCTTCGCCCACCGGGGGGGTGGGACCGCGCTGGAGGCGGTCTCCTTCCAGGTCGCACCGGGTGAACGGCTGGCGGTGGTCGGTCCCTCGGGCGCGGGCAAGACCACGCTGGTGGACCTCCTACTGGGGTTGCGCCGGCCGGCCGAGGGCCAGATCCGCGTGGACGGCGCGGATCTGACCCGGTTGGACCCCGCCCAGCTCCTCCCGCGGATGGCCCTGGTGTCCCAACGCCCCACGGTCTGGACCGGTACGCTGCGGGAGAATCTGCTGTACGGGCTCGAGGCCCTGGGGGACGACGAGTTGTGGGAGGCCCTCGATCGGGTGGGGCTGGGAGAGGACCTGCGCCGGGAGCGCCGGGGACTGGACTCCCACCTGGGTCAGCGGGGCAGCCGCCTCAGCGAGGGGCAACGGCAGCGACTCGGACTGGCCCATGCCCTGCTGAGACAGCCCACGATCTTGGTCCTGGACGAGGTCACGTCCGCCCTGGACTGGCGGGCCGAAGATGCCGTCAACGCGCTCCTGGACCGGCTTTCGGGTCGCTGCACCTGCGTGCTGATCAGTCACCGCCCCGCCATGGCCCGCAGGGCGGACCGGGTCGTCGTCCTGGACCGCGGCAGGGTGGTCCAGACCGGGGAGCCGGGGGAGCTGGCCCGGTGCGAAGGCCCCTTCCGGGAGTGGCTCGACCGCTGATCCCGTCCATTCTCTACCCCACGGGTGGGAACGAGCTATCATGGGTCGCCGTGAGTGGGACGGGCGTCCGTGTGGCCATCATCGACAGCGGGATCAACCCCCGCCACCCCCACGTTCGCGACGCCCGCATCGACGGTTTCGATGTCCGCAGCCGTGGGGATCGGGTCTGGCTCGAGGCGGGATTCGACGACCGCAACGGCCACGGCACCGCGGTGGCGGCGGCCATCCTGCGTCACGGCATCCAGGGCCCTCTGCTGGCATTCCGGGTGCTCGACCACCGGCTGCGCTCCGACTACCGGTCGCTGGGATTCGCCATCACCGAGGCGGCCCGCCGCGGGGCCCACCTGATCAACCTCTCTCTCGGGACCCGCTCCGCCTCCGGCGGCCGGTACCTGTCCATGGCCGTGGAGGCCGCCCGGCAGACCGGTTCGATCGTGATCGCCGCCGCTCCACCCAGCGGGCGGGGGTGGCCCGCGGACCTGGACACGGTGATCTCCGCGGTGGCCGACGACTCGTGCCCACCGGCCCGCTGCCGTCCCGTCGAGGTGGAGGGCAGGTTGCCCAGCGGGGAGTGGCGCCCCCTGTGGCGCTTCGGCGCCCACCGGGACGCCCGACAGGCGCCGACCCGGGGCAAGGGGAACTTCGGCGGCAACAGCCTGGCCGCCGCCCACCTCACCGGGCTCTCGGCCCAGCTGCTGGCCGGGGAACCGGGCCTCGACACCGCGGCGCTGGCGCGGTGCCTCGTGAGCCGCTTCGGGGTGTCCAGGAAGCCGGAAGGGGCGGGCCATTGAGGGGAACGATATCGAGCGTGATTCTCGCGGGCCTCGTGCTGGCCGCCACCCCCGCGTGGGCCAACCAGGGGGACATCATGGGGATCGGCGCCGCCGCCATGGGGCGGGGGGGGGGGGGCCTCGCCCGGGCGGCCGCCGGGTTGGCCCGGTTCTAAAACCCCCCGGGGCTGGGGCAGCGGGGGCGGGGGGGCGTGG
>CAZITQ010000181.1:0-17941 GCA_964542165.1 uncultured Rickettsiales bacterium
GCGGCGTGGACACCCGCGTGCCGGCAGTTGCCCTCCAGCCGCTGGGCGATGGCCAGCAGCTTGTCCACGCGCGGATCCTGGCGAGCCGCCTCGCGCAGCTTGGGTTCGACGCCGATGGCCTCGGACAGGGTGATCCCCAGCTGGTCGGGGATCAGCTTGGCGATCCGGTCCACTTCGCCGTAGGTCAGCCCCATCACCCGGCCCACGTCCCGGATCACCGCCTTGGCCAGCATCTTGCCGAAGGTGATGATCTGGCAGACCCGGTCGCGGCCGCCGTAGGCCTCGTTCACGTAGCGGATCACCTCCTCGCGCCGGTCCTGGCAGAAATCGATGTCCACGTCCGGCATCGAGATCCGCTCGGGGTTGAGGAAGCGCTCGAACAGCAGGTCGAACCGGATGGGGTCGATCTCGGTGATGCGCAGGCTGTACAGCACCAGGGAGCCGGCGCCGGAGCCCCGGCCGGGGCCCACGGGGATGTCATTCTCCTTGGAGTAGGCCACGAAGTCGTGGACGATGAGGAAGTAGGACGCGAAGCCCATCCCCTCGATGATGCCCAGCTCCTCCTCGAGGCGCTCCTGATAGACCGGCACGAGCTCGGCGAACTTCTCGTCACCCACGCGCTCACGCACGCCCACCAGCCGCATCTCCAGCCCCTCGCGGGCGATGCGCGCCAGCTCCTGGGCCGGATCCTGGCCCTCGGTGCCCGGTCGGACGGGGAAGTGGTAGGTGGGCTTGTCCGGGAACGCGAAGTCACAGCGCTCGGCGATGACCGCGGTGTTGCGCAGGGCCTCCTCGTCGTCGGGGAACAGGGCCCACATCTGCGCGGGGCTCTTGAGGTAGAACTGGTCGCTGGGGAAGCGGAAGCGACCCACGTCGTTCAGGGTCTGCTGGCCGCCCAGGCACAGCAGGGCCTCGTGGGGGTAGGCGTCGGCCTGCTCGAGGTAGTGCACGTGGTTGCTGGCCACCGTGGGCAGGCCCAGCTCGCCGGCCACCTCACGCATGCCGGCGTTGCAGTCCCGCTGGCCGTCCCAGCCCAGGTCCTGGAGCTCCAGATAGACCCGGGCGTCCCCGAAGGTCGTGGCCAGGAAGCGACCGGCGTCGAGGGCCTCGTCCCGCTGACCCCGCTGCAGGAGGGTGGCGATCTCACCGCGCATGTTGCTGCTGATGGCGATCAGACCGTCGGAGTGCTCGGCCAGCAGCTCCCGGTCGATCCGGGGGACGTGGTAGAAGCCCTCGAAGTACCCCCGCGTCAGCAGGGTGCAGAGATTGCGGTAGCCGACCTCGTCCTCGATCAGCAGCTGTAGATGGTAGTTGTCCCGGCGCTTGCCCTGGCGCTGGGTGCGGCCGAAGGGGGTCAGGTAGACCTCGGCACCGAAGATCGGCCGGATGCCCGCCTTGCGCGCGACCGCCTGGAACTCCACCGCCCCGTACATGTTGGTCTGGTCGGTGATGGCCACCGCCTCCATGCCCAGGGCCGCCACCCGGTCCGCGAGCGGCCCGAACTTGATCAGCGACTGGAGCAGCGAATACTGGGAGTGCAGGTGCAGGTGGACGAAGGGCTGTTCGCTCATGGGTTCGGTCCTGGCCGCCGGGGGGTTGCGGGACCCTCGGTTCTGTCAGGTACGCCAGGGGGTGTCAACGGGAGTCGACCCTCCATTGACTACACCCCCCGAACCGCGCTACCAAGGACCATCATGCCGTCGAGACATCTGCTGTGGTTGCCCGCCCTGTTCGCCCTGACCCTGGCCGCGCTGCCGGCCGACGCCAAGGACCTACGGGGGCGCTTCGCCTTCGGTTTCAACAACCAGCTCAGTCCGGTCACCGGAGCGTCGATCAAGTACACCTTCCCGGCCAAGGAGCCGACGGTGAACATCGCGATCCAGGGGATCGCCGGGATCGCCCTGTTCAACGCGCGGGCGAACAACGATCAGTTCTTCGCCGGCTTCCGGATGCTGTTCACCTTCATCGCCGAGGACAACCTCAACGTGTACGCCGGCGGCGGCGCGGGCTACGCGGGGTTCGACGACGGCTCGAGGGCGATCCGGGCCCAACCGGTGGTGGGGGTGGAGTTCTTCTTCTTCGGGCTCGAGAACCTGGGCTTCTCAACCGAGTTCGGGGTGAACATCGACGTGGGGATCGCTCCGAAGACCGGCCTGGACGTGTCCACCGCAAGCGGATCCTTCGCCGCGGTGGGGGTGCACTATTACTTCTGATCCCGAGGCGCCGGCGACCGCGGTCCTGGCGCTGGACATGGGCAAGCGGCGCATCGGCGTCGCGGCCAGCGACGCCGAGCGGATCCTCGCCTTCCCCCTGGACGTCCTCCATCGCACCTCGGCGCGGGCCGATCTGGATCACCTGCTCGCTCGAATCGACGAGCGGGGGATCGGCGTCGTGGTGGTCGGCATCCCGGTGCGGGAGGACGGATCCGAGGGGCGCATCGCCAAGGACGCGCGGTTCTTCGGCAGCAAGCTCGCAGCGCTGCGACCGGGACTGCGGATCGAATACGCAGACGAGGCATACACCACCGTCGAGGCCGAGGAGAGACTCCGGGAGCGGGGGCTGGACAGCCGGGCCCAGCGGGGCATCATCGACTCGGTGGCCGCGCAGATCATCCTGGAGGGCTGGCTGGACCGTGCGCGGGTGAACCCTGGCAACGAGGACCGATCGTCCGCAGACTAGGCGAATCGACAGGAACGCAGGCTTGCCCCGATCCACCCCGATCCCCGCGCTGCTGGCGCTGACCACGGTCCTGGCCCTCCCGGGTCTGGCGGGCGCGTACGACCCGAGCCTGCGCTGGAGGACGCTGCAGACCCCCCACTTCAACATCCACTACCACCAGGGCGAGACCCTGCTGGCGTACAAGGGCGCCCGGGTCTTCGAGGAGGTCCACGCCCTGCTGACCGTCGAGCTGGACCGCGAGCTGCACCGCGAGCGGATGGACGTGGTCATCGTCGACTCCACCGACGACGCCAACGGGTACGCCGTCTCCCAGCCCTACCCGGCGGTGGTGCTGTACGCCACGGCCCCCATGGCGCGGGAGTCCCTGCAGGGGTACGACGACTGGCTGTGGGCGATCTTCGTCCACGAGTACACCCACATCCTGCACATCGACACGACCGAGGGGATCAACCGGGTCTGGCGGGCCATGTTCGGCGGCTGGGTGAAGCCCAACCGGCTGCTCCCGGGATGGATGATCGAGGGCTTCGCGGTCTACGACGAGTCCAGGTTCACCGGCGGCGGACGCAACCGCTCCGCCTGGGCCGACATGCTCGTGCGGATGTCGGTACTCGAGCACCGCTTC
Organism: uncultured Rickettsiales bacterium; assembly: GCA_964542165.1. GTDB lineage: Bacteria > Myxococcota_A > UBA796 > UBA9615 > CAYRNR01 > CAYTBN01. The sequence continues at coordinate 3,302 of CAZITQ010000181.1, forward strand.
CCGGACCTGGGACAGGCCGACGGGTACGTGGACGACTGGCCCGGCGGCTACCTGCGGTACATCTGGGGCGGCCGCTTCCACGCCTGGGTGGCCCAGCAGTACGGGGCCGACATCTGGACCGAGATGAGCCACCGGTCAGCGGCCCAGGTCATTCCCTTCGTGCTGCCCGCCAAGCAGGTGTTCGGCAAGCCGTTCGCGACCCTGTGGAAGGAGTGGGAGGCCGACCTGGAGGAGCGGTACCGTGGGCAACAGCTGGAGCTGATGTCCAAGGGGCTGACCGATTACGAGAGTCTGACCCCGCTTCCCGACTTCGCAGCCCGGCCGGTGGTGACCCCGGACGGGGAGTGGATCGTCCACCCCCACAGGTTCTACCGGGGTCCGTCGTCCATCCGCCGGATGCGGCCCGACGGCGGCGATCCCCAGGTGCTGTCGCGCAACTGGAATCCCCAGGGGCTGAGCGTCAGCGAAGACGGCCAGACGATCTACTACGCCGCCATGCGGCCCCATGGCCTGTACTACGACTTCTACGACCTCTACCGGCTCCGTCTGGATCGCGAGCGCCCCTGGCGCAGGGAGCGGCTCACCCGGGGAGCGCGGGCCCGGGACCCGGACCTGCACCCCGACGGCGACCGCCTGGTGTGCGTGGTCAACGGCCTGGCCAACAACGATCTGGCCATCTGGACCGAGGCCGATGGGCTGCGCCGGATCACGGCCACCGACGACTACACCCAGTTCTCGGATCCCGCCTGGTCCCCGGACGGGACCCGGATCGCGGTCAGCACCTGGACCACGGGTGGGTACCGCGACATCCACCTCTACGACGAAGACGGCTCCCTGGAGCGGACGCTGACCTGGGACCGGGCCGTGGACAACGAGCCCACCTGGTCCCCGGACGGCGAGTACCTGCTGTTCGCCAGTGACCGCACCGGCGTCTACAACATCTTCGCCTTCCGGCTCGCCGACGCGACCCTGTGGCAGGTCACCGAGGTGCTGGACGGGGCCTTCCACCCCGCGGTCACCCCCGACAGCCAGTGGTTGATCTACGAGGGCTACACCAGCCGCGGCACCGACATCCGCCGGACGCCCTATCGCCCCGATGGCTGGCGTCGAGTCACCGAGGACGCACCTCCCCCCCCCGCGACCGCCCTCCCCTGGCCCCCGGCCCAGGAGGCGCCGCTGCCCTCGAAGCGCTACAACCCCCTGCCCTCGCTGGCGCCCCAGTACTGGAAGCCGATCGTCGAAAAGCACGACGACCCGTCGTGGGCCGACTGGACGCTGGGAGGACGGACCGGCGGGCGCGACATCCTCAGGATGCACGAGTGGGGCGCCGAGGCCTCGTTCCGCACCAGCCACCGCTACCTGTCCTGGTCGGCCTACTACGAGCTGACCGCCCTGCGACCCGACATCAAGATCGGCTACTACAACTACAGCCTCAGCCGGGGGCGGATGTGGCTCGACCACGACCACCAGCCCTCCCCGGGGGGGGCGGGTCTGGACGGCATCACCCTGGGCGACGACGTGTACATGGAACGTCGCGACCGGGCCTACCTGCGAGTCAGCCTCCCCCTGCACGCCAGGCACGGCGTCTGGGCCCGCTACGAGTTCGACTACCACCGGCCGCTCTCCGAGATCCCGCAGGAGGCCTACCTGCCCCTGTTGCCCGGTGTGGGCAGCTACTCCAACCTGGAGTTCGGCTACTCGTTCTCGCAGACGAGGGGCTACCGCTTCTCGGTGAGTCGCGAATCGGGCTTCCAGGGAGCGGTACGGGCCCAGCTGTACTACCCCTGGCTCGGAGCGGCGGCGCGGGACTGGACCGGGGAGCCCATCGTGCAGTCCCGGACCGTGGTCTCCGGCGAGGTGCGGGCCTACCTGTCCATGCCGTGGTGGCGCAACCACGTACTCGCGCTGCGCGGGGCGGGGGGCACCACCCTCGGACAGCCCCTCGAAGACGGCTCCTTCCGCCTCGGCGGCGCCTTCCCCCAGGGGTCGTATCTGGGCTCGCCGAGCAACGGCTACCCGCTGCGGGGGTACAGCTCCGGAGCGTACTCGGGGGACCGGGTCGCCCTGCTGTCCGCGGAGTACCGGTTCCCGCTGGTCTTCGTGCAGCGGGGTGTGAGCGCCCTGCCCCTGTACTTCCGCGGCGTGCACATGGCGGTGGGCTTCGACGTGGGGCAGGCCTGGCGGGAGGGCGACCATCCCACGCCCGCGGCGATCGCGGCTGGCGACGCGTCGCTGGGCGAGGCCGTGCTCTCGTGGATCAACGGGCTGCGTCCCGGCATGGCCCTGGAGGTCACCGTGCAGCTGATCCCGTTCTGGAACGGCATGCTCAACGTGCGCTTCGGCTACCACTCGGGCATCGGAAAACGCGGCATCAAGTTCGGCGAGGACTCGTTCTACCTGGACCTGGGGACCTCCTTCTGAGAGCCGACCCGTGCCCGGGGGCGTTCCCCCGCACCAGAGGTTGGTACGGCGCTTGCTATACTCACGGTGCGATGACACGCAGACACTCCGCCGCCGCCCTCGCCCTCGCCGCCCTGCTGCTGTCGGCGGGCTGCGCCGAATACGAGATGAGCGGCTCGTACGACGACGACGAGCTGGGCCCCTTCCCGGGCTCCACCGCCGACGGAATCGTGTTCGTGGGCACCGACGTGGACTTCACCGAGAACGTCTACCTGGTGGACGCCAGCGATCCCTCCCAGATGCTCAACCTGACCCCGGCCAATCAGCTCGCCGAGTGGCCCCAGGGAGAGGACGACGAGGACACCTACTACCCGGGGTCGTTGCTCTCGGCGTCCGCGCCCTACGGCGTGCCCAACCGGGACGGCACCCAGATCGCCTTCGTCACCGTACCCCAGGTGCCCACGGATCCCCCGGCGGCGCGGGTCTCGCTGGCCATCGAGTACCTCCCGCTGCGCACCAGCCCGTCGATCCCGGGGCTGGAACAGGTGGACTTCGATCCCACGGGGGCCTACCTGCTGCTGACCGTCGTCGATCCGGAGCTGGGTACCTCCACGCTGCAGGTGATGGATACGGAGATCGACGACCTGTCGCAGGCGGTGGTCAACGACCAGCTCGGTCCCCTCGGGGTCACCCAGCTGCACTACCAGGGCCGCGGACCGTCGGACGCCGTGGCGCTGGTGACCGGCCTGGAGCCCACCAGCGGCGCCGCCTCCATCTGGGAGGTTCCCCTCCCGGACGGCGACGTCACCTTGCTGACCGCGGGACTCGAGGGTGACGCCCGTGAGCCCTCGGTCGCCCCGCACAGCCGGGACTACCTGGTCGCGGAGGTCTACGACCACGAGGCCAACCGGACCGACATCGCGATCTACGACTACGGTACCGGCGCCTGGGAGGTCATCACCGCGGGGATGGAGGCCTGGGACTTCCGCTCCCCACGCTGGGAGCGGTCCGCGGACGAGGGAGACCGGCTGGCGTTCCTGCGCTACGACCTCGCCCCCGAAGAAGATCGCACCCAGCTGTGCATCGCCGTGCGCGACCCGGTGGAGGGATGGGACATCGAGACCCGCGACCTCGAGGAGCAGCTGCTGGAAGGGCGCCGGCTGAGCAACCCGCGCTGGAGTCCCACCGGGGACCAGCTGATGCTCGACTACAGCCTGGTGGACGCCGCCAATGGCATCAACGAGACCGAGCTGGTGCTGTACGACGTGGACTCGGACGACGCAGCGCGACTGGGCACCGGGGGCGAGCCCGGTCTGGCCCAGTGGAGCCACGACGGGCTCCAGGTGCTGCTGTGGGACCGGTCGGCGAGCCCGGCTCAGGACGCGGACCGCAGCCCGATCCGGATCCACGAGCTGATGACCGGCCAGACCCGCAACGTCACCCTGGTCCCCGAGGACGACGAGGAGACCATCCTCGACGTGGACTACCCCTTCTACCTGTACCGCAACACGCTGTGGTACTGAGCTTCGCTTCAGACTTCAGACGCCTGACGCCTAGAAGATCCGGATATCGACCGGCAGCCGTGCCAGAAGACCTCCGGTGCGGAGCTCGGGGAGGTCGAGCCACTCCAGGGCGGGCACGCGGTGGGTGAGCCAGGCGCGGGCGCTGCCGAGCCAGCGGCCGGGCCACCACAGGGGCATGGGCGCGCCGGCCACCACCCCCATACGCAGCGGGCGGTCGTACCCCGCGAGATCCGAGGCCATCGCGGCGGCGTCGTGCAGACCCCCCAGACCGTCGATCAGGTCCCGCTCCAGGGCCTGGCGGCCGGTCCAGACCCGACCTCGGGCGTGGCGCTCCAGCTCGTCGGCCTCCACCCCCCGCCCCCTCGCGGCCTTCTTCACGAACTCCCGGTAGAACTCCTCCATCCGCGCGTGCAGTCGCGCACGCTCGGCCTCGGTGAAGTCGGTGGTGGTGGCGTAGAAGCCGCTGTGCTCCCCCACCGAGATCACGTCCCGCTGGATGCCCAGCTTGTCGTAGAGCCCCGAGAGGTTGATCTTGCCCGCCACCACGCCGATGGAACCGGTCAGGGTCCCGGGCTCGGCGAGCACGGCGTCGGCTGCCATGGCGATGTAGTAGCCGCCGCTGGCGGCGACGTCCCCCATGGAGGCGACCACGGGCTTGTTCTTGGCCAGCCGCCGTACGGCACGCCAGATCAGGTCGCTGGCCTCGGCGGACCCCCCGGGACTGTCGATTCGCAGCACCACCGCGGCCACGTCCCGGTCTTTTCGCAGGGCATCCAGCTGGCGAATGGTCGTGCGGGCGGCGATCACGTTGCCGGTGGCGTTGCGGACCGCGCCCGGCATGATCTGGCCTACCGCGGGCAGCACTCCCACCATCGGCCGGCGCCATCCCCGCCGCTGCCAACGCCGGATCCGCAGGGTGCGCGACCAGAAACGCCCCGCCTTGATCACCCGGTGCTTGCCCAGCTCCTTGCGCATGGACCGGCGCACCCGATCCGGGTACAGCGCGTGGTCGATCAACCCCGCGTCCCGGGCCTCCCGGGCACCGTGGGGACCGCTCCCCAGCAGGGACTCGGCTCGCTCCGGTTCCAGACCCCGCGATGCCGCGACGGCGCCCACGAGCTGTTCCCAGGTGTCCTGGACCAGGGCCTCGCTGTTCTCCCGGGCGGCGCGGGTGGGTCCCGAGCGGACGAAGCGCTCGGCGAAGGCCTTGTAGTCCCCCACCGCCTCGAAGTCCGGGTGGATGCCCAGGGTCGACATCAATCCCCCCAGATAGGTGGTCTCGCCCCGGAGCCCGGTGAGGTCCAGGGTCCCCAGGGGGGGCATGCTGATCCGGTCCGCCGCGCAGGCCAGCAGGTACTCGCGCAGTCCGCCTCCCTCCAGGTGGACGTGGACGTGTTTTCCCCGGGCACGCAGCGCCAGGATCGCCCTGCGGAGCTCCTGGACCCGGGCCAGGCCCGCGTCCAGCCGCCCCAGGTCGATGCGGACCCCGATCACCCGCGGAGACTCGGCGGCGGCCCTCAGCAGCGCTGCCTTCTCCCCCACCAGGGTGCCCGTCGTCGGGACGAAGGGGAGCGGGGGCCGGGGCTGGGCCTCCAGGAGGCGACCGGAGATTCGCGTCCGCAGCACCGCCGGGCGTCGTCCGCGGATCGGGGGCAACAGGGCCACCACCACCGTGGCCATGGGTCGAAAGAGGAGAAGCCGGAACAGCCAACCAATCATCGCTCGTCGCCGCCTACCTTGAATTCGTGCGGAACATGTCGTACCACCATCGTAACAACGAAGGAACCGGCGGGACCGTCCCGCCCGAAGGCATAACGGAAACGTGGGCACGAACGACCGACCGCGCAACTCGGAACCCGCCCCGGGGCCCATGGACCGGCTGTGGGCCCTCGCTGCGCTGCCGATGCTCCCCGCGGGTCTGGCGCTGTGGGGCGCGGGCATCGCGTTCAACGCCTACTGGGTGATCGTGGGCGGCACGGTGACCATGGCTCTGGGTGCCTACAAGTTGACGGAGAACCGATGACCTTCCCCCTCGCCCCCGACGAGCTGGCGCTCTTGCAGCGCGTCGCCGAGGTGCAGGAGGAGGAGGTCGTCAACTTCTGCATCGACCTGGACATCGTCCCCGAGGAGCCCTTCCGCGTCGAGCAGGTGGTGGAGCGGGTGGTCGAGGCCCTGGCGGAGCGAGCCGGTCGCGAGGGCCTCCCGATCTCCAAGTACGACATCGAGGACCTCCGGAAATTCAGCGCCGCCGAGCTGAACACCCTCGCCCGCGGACTGGGCCTCAGGCCCAACGCCAATCACGGCCCCGAGCAGCTCATCGCCACGATCGTCAAGGGCTCGCGCAAGGCGCACCGAAAGCTCCCCCGGCGCTCCCAGATCCCGCTGATGCTGACCTACTTCCTGCCTGCGCTGATCCGTCGATTCGCCAGCACCTGATCTCTTCTCTCCAGCCCGGGGTCTACCCCGGCCCTGCCCCTGCCCTTCTTTCATCCAGGCATGGCTGTAGCGTGAGAGCGGAACGGAGAGGGCAGGGGGAGGCGAGAAGAAGGGGAAGAGAGGAGAAGAGAGGAGAAGAGGAAGAGAGGAAGTGAGAGCCCGGAAGCCTAGATCTCCTGGGGCTCCATCCAGAGCTTGAGCGTGTAGGGCTCGTCGTTGGGGCCGGAGTAGCCGACGACCCAGGCGAAGCACTCGGTGCCTGCCGGAAGCGGGAAGTAGGTGATGTCCTCTTCCGGCTTGGTCAGGTCAGCGGTCTCGGTCATGAAGTAGTACCAGTTCCACGGATTGAAGTCGTCGCCGTAGTAGCAGTAGAACATCATGTCCATGTCGCCACCTTCGGACTCCCAGTCCAGGATGGCGTGGACGTTTCCGTCCTCGGGGACGATCAGGTAGTAGGTGTCGTTGTCCCCGTCCCAGGTGTCCTGGACGATCGTCGAGAACGTCCCGCTGATCTTGTCCACGAGTCCACCGGCGCTGATCATCCCGCCGCACTCCTGGTAGCAATCGGTCCAGGTGGACAGGGCGCCGTACTCGCAGTCGTTGGGCTCCGTGTCCTCGCAGCGGACGCCGAACAGTGGAGGCATGGTGGTGTCGAGCACGACCTCGGGCAGCCCGTCGGGCACCAGGGTGCCGCCGTTGCCCTTCCAGTCCTCGTCCAGACCCCACACGACGTTGCCCGCCACCTCGGACAGGTCCAGCAGCTGGGGCTCCGACATCACGATGTCGCCGGAGGCGACGCTGGTGCTGTTCAACGAGCTGAAGGTCCCGGCGTAGAGCCACACCTGGTCGATGTCGATGTTGATGGCGAAGCGGGTCTCCAGCTCGTAGTTGCCGGGGAAGACGTTGGCGTCGGTGTCGTTGCAGTCGCCCCAGTTCTCGGCAAACCCGTCGCCGTCGTCATCGGTGTTCATGCCCGGGTCCTCGATCATCTGGCCCACGTAGTCCCAGGTCAGCCCATCGCCGTCCCAGACGCGGTACAGGGGGTCGCAGTCGCCGGTCTCGCAGATCCACTCGAAGTTCTCGTCGAAGTTGTCGTTGCCCAGGGCCGCCGGGTCCGCGTCGCAGTCGTTGTCCTTGCCGTCCCGGTAGTCGAGGCACTCGTCGTCCTCGTCGCAGGGATGGATGGTCGCGTCCGCGTCGTTGCAGTCGCCGTCTTCGATGGTGTAGCCGTCGGAGTCGAAGTCGGTGGGCCACTCGTCCGCGCCCGCGGAGTCGTCGTCGTCGCCGGTGGCGCCGTTGTCGATCACGCCGTCGCAGTTGTTGTCCTTGCCGTCGGGGAAGATGTCCAGGCCGGTGTCGTCGGCCATCTCGTCCTCGAGCAGCAGGGTCTTGAAGATGGAGGGATCGGCGTCGTTGCAGTCACCCTCGAACACCGACATGCCGTCCTGGTCCAGGTCCTGGCCGTCCAGGCCGTTGTCGGCCCAGCCGTCGCAGTCCCCGTCGATCCCGTCACCCAGGTCGTCCGGGTATCCGGGCCGCACGGCGGCGTTGTTGTCGTCGCAGTCGCCGTCGGAGATCTTGGCGCCGTCGCCGTCCGCGTCCTCGTTGGAGTCGCCGCGGTCGGTGACGCCGTCGCAGTTGTTGTCCTTGCCGTCCTCCATATCGGAGGAGACGTAGACGTCCGCGATGGTCTGGACCTCCTGGACGATGTACATGTCGAACGTCGCCCAGTAGCGGAAGAACTCCGGGTCGGCGTTCCACTCCTTGATCGAGGTCCCGCTGACCGGATTGCCCAGGTTGTCGGGATCGCCGGTGAGGTAGGCGCCGACCATCGCGTCGCCGGCCTCGATGGGATCCAGGGCGCGCAGGATCAGGGAGTACTGCCCGCCCGTGCCCTCCTCGATGCTCTTGCCGACCACCACCAGGAAGAGCTCGTCCTCTTCGGCCACGGTGACCGACAGGGCCTCGTCCCCCGACGATCCGTTGGAGGCCTGGACCTCCTCGCCGTTGGCGTCCCACAGGAAGAGGTCGTAGTTACCGTCCCCATCCCAGGACAGATCGAAGGTGACGTCACCCTCGACCCCGGAGGTGAACTGGTAGATGTCGTAGTCGCCGGTGTACCCCTGGTTCATCACGTAGCCCGCGGCGCCCAGGGCGCCGTAGACGGTGGTGAAACCGTACGCCACGTAGTCCACGAACTCGGCGGTGTCGATCTCGTCGTTGGCCGACTCGTCACCCTGCTCCACCTCGACGTACTCGGTGGGGGGGATGATCGCGACGCCGAGGACGTGACGCTCGTCGATCCCCGACTCCTGTCCCAGACAGCCGACGGCCAGCGTCAGGGTGAAGGCGGGGACCAGGGCCAGGTACCGGATTCCACTATGCAGTGTCGTCATCTCTGTGCCCTCCCTAGAAGTGGACCCGCAGGGCGAATCGCACCTGTCTGGGGAATTGGCGAATCAGTGGTTGGGCGAACACGGCCTCGCCGTCGTCGTCGACCAGGATGTTGCCCTCGGCGTCGGTGGCCCGCTGGTCGACCGCGACGATCTCGCGGCTGTTCAGCAGGTTCTCGACCATCACGACCAGGTCGATCTGGGTCGCGACCACCGTGAACTTGAGCGTTCCGCGGAGGTCCAGGTTGGAGGTCGCCGGCATCCGGAACTCGGAGCCGCGGCGGTCCCGGAGATCCGTGTTCCCCTGGAAGAAGTTGTTGTAGTAGTACTTGTTGAAGGGGCTGCCGGACCGCAGGTAGAAGACGAACCCGAAGCCGTAGCCGAGCGAGAATTTCTCGCTGATCTTGATCCGGCCCGGGTTGTCGTAGATGCCCTGCATCTTGATGACGTGCGGCCGGTCGATGGACAGCACGCCATTCTCGTACCAGGCCTGCCAGGCGGTATCCATGTCGCCGGTGAACGGGCCGTCCTCGTAGTTACCCACCGTGCGGGACCAGGTGTAGCTCCCGGTGAACTGCAGGTTGTCCGACAGGTTCTTGGACAGGGTGAACTCGAGCGCATCGTACTGACGGTACGCGCGCCCGGGCGTCCGCAGGCGGTACATCCAGGACTGGGTACCGGTGCGAGCGCCGATGACGTCCATGCCGTCGCCGGACCAGATGAGGTTGACCTCGTCGTCCTCGAAGGTGTTGTGGAAGTCGCGGTGGATGTAGGTCACGTCCGCCGACAGGTCCTTCTGGATCTCCCGCTCCACCCCGATGTTGAACTCGTCCACGCTCGCCGGGGTCAGGTCGTAGTGCATCAGGTCCGGCGTCGGCGTGGCGGCCCGGGAGCCGTCGGTGTTCCAGCGGTGCTGGCGGTCGTCCCAGTTGTAGTACTCCGCGCCGAAGGTGGTGCGGTTGGCGAACGACGCGATGTACAGATAGCCGCTGTCCACGAACTTGCCGTAGCCGCCGTGGATGCGGGTCTTTCGGTCGTTGGCCGGGTCCCACGACGCGAAGATGCGCGGGGAGAAGGTGGCGAACCCGAGGATCGTGTTGCCCTCGTTGTTCTTCATCGATCCCTGGTCGAAGCGGACGCCGGGGCGCAGGGTCAGGTTGCTCCAGGGCTTCCAGATGTCCTGGATGTAGGCCCCGATCTTGTGCCCGGTCTGCCGGTAGGGATCCGAGTTGATGACCACGGCCCGCTGGACGGGCTCGTAGTTCTGGATGTCGTTGACCTCGTTGGCGTCGGGCAACCCGTCGCCGTCGTGGTCGGGCTCCACGTCCCACACGACGTCCTTGTTCACGTACTCGAACACCCGGTCGTGCCAGACGAAGGCCACGTCGACACCCGCGCTGGCGGCGTGGGTCCCGAGCAGATCGAAGTACGCGTCGAAGTCCACGTCGAAGGTGAAGTTGTGACGCCGCGACCAGTAGTAGGTCCCGTTCGAGTTCCAGTTGAACGCGTTGCCCGACCCGTCCCAGTGGGGCGTCAGGTTGAGCTCCTCGTTGTCGCAGCGCCGCGTGTCCGGGTCCCAGTCGGTGCAGTCCCGCCACTGGACCGGTGTGATCCGGATGAAGCTCTTCTGGTAGTAGGCCTGGGCCTTGAGCACGGTGTACGCCGACGGCGTCCAGTCCCAGGTGCCCTGGACGTACCAGCCACCCTGCTCCCAGTCGGTCTCGGCGTCCGGCAGGGTGTAGATGCTCTGCTCGGAGTTCTTGATCATCGTCGGGTTGGCCTGGGCGGAGACAGACAGCTTGTTGGTCATGCTGATCTGCCACGACAGCTTCGCGAACAGATAGTGGCTGCGCCACGCCCGCGGGAGCACGGGGAAGCGGGCCAGGTCGCGACCGGTGTCCAGGGCCGGCAGGTTCAGCGAGTCCTGGATGTACAGGTCGTAGGCGATGAAGAACCACAGATGGTCCTTCACGATCGGGCCGCCCAGGCTGGCGGACAGCTCGACGGCCTCGATCTCCTGGATGTCCTCGGACACGAACCGGTCGTGGCTCTGGAGCGCCGAGGTGGTGTACTCGGCGTAGAAGTCGCCTTCGAACTTGTTACCACCGGACTTGGTCGTCACCGAGATGATGCCGCCGAGCGCCTGACCGTACTTGGCGTCGAAGGCTCCGGTGACCACCTGGATGTCCTGGATGGCATCGAAGTTGAAGTTCATCGAGAAGGTGTTGGTCACCGGGTCGGTGGTGTTCACCCCGTCCACGTAGTACTGGTTGGAGCTGTCGGTCGCCCCGTGGACGTTGGGGTTGGCACCGCCGGTGACGCCGGGCAGGAACTGGATCACCTCCTGGTAGGAGCGGCCGGTCGGCAGCTCGCCCAGGAAGTCGTGGGAGATCGTGTCCCCGACCTCGGTCTGCTCGGTGTCGACCGAGGGCCGCCGATCGATGATCTCGACGGTCTCCCCCATCTCCGGCAGATCCATCACCAGCTTGAGATTGACCGTACGGCCGGTCTCGACCACCAGGCCGCGGCGGATCAGCGTCTTGTACCCCTCCTTTTCACAGGTCAGGGTGTACGGCCCCGCCGGCAAGCCGGGGAACCGGAAGCGACCCACCTCGCTGGACGAGGCGTTCCGGATCCCCATCAGAGCTGGTGATTCGATCCGGATGATCGCCCCGTCGATCGGGACGTCGTCCGTCGTCACCACTTCACCCTTGATGGTACCGGAAGTCGCCTGGGACCACGCCTGGGTTGCCGGAAGCAGGAAGAGGCTGGCGAGAGCCCCTCCCAGAGCCACGAGCAATACCTTCCGCATCAGCTAGCCCTCGAGTCGGTTGTGGAACCGTCAACGCGCACACGGGCACACCTGCGCCCGCGAAGTTTCAGGATGTCCTACCAGTCACCCGGGGGGGTGTCAAGCTGGCAGGGGGTTTGTAAGGACGATGCAAGAAGAACCTATACTGGCGATTATATCCAATGAAATCAAGGGGTTCCGTATTGACACCCTTCGAGATCGCCGCGTACCGTGCACGATGAACTAGAGGCTCGAACGAACATCCCGGCCGCGCGAGCGCGAAGAGTCCTCGGCGGCCGGTAGGGAGACGGACGATGGCTCGGACGATGGATTGCCCCCAGTGCGGGGAGGAGATACTGAGCTCGGCGTCCAAGTGCCGGCACTGCTTCGCCGATCTGGCGCCCGAGGACACCCGCGGCCACCGCCGCACCATCATCGGACTGCTGGTGTTCCTGGTGATCATCGTGGGCATCGGCATCGGCGGCCTGAAGATCGCCAAGGGGACGCCGTCGCTGGCCAACGTGACCATCGACGAGGGGACCGGCCGGATCGTGCTGGTCTGGACCAAGTACGACGACGAGCCCGAGACCCTGCCCATCGCCTTCGAGGACATCACGGAGGTGGAGTACGTCGCCGGGTCCCACCTGCTCGGCGGCCACTACTGGTCCGTCTCGGTGATCACCGTGGACGGCGAGAAGTACGAGATCAACCACTCGACGGACAAGAACCTCAAGGGGTACGCCGAAACCGTCGCCGCCAAGACGGGTGCTCGGTTCCGGCCGATCAACAAGGTCCGTTCCGGTCGCGGCCTCTTCGGCCCCGGCGGCTGATCCCTCTTCCGAGATCACTGCTTTACCCCCCGACCCTGCATCGATAGAATCCCGCGCGAACCGCCGTCGGCGGACGGCACGAGCCCCCCTCGGAGCGCTGGATCCCCATGTTCCTAGACTGGATGTTCGGCTTCTTCTCGTCCGACCTGGCCATCGACCTTGGCACCGCCAACACGCTGGTGTACGTCAAGGGCAAGGGCATCGTCCTCAACGAGCCCTCGGTCGTGGCGGTCCAGAAGGACGCCCGCGGGCAGAACCGGGTCCTGGCCGTGGGCCAGGAGGCCAAGGGCATGCTGGGCCGGACGCCCGGCAACATCCAGGCCATCCGGCCGATGAAGGACGGGGTGATCGCCGACTTCGACGTCACCGAGGCGATGCTCAAGTACTTCATCCGCAAGGCCCACAACCGCCGGGCGCTGGTGCACCCCCGGATCGTGATCTGCATCCCCTTCGGCATCACCGAGGTGGAGAAGCGAGCGGTCAAGGAGTCGGCCCAGGCCGCCGGCGCACGGGACGTGTTCATGATCCAGGAGCCGATGGCAGCCGCCATCGGTGCCGGCCTGCCCGTCACCGAACCCCAGGGCAACCTGATCGTGGACATCGGAGGCGGCACCACCGAGGTGGGGGTCATCTCCCTGGGCGGGATCGTGTTCTCCAAGTCGATCCGCGTGGCGGGCGACAAGATGGACGAGGCGATCATCGCCTACATCCGTCGCAAGCATAATCTCCTCATCGGCGAGCGCACGGCCGAGTTGATCAAGATCAACCTCGGCTGCGCCTTCCCCCTGGACGAGTCCCGCACCATGGACGTCAAGGGGCGCGACCTGATCCACGGCATCCCCAAGACCATCTCCATCACCTCCGAGGAGACCATGGAGGCCCTGGCCGAGCCGGTCGCCTCCATCGTCGAGACGGTCAAGATCACCCTGGAGAAGACGCCGCCCGAGCTGGCCGCCGACATCATCGACAAGGGCATCATCCTCGCCGGCGGCGGCGCCCTGCTGACCAACCTGGACCTCCTCCTGCGGGAGGAGACCGGACTGCCGGTGATCGTCGCCCCGGATCCCCTCTACTGCGTCGCGCTGGGCTCCGGCCAGGCGCTGGACAGCATCGATCTGTTGAAGCGGATCACCTTCCAGTAGACGGGTTCTACTCCGATCGCGATCACGTCAGGGGGGAGACTCGCCCGAGAGTTCCTCCCGGTGATCCCACCACCAGATCGCCCAACGCCCCTGGGCCCGCTCCCACTCCTCGAAGGGGTACTGGCCGTCCACGGCGGTGGGCCAGTAGTAGCGGTCGGTGATGTCGGCGAGGTCGGCGAGGGCGACCAGGGCCTCGGAGCGGATGTGGACCGAGGGATGGGTCAGCGAGACGATCAGGGCCGACACGCCCGGGTCGGCGCAGACGCCCAGGTCGCGGATCGCCTTGATCGCCTGGCGGTGGTCGTAGTCGCCCGAGGTCCCCGGATCCACGAAACCCAGGGCCAGGTGGGCGAATACCGGCTGGGTCCGTGGGTCGTCCATCGACACCAGGGCGTCGGTGACCGGAGCCCGCCGGCCCCCCGGGTGGTCGATCCACCGGGCCAGCAGGTGCGGGACGGCCGCATCCACCCCGTACTCTCCCAGGCCAGCCAGGATGTGCATCACCTCCCCGTCGTCGGGGTGGCGTTCCAGGTGGTCGAGGAACCGGGGGGAGAGCTCGAGGAAACTCTCCCGGGCCATGCGGCGCACCCGCCAGTCGGGATCTCTGCGGTACTGGATCGCCAGCTTGCGGGCGATCTCGTTCAGGTCCGCACCGGGGCGACCGGCGTCCCTTCGCAGCCTGGCGAGCACGAATTCCTCCCGGGCGGCGTCCTTCCCCGGATTGAGGTCCTTGCGGTCGGTCTGCCCACCCGGCTCGTAGGTGACCAGCACCGGTCCCATGTCCGCGTCGGGCTCGAAGTCCGTGACGACCCACGACAGGGTGCTGCCCCAGAACTCGTACCCCAGCGGCTCCACCGCCCGCACCCCGTGGCCGCGGGCGTCGATCACGATCCGCGCCTCCCCGATGGTGCCCCCCCAGCCCGCGCCGGTCTCCAGCACGTACCAGAAGCTGCGCAGTTCGTCCTTGCGCTTGAGCTTCGGTCGGGTCTCGGTGGCGTAGGCTCGGGGCATCAGATCGGCGTTGACGGTGGTATCGGTGACGAAGGCCACCTCCACCGTCCGGGGGTGGGCCCCGCCGGAGTGGCAGGGCGCGCCCCCCCCCCCCCCCGACCCGCCCCCGGAGCC
>CAZITQ010000181.1:17951-19924 GCA_964542165.1 uncultured Rickettsiales bacterium
GGGCGGGGGCCCCCCCCGCCAGACGACGTAGCGTCCCGGTTCGCCGAGCACCCGGTGCTCGGTGACCACGTCCTCGCCGTCCACGCGGGCGACGAAGTCTCGGATGTACTCGTGGTGTACCTCGGGCACGTGGCTGCCCCGGGTGTCGCCGATGTCGGGGTAGCCGATCTCGAGGGTGGTGGCCGCGCCCGGGTTGCGCAGGACGTAGCTTCCTTTCACCCGGGCCTGGTCCGGCTCCAGGACGACGCGGATGGACTCGCTGCGCATCTCCACCGATGTGGGCTCCACGGGGCTGGGGTGCATGGCCCAGCTCGGGTCCGGGGCCACGTTGGCCGTGGCGGTCGGAGCCGCCAGGGACACCCAGGCCATGGCGACGAGCGCGGCGAGGAGTCGGCTTGGAGGCGGGGTAACGCGTTTCACGGGAACATGCTCCGGCGGGCGCTGACGTTCAGCTTCCCATGGTCAACCAGTCGGGCGCCAGTCCCGTCACCGCGGTCGTATCGATCCCGGTGTCCGCCCCCAGCGCGTCCAGTCGGGCCAGGACGCCCTCGGTCGGGGCGTTGCCGGGTGCGCCGGTCACGCAGCCGCCTGCGGCAGCGAGCGAGGCGTCGAAACACCGGACGCCGGCGCGGTAGGCGGCCTCGACCAGGTCGACGGCGCGGCCGGGATCCGCGTGGTGCGGGTGGTAGCCGAGCTGGGCGGCGAACGCGCCGCCCTCCAGCGCCAGCACCGCGTCCCAGACCCGGGCGGTCTCGTCCGGATCCGCGAGCCCCTGCAGGTCACTGAGGGTTACCTGCTCCGCACCCAGGTCGAAGTGGCGCCGCACCTGGTCCTGCAGGGTCGCCAGCGACACGGGGTGGCGCCCTCCCCCGTCGTCCACGAACCCGAAGGCGGCGGAGACGTAGGCCGTCAGCCTCACCCCGTCGAGGGCAGCTCGGTGCGCGATCCGTTCGACGATCGCCACGGTGTCGGCCAGCGGACGCCCCACGTTGGCGAGGTTGTGGGCGTCCATGGCCGAGTGGAACACCCCCACCGTGTGACCGTACCCGCCCGGTCCCAGTCCGAGATCGGCGAAGGCGTCGTAGCCCCGCCCGTTGGGTACCAGGGTCACCAGCTCCAGTCCGCGGGGTCGCCCCAGGGCCTCCAGAACACCGACGAGCTGGTCCCTGGCCATGGCCGGCGCGACCCTCGGGTGCACGCAGGACAGCACCTCCAGCCGCCGGAACCCGGTGTCCCGCAGAGCCAGGGCCAGGCGGGCGCGTTCCGGCGGCGTGAAGTGCACGAGGTCCTGCGCGGGCACGTTCTGACCGTGCTCGCGGAGGGTGACGTCGGTGAGGAGGACGGAGGGCATCTGGCGTCAGGCGTCAGGCGTCAGGCGTCAGGCGGGAACTCTTGCTCGCTGCCCGCGGCAGCATCGCCCGGTTCCCGTGGACGGCTTCCGGATCCGATGTCGAGCAAAGCGAGACGACTTCGCCTGACGCCTGAAGCCTGAAGCCTGACGCCTTCTCCCTACTCCAGGATGTCCTCGAGGAACGGCGACGGCGGGGGGCCGGCCACGATGGACTCGGACCGGGCGTAGCCCCAGCGACGCATCTTGAGGTAGCCCGCCAGGCTCTCGAGCGCCATCTCGACGTTGGCGCGCACTCGCTCGGGCTTGGCCTCGTCGGGCTTGATGGCGAACGCCGCGGCCTCGTCGATCATCGCGGCCAGCTCGCTCTGGTCGTCGCCCAGGACCGCCAGCCGCTCGGCGGCGATGCCGGTGAATCCGGCCACGTTGGCGATCATCTGGCTCCGGTCGGGGGGCGCGATGTCCAGGAAATCGCCGACGAAGCGCCGGCCGATGTCCAGCAGCTTGGGGATGTCGATCCCGGTCTGGATGCCCATGGACTCGCACATCACGACGAAGTCCTCGGTGCTCACCAGCCCCGACATCAGGTGCTCCTTGTGGTAGTACCCGCCGGTCCCGCCGATGA
>CAZITQ010000182.1:0-19782 GCA_964542165.1 uncultured Rickettsiales bacterium
TCCCGGGCGCCGAGGAGCTGTGCGTCGGCTTCGACAACGACTGTGACGACACGGTGCCCCTCGACGAGGAGGACGCGGACGGCGACGGCTGGTCGGAGTGCGACGGGGACTGCGACGAGCACCTGGCCGACGTCTTCCCGGGCGCCGAGGAGATCTGCGACCACGTGGACAACGACTGCGACGGGATCGTCGACGACGTGGACACCGACGGGGACGGACACCTGGCCGAGCTCTGCGGCGGCGAGGATTGCGACGACGGTGATCCGCTGGTCCACCCGGACGCGGGCGAGATCTGCGACGACGGGTTCGACAACGACTGCGACGGTCTGGCCGACGCGGACGATCCCCTCTGCCAGGAATCCGACGACGACACCGGGGACGACGACACCAGTGGTGACGACGACACCAGCGGAGACGACGACACCGGTGACTTCGGTGTGGGCTGTGAGTGCGACACCACCGGCGCCCCCGGCGTGGAGACCGCCCCCTGGCCGGCGGCCCTGGCGCTCCTGCTGGCCGCCCGCCGCCGCACCCGGCGCTGACTTCGATTCCGATCAGGTCTTGGGTTCGATCACGTAGGTCGGCACCTGGCCGCCGCCCGCGGTGACGTTGGCCAGCTCCCCCGCGCTCAGGCGGGTCAAGAATCCCCCCAGGTCGTTGCGGAACACGAAGGGATCCATGTCGATCAGCAGGGTCTCGATTCGCTTGCTGCCGTCCATCAGCGGGAAGGGGCCGCGGCTGAGCGGGATCCGCTCCTGGACCACGTAGTCTCCCTCGAGCGCCGACCGCAGGGCGTCGTCCCACTCGGTGTCGCTGCACTGCCAGCCCAGGTAGACACCCTGCCCGCCGTACGCGTCGTTGGGCTTGAGGACCAGGTGGCGCCGTCGCTCGCGGATCCGCTCCACCAGATCCACCTCGCGCTCGTCATGGGTCGTGACGCCATCGCGGACGCGCCGGGTCCAGGGCACATGGCGCTGGATCACCTCTCGCTCGGCGGCCGTGAAGGGGATCTCCGCGCCGTCCCCGGTGAGCATGGCGAACAGCGCCTTGCGGTGGATCAGGGCGGTGCGGAAGGAGTTGATCATGCAGACCGCGCCGTCCTGCACCGCCCGCACCAGGGTCTTGACCTCGTCGGGGCGTTCCACACAGTCCTTGACCAGCACCCGGCGGTAGACCAGGTGGATCGGCTCCCCCTGGAAGGAGAGGATGCCACCCCGGTACTCCAGCTCCCGGGGATCGGCGATGTGGGTCTTGAAGCCCCGGGACCGCAGGAAATCCCGCAGGATGTCGAACTCGTGGACCGTCGGGATGTCGGTCCAGTCCACGATGGCGATGGTCGGGTCGTGCTGCCCACCCCACTCCCGGTAGACGTTGAGCAACGCGTCCTTGAGCCGGTAGCGGCAGGGGAAGGGCCGGATCCAGTAGTGACGGTTGAACTGCCGCATCACCGGCAGCCGATTGAAGAAGTCGATGAGGACGTCGTTGTACCCGATGCCGGTGGGTGCCTCCGCGTTGAACTCGACGAAGTGCAGCTCACCCCGGGTCAGAAAGGCGTCCCAGCGCCCGGTGATCGAGATGTACTGGTATCCCGGCTCGATGGCCGCCAGCCGACGCTCCTCCTCCCCCAGGCCCCAGGCCTCCCAGTGTTCCGGGTGCGCGACGAGCCAGTCCCGCACCTTCCGCCCCGCGGTCCCCAGGATGGTGCACACGTCGGCCATCAGGTTGTGCTGGCTGGGGGTGATGAAGTTCGGTCGCAGGACGGTGCAGAGCGCACGGCCGCCAAAGGCGGCGTGGCTGTCGATCAGCTGGGTCTGCAGGGCGCGGCACCCCTCCTCGTCCAGGTCCGCGTCCTTGAGCACCAGCTCGTTGTAGCGTTCGATGGCATCCAGGACGGCGTTCCAGACCGGCTGGGCCACCACGTCGCCGGAGTCGCTCGGTGGCACGGATCAGCCCTCCTCCTCGAGGCCCGGAGTATAGCAGCTGCGGCTCAGGTGGCGGGGCCTCGGACCGATCGGAAAGCGGGGGTGGCGTCCGCCGGTGCGCACTCCAGGGCGCGACCGCCGGAGACGGCCTCCTCCGCGGCTGTGCGAAACGCCTCGGGCACGCCGGCGAGGTCCGGCGCCGGGTCCCGATGTGCACGGCCCCAGCCCATGCCGTAGCCCCGCCAGAACTCGGCGGGATCCAGGTCCTCGGGCCACAGGCCCTCCGCCATCGCGCGGTCGAGGGCGAGGGCGACCGTCGCTGCGTCCCACCGGGAGCGGATGCCTGCGCCCCATCCGATGTTCTGGGCCGCCGCGGCGGGGCGGACCTCGTCGGCGTGGGGGGAGTGGTTGCGCCACTCGCGCCATTCGGCCAGGCCCTGGAGCAACGAGTCGTCGCGGTAGGGGTGGGGCGTCCAGGTCGCGAGGCCGAGGCCCGTCGGCTGCAGGTCGTGCAGCAGCCCGGCCTGGAAGGCCGCGAACGCGGCGGGATCGCCTTCGGCGCTGCGCACGTCGATGAGGTCGTTGACCTCGGCGACCTGCTCGGCCCACACGGTCCCGATCCCCAGGTTGTAGTACGCGACGTAGCGGTGGTCGGTCAGGGCCGCGGAGCGGTCCAGGTCGACCATCGCGCCGGCCTCGATCAGGCGGGGCAGCGACACCCACAGCAGGCTCACGGCACCCACCACGATCATGGACCAGCCGCCGACCCGCCACAGCCAGTAGCTGCGGGCCTCGCGGACCAGCCCGATGCCCAGGCCCACCGCCAGCCCCGGTGCGCTCCAGCCGAGGAAGGCCAGCCCGAGCATGTAGCGCAGGGGGATCTCCGGCTTGAACGGGCTGCCGTAGGCCACGAACGCCAGCCCCACGAGCGGTCCGAGGGCCACGAGCAGCGCCAGGCGGCCGGCACCCCGTGCGCGGAAGTGCCATGCGGCGGGGAGCAGGGCCAGGGGTCCGAGGAGGCACAGTCGCCAGGCCCAGTCCTCGAAGCGCTCACCACCCCACAGCAGGCCCGGGTGCGCGGTGGCCACCCAGTAGTCGTCCGGGAATCCTCGCAGGCCCGTCCGCAGGCTCTCCATCAGCAGCGGGCCGTCCAGCTCCCGGGCCACCACCAGATCCGACAGCTTCGTGGATGCGTGCTCGGTCACCGAGAACGAGAACAGCGCCCCGGGATTCAGGGCGAGGATCAACCAGATCGGCCAGAATCCCACCAGCGCCCCGAGGGCGATCCAGCCCAGGGGGCGGAACCCGATCCGCGGCCGGGGCGGCACCACGAGCAGCAGGGGGAGCAGCCCGATCAGGGGCCACAGCAGG
Organism: uncultured Rickettsiales bacterium; assembly: GCA_964542165.1. Lineage (GTDB taxonomy): Bacteria > Myxococcota_A > UBA796 > UBA9615 > CAYRNR01 > CAYTBN01. The sequence continues at coordinate 3,294 of CAZITQ010000182.1, forward strand.
TAGGAGAAGGCGGCCGCGTACCCCAGCGCCGCCCCCGCCAGCAGCCCCAGGCTCCGGCGACGGAAGCCGCCGTCGATCCACAGCAGCCAGGCCGCCAGCGCCAGGGCCAGGGGCAGCACGGATTCCGAGTGGCAGCCGAAGAACGTCAGCTGCCAGCCCACGACGTTGGAGGGTACGAGCGCCAGCCCCAGGCCCACCAGGACCGCCGCGGTCAGGCCGACGAAGCGGCGCACGCACTCCAGCCACAGGGCCAGGGCCGCCACCCAGAACAGCAGCGGCTCCAACCTCACCGAGAGCAGGGAGAATCCAGCGATCTTGGAGAGCAGCAGGTAGACCAGGGCGGTGGTGGAGTAGGCCGCGTGGTGCGCGGATCCCGAGTTGGCCACGTAGGCGCGCAGGTCGAATCCCGGGGACCCGTAGCGCCCGGTGTACAGGTCCCACGCGACCTGGGTGTTCTTGGCCTCCCAGGGCTCGATGGGGAACAGGAAGTCCCCCGCGGAGAGGATCACCGCCAGGCGATGGATCGCGAAGCCCGCGACGATCCCCGCGATCGCCAGCCTTCCGATGCGTACCCGTCGCCTGTCCCTGCTGTCCATGGTGCGAAGGTCAGGGTAGGGGCCCCGCTGCGCGGGATCAACCGCGTCCGCGGCCCCTGCGCCGAACCGCCGCCCGTTGGAGGAGCCAGAGCATCGGGGGCACCAGGACCGCCGCCCCGAGCGCGAGAGTCCCCGTCGCGGCACCCGGCGGCCGGTAGACCAGCTGGATCCGGTGCTCCCCGGGATCCAGGTCCATCCGGATCCACCCGTCGCCGGTCTGCAGGGCGCGATCCGCGCCGTCCACGCGCGCCCGCCAGCCCGGTCGCGCAGCCTGACGGACGACGAGCTCCGCCGACCCCACCGCGGTCAGGTGGACCTCCGCGACGGATCCCTCGAGGACCGCAGAGTGCAGCCGGCCCTCGCCGTGAATCTCCGCCAGATCGCTCCCCCAGGGGCCCGCGGGCGGCTCCAGACCCAGGGCGTCGCGGCACGCGGGACATCCCCTGTTGGCCCGCATCGAGTGGTAGTTCCAGCGGGCGTCGGGATCCTGCCGGAAGGGGACGACGCGGGGATCCACCGCCTCCGGCAACGCATAGGTGCCGGAGAGCAGACCCCATCGATCGGCCTCCGGGGGCAGGGCTCGCCACCCGTGCCAGACCGCGGCGAGGGCGATGAGCAGGGCCGCCGCCAGGGCCGGCAGGCGACCCAGGCGCCCGACCCCCCCCACCAGGGCCTGGGCCCCCAGAGCAGCCAGCAGGGCGAGCAGGGGTGCGTAGGCCAGGGCGAAGCGCTCCGGGTAGCGGAAGGCGTCCATGCCGGGCAGCATCTGCAGGAGTCGATAGGGGTTGAAGGGGAGGTTGTTGGCCAGCGACAGCAGGAGGGCCACCGACAGCACCGCGACCATCGCCCGCTGCCGCACCACCGCGACGGCGAGGCCGGGGACCACGAGCGCCAGCGGCAGCCATCCGTGGAAGGTCGGCTGGCTCTCGTGCTCCCCCTGGAGCGGGGCGGCACCGGCCCAGGTCTTCACCAGCGACCAGGCGTCGTAGGCCCCCAGCGCCCCGGCGTCGGCGGCCAGGGTCATCCGGTCCGCGTCCGCGGCTCCCATCGCGAGGGGGATCCAGCGTCCGAGACCGATGAGCAGCGCCGGCGCCAGGATGGCGACCATCGCCGCCAGCCCCCGCCGCGGGGCGGCCGGCACGCGCAGCGCGGCCCACAGCCCGGTCGTCAGTAGACCGATCAGATACACCTGGGGCCCACCCAGCAGCAGGGGCAGACCCAGCAGCACGCCGGCGATCGCGGACGGCACCACCCGCCGGTCCGACCTCAACAGGAGCCACCAGACCCACGGCAAGTACGCGAACCCCTGGACCATCACGTGGCCCCACACGAGGCGGTAGTTCCAGACCGAACATCCGGCCAGCAGGAGCACGGGCAGCGCGTCCCAGGGCCTGCGCAAGCCCAGGAGCCGGCCGAGTAGCACCATACCCGCCCATCCCAGCACCAGGTGGAGCAGCAGCATCACCTTCAGGCCCCGCTCGGGGCCCAGGACGACGGGTAGCGCGAACGCCGGGTGGAAGCCGGGGAACTCGGGATGGGCCCACAGGGGCACACCGCCGGCGGTGTACGGATTCCAGGTGGGAAAGCGCTGGTACTCGGACAGGGAACCGGCCGAGGCGCCGTAGAGGGTCAGCTGCCAGTCCCAGTCCTCGCCGGCGCTGTGCTGGATCGGATCGCTGAACCCCCTGCCGTGGAAACCCGTCAGCCAGATCGCCAGCGCCACCAGCCCGGCGAGCAGCGCCAGGTCCGTGGTGCGCAGGGCAACGGGTCGTGCGCGGGGCCCACGCCCCCGTCCCGCGAGCCATCGCCACACCGCGCCCACGCCCATCGCCCGTCTCCGCCGGTCCGGCGACCATCGCCTCGGACCGTCCGGTCCAATGCTACCCTGGTTCCCTGCCCGGCACCTGGACCGGGCGGGATCCGGCAGCGCGAGGCGATGGGTGACGGGCAAGGGAAACCGGCTGGACGGTGCGATCGTCATGTCGCTCGCCGCGATCGCGGTCGCCGCAGCGGTGGGCTTCGAGCTGGCTCCCGCGCACGATGGCAGTCGCGCTGCCTTCCGATCCGTTCCCCTGGACGACTCGTGGATCCACTACGTCTACGCCGAGTCCCTGGGCACCTCCCTGCGCCTGGACTACAACCCCGGCCACTCCGAGGCAGGGTTCACCTCCCTGCTGTGGGTGGCGCTGCTGGCGCTACCCCTGGCCCTCGGGGCGGACGCGCCGCTGGCGTCCAAGGTCCTCGGCCTCCTCGCCCATGCGGCGGTGGCCACGGTCCTCTTCCTGTGGCTTCGGCGCCACGTGCCCCGGGTGGCCGCCGCGGGGGCGGCGTTGCTGGTCGCCATCGAGCCCATCTTCGGGTACGCAGCCATGTCCGGCATGGAGGTGATGCTCTACACGGCCCTGGTCACCGCCGGGATCGCGCTCTTCCTCTCCGGTCGCTACCGCGGGTGTGCCGCCGCCCTGGCCCTGGCGGTGCTCGCGCGCCCCGACGGCATGGTCCTGGTGGGAGTGACCTGGATCGCGGCCGTGGCTCACATGGCTCTGGGGCGGCCGACGGAGCCCCGGCCGCGCCCCGTCCACCTGGCCTGGCTGGTTGGGCTTCCAGCCGCCGCGGCTGGCCTCTGGTTGGTCGTCTGCCTCGCCTCGACGGGCATGCCCTTCCCGACCTCGTACTACGTGCGCGCCGATGGGGTCGGACTCCTGTCCAATCTGCAGTACGTCGGCCGCATCCTCCACGAGATCTCCTACTCGCTGTTCCCCCTGAGCCACTGGCCCAAGGCCCTGCTCCTGCTACCCGGGGTGGTGGCCGCAGGGGTCCATTACCGGGCGCGCGCCGTCCTGCCGATCCTCTTCCCTCTGGCCTTTGCCCTGTCCATGGGCGGCGAGGTCATCGGGGTGATCGGCGGCAGTTTCATGGGCAACCGCTACCTGGTTCCGGTATTCCCACCGCTGCTGGCCCTCCAGGTTCTGGGGATCGGATGGCTGGTGGAGCGGGGAAGGAACCTGTTCCCGGGGCTGGGACGACGGGCCGGCGCGATGGCCGCGCTGATCCTGCTGGCGACCCTGGCCCTGCCCCCCGGCCAGTGGATCCATCGCTGGCGTGAGTCGCGGACGACCTACGCCCAGGGCTGCCAGAACATCGACGACATGCAGGTCGCCCTGGGGCGCTGGGTGGCGGAGCACACCGCGGCCGACGCGGTGATCGCCGTCCACGACGCGGGGGCGATCCGCTACATCGGCGGCCGGTACACCATCGACGTGCTCGGTCTGAACACCACCGATCTACCGGCCGAGGACGTGGCCGTGGTCCGCGCCATGGCCGACTACTTGATCACCTTCCCGTCGTGGACCCCGAACCTGGTGGAGCCCTTCGCGGACCACGAGATCCTGCGGGTCGTGCTGGAGAACAACGAGGTCTGCGCCGACGACACGATGGTGGTCTACGACGTCCGCCGCGCCCGCGACCCCTGACCGCGATCAGAATCTGCCGTCGTTGAGCTGCCGCACTTCCTCGGCCAGTTCGGGGGATTTCAAGAGCCAGTCCAGATCGTCGGCCAAGGCGGCGACGAAGTTCCAGCGATCGGCGGCGGGTACGCCCTCGGCCGCTTCACGGATCGTGCCCTCCAGGGCCGCGCCGGTCTGGGGTCGCTGGGCCAGGGTCGTGGCGAGCTGGACCCGGGCGAGCTCCCGCCAGGCCCCCGAACCCGCGGGGCAGTCGTCCAGGGCCCGTCGGAGCTCTGCCGGCCAGGCGGCCGAGCCCAGTCCGTTGGCCTCCAGGTCCAGCCGGACCAGGCCCAGGGCTTCGTAGGCCCGATCCTCTCCACCCTTGGGCATCGCCTCGAGGACCTTGCGTTGCCAGCGAATCGCAGCGGCGAACTGTCCCCGGGACTGGTGGAATCCCACCATCGCCCGCAGCGCGTGGCGCACATCGTGGCTGCCCGGGTCCAGGCGCGCCAGGGCCCGTTCCACCACGGCCTGGGCCTGGGCCGCGGTGGCCTCTGCATCGGGTTTGAGGACCTCTCCCACCATGGACGCCGCGGCCTCCGCGATCAGCCAGCCTTCGCTCGCTCCGTCCAGCACCTCCTCGTACCGGGCGATGGCTCGGTCGCGCTGGCCTGCCCGGGCCAGGAACCGCGCCTCCATCAAGGTGAGGCGGTACCCGGCGGTGTCCGCCGGAGCGGCGGCGTCCCGGTACTGCTGGATCAGCGCCTGCCCCCGGGCCGGGTCGGTGCCTGCGCGGTATTCGGCCACGTAGAGCACCTCGTCCAGGGTCATCGCCGCGGGGGAGCAGCCCGAGTCGATGCGTGCCCAGACCGCCTTCGCCTCGGGGCTGTCCCAGGGGATGGCCTGCACGACGATGATGTCCACGGTGCAGGCGGGAACCCCCCGCGCCGCCGGGAACCGGGTGGGCAGGTCCACCGCGTCCGCGGGTCCCCCGGACTCCACGTGGGCGCGGACCAGCACGTGGTAGCGGTGACGGACGATCTCCTCCTCCAGGGCCGTGCCCGCCAGGGGCTCCAGCAGGGCCCGGGCCGTGGTGTACTCCCCACGCCGGAGCAGGCCCTCGGCCGCCGTGAAGCGAGCGTCCTGCATCCTCGCAGCGGGGTAGCCCTGGCCCTCGAGGGCGGTCAGCAGGCCCGCGATGGTCGAGGGCTCGGCGTGCCGGCCCAGGAGGTCCGCGACCGTGTACAGGGCACCGTCCCGCACGTCGTCGGCCAGGTTCGTGCTCAGCAGCGACTGCACCGCGGCGAGCCCCTCGGGGCCCCGCCCGCCGCGGTCCAGCGCAACGGCCCGCTGCAGGGACGCCCGCTGCCAGACCTCGGACCCTTCGACCGTCGCGCCCCGCAGCGTATCCAGGACGCGCAGGTGCGCCTCGTCCTCACCCCCCCGGTCCGCCGTCTCCTGGGACAGCCAGACCAGAGTGGCTCGCTGTCCGTCGTCCAGGGTCCCCGCCGCGGATTGCTCGAGTTCGGACCAGGCCTGGGCGAAATCTCCCCGGTCCAGCAGCTCGCGGATCCGGGTCTCCACCAGCGTTCCGTGGATGCGGGTCTCCCAGGCCGGATCGCCGCCGAGATCCGCGATCCGATCACCGTGGCCCGCGCGGATCAGCGAGGTCGCTGCGTGTTCCCACAGGTGGACGCGGTCCATCTCCGGGTGGTCGGCGGAGAAGCGGGCGAAGGCGGCGACCAGCGCGTCCGCGTCCCCCGACGCGGTGTGGATGTCCAGCAACGTCTGGGTCACCTGATACCGCGGATCCCCGCCCGCGAGCGACGGGTAGAGGGCCTCGAGGGCAGACAGAGCCGCCGCCGGTTCCCCTGCCGCGGCCCGGAAACGCTCACGGGCCAGCACCACGTTGAGCCACGAATGCTCCTCCAGGTCTCCGCGCTCGATGGGCTCCACGACGACCAGCGCGCTGGCGGGCTCGCCCCTCTCCGCCAACGCATTGGCGGCTCCGAGACGGTCCTGGACCGGGGCTGCGGGGTCGCCACAGGCCTGGGCCAGCGATGGCCCGTCCCAGCGGGACTTGCCCGCCCGCTCGAAGGCCTCGAACTCCACCTGCCTCGCCAGACACGGCCCGCGGGCGGAGGACAGGCGGGCCAGCTCGGCCTCGGCCTCGTCGATCCGACCCAGGGACACCAGCGCGCGGATCCGCTCGCGGGTGTAGGTGGTCTCGTGATCGGGCACCGGCGATCCCCGATCCCGGGACCGGGTGTGGGCCTCCGTGGCCAGCGAGGCCAGGGCATCCCACTCCCCGCGACTCTCCAGAGCCCTGAGGATCGGCATCACCACCGAATGCTCGTGCCAGGGATCCAGGGGCGGATCCTCGGCCAGCAGGCGGTCGAGGGCGGCCCGGGCCGCGTCCACATCGCCACCGGCGAGGGCCTGTTCGCAGGTCAGCTCGTACAGGCGACCCCTGTGTTCACCGGGGATGGACCACAGGTCGAGCTCCTCGACGAGGGCCGAGGCACCCGCGCCGTCGCCCCGGCCCCGGAGGGCGTCCGCGAGCCACAGTCCGAACGCCGCTCGCCGCTCTCCCTCTGCGGCCAGGGCCCAGCCACGTACCGCGTCCAGTGCCTCCTCCTCCTCACCGGTCAGGCGGACGCTCTCGCGGAGGAGGTCGAAGCCCTGGATGGCGCCCCAGGTGTCGTTGCCCCGGACCAGGATCGCCAGCTCGGCGTCGTCCGCGTGCAGCGTTCCCTCCTGGGCCCGCCGTCGGAGGGCCGTGAGCACCACGCTCTGGCCGCCCCCCATCTCCGCCACGAGGGGATTGTCGACCCGCCGCAACATCTCCGTGGCCAGGCCGGGGCGTTCCATGCGCTGCGCGATCACCTCGACCGCCCGCAGCAGACGGGCCGCGTCGTCGTGGTCCTCCACGGCGGCGAAGGTCGGCTCCAGCGCCGCCATCGCCTCCTCCTCCCGCTCCAGCAACAGATAGGCGTCCACGCGCGCCCAGACCTGGGTCTCGGCCAGTTCGTCCGGGAGCGCCCCCTCGGTGTCCAGCCCCTCGAGGGCCACCAGGGCGCCGTCGCCGTCGCCACCGTGGATCGCCAGCTCCGCGTCCAGGAGCCGGGCGACCACGGCCCCCGTGGGCGTGCCCAACGAGGCCAGGGTGTCCCTCACGGCGGTCGCCTCCACGGCGCGCTCCAGGTCGAGCAGGACGGCGAAACGCTGGTGATGGACCAGCGCGACCGACACGTCGTCCCCGAAGCGCTCCGCCGAACCGAGGTGGTCGAGCAGCGCCAGGGCCGCGTCCGCCTCCCCGGATTCCAGGAGTCGGGCGAGGGCTCCGCTCGCGGCGTCCCAGGCTGCGGGTCGGTCCACCGGTGGGTCGACCCCGTCCAGAAGCCGCTCGGCGGTGGCGTACAACCCCAATACGTACAGCTCGGTCGGGGTGTCCTGGAGGTGGTCCGCGTTGGGAGGCTCGATGGACAGAATGGTCTCGGCGAGGGTCTCGTGCAGCTCGATCCACGCGGGATCCGCGGCGGTCGCGGTCCCGCGACCCCGCAGGACGTCCGCCCGGAGTCGCAGGGCCTCCAGTCGCAGGGTGCTGGGGGCCCGCGTGTCCTCTCCGACGACCCGGGCCACCGCCGCGGCGTCGTCCCAGCGCTCCTGGTTCGCGAAGAACCTGCCCAGCTCCACGTGGGCCACCAGGCGCTCTTCGATCCCGGCCCCGGGGAGCTCCATCCGCACCCGGTACAGGGCCTCGGCCTGGTCCATCCGACCGGCCTGGGCGTGGCACTCGGCGGCGGTGCCCAGCAGCCAGAGTTGACGCTGGGTGTCCGCGACCCGCCGCTGGGCGAGGATCGCGCCGAGTTCGACCTGACGGTCGCACCAGCCCTCGGAACCCTCGGCCTGCAGGTGGTCCATGCGGGACAGGAGGATCGAGGTCGGCCACCAGCGCGGCGTCAGGACCACGACCAGGCTCACGAGTGCGACGAGGCCGGCCACGACAGCGGCGGCGATCTGGATCCTTCGGCTGCCCCGGACCGACCGCCAGGCTCGCACCGTGGCCGGCAGCGAGAGCTCGGCCCCGGCGAGGCGAAGTTGCTGTTCCAGCGCTGGATCGGTGCCGAGGCACTGCTCGAGCACGCAGCCGTCCAGGGCACCGCCCTCGACGACCACGTCCTGGAGCTTCGAGCGCCGGAACAGGCTGCCCTCCAGGTTGCACGACCGCAGTGCGCTGTCCTTGAGCAACAGGGTCTCGAAGGTCGCCCCGGAGAGGTCCACGTCCTCCAGGGTGCAGGAGGCGACGGTGCACTGGGTCGCCAGCACCCCCCGCAGGTCCGCGCCGCGCAGACCCACGCCCTGGAACGCTCCCTCCTGGATCTCGCAGCCGTCCAGGGCCGCTCCCGAGAGATCCGCGTCCACGAACTCCACCGAGTCGAGCGTCGAGCCGGACAGGGTGGCTCCCACCGCCCGCGTCTCGCTGGCCTTCACCCCCTTGAGGTCCGCGCCGCGGAGGTCGGCGCCGTCGAGGTTGGCCCCTGCCAGGTCCACGTCGTGGAGGGTTGCGCCGCGCAGGTCGGCGTCCCCCAGGTCCGCGCCGGTGAGGTCCACGTGGGAGAGGCGCGCGCCCGCCAGGCAGGCACCCGAAAGCTGTGCATCGCGGAAGGTGACCGACGAGATGTCCGCCCGGCAGAAGTCGACCCCGGCGAGGTCGGCGCCGTCCAGGCTGGTCCGCCGCAGTCGCTCCAGGATGCGGTCCTGGGGGGCGACCCCGCCGGCCTCGTCGTTCTCCGACTTGCTGGAGCCGTCGGTCACTCGCGGGCCTCCCGGCCGGGCGTCGGCGAGGGAGCCGAGCCGGCAACCGTAGATAGTAGCGCGGGAGGCCCCCACCCACCAACGGGCGGGAGGGCGTTCGCGGGCGCTGAAGCGCGTTTGCTGTGTCGACCCCGCGCAACTATCATGAGCGCCCCCGGAAGTTGCGGCGACCCGGGCAGTACAACCACGGAGACCGTCCATGAAGCTGTTCATCGACACCGCCAACCTGGATCAGATCCGCGACATCGCGGCCTGGGGGATCCTCGACGGGTGCACGACGAACCCGAGCCTGGCGGCCCGGGAGGGACGGAACTTCGCCGAACTCATCGCCGAGATCTGCGAGGTCGTCGACGGTCCGGTGAGCGCGGAGGTCGTGGCTTCCGATGCCGAGGGCATGCTGAAGGAAGCCCGGCTGCTCGCCCAGATCCACGACAACGTGGTGGTCAAGGTGCCCATCGGCGAGGAGGGCATCAAGGCCACCCGGATCCTCACCGACGAGGGCATCCGCACCAACGTCACCCTGATCTTCTCGGTCACCCAGGCCTTCATGGCGGCCAAGGCGGGGGCGACCTACGTCAGCCCCTTCATCGGTCGGGTCGACGACGCGGGCAACAGCGGAATCGGCCTGGTGGCCGACATCGTCGACGTGTTCGACACCTACGCCTTCGACACCGAGGTCCTCGCGGCGTCCATCCGCAGTGTCCAGCACATGACCGAGTCCCTGCGGGTGGGGGCCCACGTGGCGACCATCCCACCGGCGATCTTCCGCAAGATGCTCGACCATCCGCAGACCGATACCGGGATGGCCGGCTTCATGGCGGACTGGGCCAAGTCCCCCGACGGGGGTGACGTGGTGAAGGTGGTGAGCGGATTCCTGGACGCCCGGAAGGGCTGACCGGACTGCCTGGGCAGTGGGGTACCGCCCCGCGGGACCGTCGCTTGACCCTCCCCCTAACAAGTGCTAGGTAAGTCCAATCCCCCATGAATGAGGGTTCATTCATCCGGGCGTCGGAGCGATTCGATATGGCCACAGCGGCGACGCGGCAGGACAAGCGCAAGAACATCATCCGGGCCGCGATCGAGGTGTTCGCCGAGAAGGGGTTCCACCGATCGCGGGTCTCCGACATCGCCCGCGAGGCGGGGGTTGCCGACGGCACCATCTACCTCTATTTCAAGAGCAAGGACGACATCCTGATCACCATCTTCGAGGAGAGGATGGAGATGCTGATCCGGGAGGCCCGTCGGGTGGTCGATACGGCCAAGGACCCCCCGGCCAAGTTGCGGGCGTTCGCCCGGTTCCACATGGGTCAGGTGGAGGAGAACCGGTCCCTGGCGTCCGTGTTCCAGGTGGAGCTTCGACTGAGCAACAAGTTCATGAAGGAGTACGCCCCCCAGCGGTTGAGGGAGTACCTGGACATCGTGGGGGAGATCGTGCGCGTTGGACAGGCGGACGGGACCTTCCGCCAGGACAGCAATCCGATCGTCGTACGGCGGGCGTTCTTCGGCGCCCTGGACGAGATCGCAATGCAGTGGACGCTGACCCCCCATCCCCGGTACCGTCTCGTCTCCACCGCGGGGGAGATCAGCGAGATTTTCATTCGAGGCCTTCGAGCCTGAGGAGGATGCAACGTGAAGATCGGAGTTCTGGTCAAGCAAGTGCCGGACACGGAGACCAAGATCCGGGTCCAGGCGGATGGGTCGGGGATCGAGACCGGCGACATCAAGTGGATCGTCAATCCATACGACGAGCACGCCGTCGAGCAGGCCCTCAAGCTCAAGGAGGCCGAGGGCGGCGAGGTGATCGTGTTCTGCCTGGGGCCTGATCAGGCCCAGGAGGCGATCCGAACCGCGCTGGCCATGGGCGCGGACCGGGGCGTCCACGTGGTGGACGAACCCACCGATCCGTGGGTCACGTCCTCCAAGCTGAGTGCGGCGATCCAGGCCGAGGAGCCGGAGATCCTCTTCGCCGGCCGTCAGGCCATCGACGACGACGCCGTCCAGGTGCCCGTGATGGTCTCCGAGTTGCTGGGCTGGCCCCACGTCTCGGCCATCTCCACCTTCGAACTCGACGGCGGCGCCGCGAAGGCCAACCGCGTCGTCGGCGGTGGCGTCACCCTGGTCACCGAGACCGCGCTGCCGGCGATGTTCACCTGTGACAAGGCCCTCAACGAGCCTCGTTACGCGAGCCTGCCGGGGATCATGAAGGCGAGGCGCAAGCCCATCGCCAAGCCCGACGGCATCGCGGCGACCGAGCCGCTGTTGACCCTGAGCAATTTCCGTCTGCCCGAGGAGCGAGAGGGCGGGATGGTCATCGCCGGGGAGACGGTCGGCGAGAAGGTGACCGAGCTGGTCCGCCTGCTCAGGGAAGAGGCGAAGGTGATCTAACACGAGTGCCGGTCCTCGGACCGGTTCGGAGATAGGGATGCCCAATTTTCTGATTTTTTGCGAACACCAGAATGGTAAGGCCAAGAAGAGCGCCCTGGAGATCGTGGCCAAGGCCAAGGATCTGGCCGGCGGCGGGACGGTGTCTGCGGCCGTGATCGGCTCGGGTATCGGCGGTGATTTCGCCGAACTGGGGCAGTACGGCGCGGACAAGGTCCTCGTCGCCGACGCCCCGGCGCTCGAGAACTATACCCCCGAGGGGTATGCCGCGGCGTTCGCCGCGATGATCGCCGACGACACCCAGGTGGTGCTGGCGGCCGCCTCGCCCGATGGCAAGGACCTGATGGCCAAGATCGCGGCCCGGACCGGGTCCGGCCTGGCCACCGACTGCATCGACCTGCGCGCGGCTGGCGCCGGGCTGCAGGCCACGCGCCCGATCTTCGCGGGCAAGGCGTTGATCGACGTGGACGTGAACACGCCGATGCAGATGTTCACCGTGCGGCCCAACAGCTTCGGCTTGCCCGCCGAGCCGGCCGCCGGGGCCGGTGCGGTCGAGGCCGTGTCGGTGGACGTGGGCGAGATCCGCGGCAAGGTCGCGGACGTGGTCGCTGCGGCCAGTGACAAGCCCGACCTCACCGAGGCCGAGCGGATCGTGTCCGGCGGGCGCGCGATGGGCGCCGCCGACCAGTTCGCGGTGCTCGACGAGCTGGCAGACGTGATCGGCGCCACGGTGGGCGCCTCTCGCGCCGCGGTGGACGCGGGGTATGCCCCCCACCCGATGCAGGTCGGCCAGACCGGCAAGACCGTCAACCCCGTGCTGTACATCGCCTGCGGGATCTCCGGTGCGATCCAGCATCTGGCGGGCATGCGCACCTCCAAGGTGATCGTGGCGATCAACAAGGACCCCGAGGCCCCGATCTTCGCCAAGGCGACCTACGGGATCGTCGGCGACCTGTTCGAGGTGGTGCCCGAGCTGACGACCCAGCTCAAGGCGGCGATGGAATAGCGTCCATCGCTTGAACGAGCACCCGACCCTCGGGCCCACCCTCCGCGCCCCGGGGGTGGGGCCCCCCGCCCCCCCCCCCCCCCCGGCCCCCGCCCGGCCCCGCCACACCGCCGCGTTTGGGGGCCCCCCCTGCGTGGCCCCCCCCCCCCCCCCGGCGGCCCCCCCCGCGGGGCGGGGGGGGGGGCCCCCCTCTCCACCCCCATCCCCTGGGCCCAGGCCGGTCCCGTACACACGTACGTGTTGCTGGGCCCCCCCCACGTGGTGATCGACACCGGCTACGCCTCCGCCTGGCCCGACCTGGAGGCCCAGCTGCAGGACGAAGGCATCCGCGTCGAAGACGTCGCCGAGATCCTGCTGACCCACGGACACCCGGATCATGCCTCCGGCGCCGAGGAGATCGTCGCGCGCAGCGGTGCCCGGGTGTGGCTGCACCGGGACGACCACCCGAAGCTCGCCCCGGATTACCTGGAGCTGAAGGCCGAGCAGTACCTGCGCCTCCGGCCCTGGTTCACCCGCGAGGGCGTGCCTGCCGACGAGTTCGACGCCTACGTGGAGCGGTTCCGCGCGCCCCGGCACCGGTTCACCCGGGACCTGGAGCCGAGGCCGCTGGTCGATGGGCAGATCCTCGATCTGGCGGCCGGTCCCCTCGAGGTGATCGCGACCCCCGGGCATACACCGGGGCACGTCCTCTTGTGGGACACGGCGCGGCGGATCGCGTTTTCCGGCGATCACCTCCTGGGGGACATCTCGCCCAATCCGCTGCTGGATTTCGACGAGGACGACCGGCGGTACCCGAGCTTTCTCGACTACCTGGCTTCGCTGGCCCGGATCGAGGATCTGGACGTGGATTGCTGGTGCCCCGGTCACGGCCCTCTGTTCGCGGACGCGGCGTCGGTACTCCGGGGCCTCCGACAGTTCTATGCCCGCCGGCAGGAGGCACTCGCACGGCATGCGGGGGGCGGCGGTGCGACCTGTTTCCAGCTCTCCCGCGCCCTGTTCCCCGGGGCCGAGGGTCTCGACCGATTCCTGGCGTTCTCCGAGGTGGTCGGCCAGGTGGACGACCTGGTCCAGCGCGGCGCGCTGGTCGAGGAAACGGACGGCGGGGGCCGCATCCTCCAACGGCCGTGAGGCCATGGGCGTTGCGCCACCTCCGGCTCAGCCAATATCATCCGGGCTGAACCCTGACATGACGTCGAATCAGAGCCAGTCGGACATCCGCGAGTTGCTGACCTCGGAGCGGTTTGCCGAGGCGCTTCGCGCCTGCGAGGCGGAGATCCAGCAGCGCGGCAGCGGGGCGGAGACCGCCTTGCTCACCGCCCGGGCCCTGGTGGGGCTGGCGCGGCTCCAGGAGGCCGAGACCTGGGTCCAACGGGCTCGCGTGGATCTGCCCGACGAGACACCCGCGTTGCGCTTGCTCGCCCAGATCTACCGCCGGCGGGGGTGGCGGGTGAGGGCCCAGGCCATCGAGCGACGCCTCGCGGCTCGGCCGCGCCCCGCGCCGGGGGACGACGTGCCCACCCAGCGGGCGATGCCCGCAGCGGACGTGCCCACGCCTCGACCGGACCTCCCACCGACCCTGGACGCGACGCTGGATCCCTCTGTGGAACCCTCGGCGCCACCATCCGGCCAGCGGCTCTCCGCCGAGGTGGACGTCCGGGCACGGGAGACAGCGCCACCCCGCAGGGAGGCTGCCGCGAGGGGGCCGCGGCCGGATCCCCTGGGATTGCTGACCGCCGAGGAGGCCGAAGCGCTTCGATCCGGCGTGGACGTCCCGCAACCGGCACCCCAGCGTGCGGATCCACCTCCGCCGCGTCCCACGGTGGCTCCTCCGACCCGGGAACCGCCGAAGGAGGGGGGCGCCCGCCCCCGGGAGCGCCGGCCGCCCGCCGCCGCACCGGCCGCCGAGCCGGAAGAGGAACCGTCCCCCGCCCCGGCGACCCCGGAGACACTGCGGCCCTCGCCCCCGGAGCACGACGCGCGGCCCGCCTCCACGAACGTGGCGTCGTCGCCAGAGGCGCCCCGGCCGGCGCCGCGGCGATCGGTGTCGGGGGTCGACGCCTACGTCCGTCAGCGCAGGCGCTCCAAGTTGCTGCTCACCCTGGGACTCGTGCTCGTCGCGGCCGTGGCCGTGGCCGCCGTCGTGCTGCTGCGCGAGTGGCGGGGCCAGCGGGTGCGATTGGCGTTTGCCGAGGCGGAAGGCCTCGTCGATGACGCCGACTACGAGGGCCTGCGCCAGGCGAGGTCGCTGATCGACGAGACCCTCGACGCCACGACCAGCCCGGATCCCGGCCTCTGCGCGCTCGGTGTCCAGGTGGAGCTGACCCTCTGGCTCTACTACACCGGCGACCGGGCCTACCTGAACCAGGCGCGGCGCCTGCTCGAGGATGCCGAACTCCGGGGACCCGGAACGCCGGACACCCGCCTGGCGCGCGGCGTATGGGAGGGGACCATGGGCGACCCGTCCGTGGCCCTGGAGATCGCCAACGCCCTCGAGGAATCGCCCGGAGTGCGTCCGGATCGACCCTACCTCCTGCGGGGCATGGCCGCGGCTGGAGCCGGGGATCACGCCCTCGCGGCCCGGCACCTGGAGAAGGCGGCCAGCCTGCATCCGACCGGATTGAACCACCTGGCGTTCGCCCGGGAGGCGGAGCGGCTCGGCGCCCGCTCGGACGCCATCGATGGCCTGGAGGCGGTCGTCGAGAAGGTGCCAGGGCACATGGCGGCCACCGTCGACCTGGCCCTTCTCCGGGCGGGAGAGGTCACGGATCCGGACTATCTGTCCGAGGTCGAGGCAACGCTCGAGGCCCACAACGGCAAGGTGCCGCCACGGGTGATGAGCCGGGTGTTCGCCGCCATGGCCCTGGGGCACTTCGCCCAGGGAGACGCGAAGAAGTCGGCCCAGTGGAGCGAACGAGCGCTGGAGGAGGACCGGGACAACCCGGTGCTGCTGCGCGCCTTCGCCCACGAGCTGCGGATCCGCGGGGACCTGGCCGAGGCCCGGTCGATCCTCGCGCGGGTGGAGACCCAGCAACCGTACTCGGGAGATGCGTTGGGTGAGCTGGCGCTGATCGCCTATCTACAGGACCGGCCCGACCTCGTGGAGACCCGCCTGGACGACTTCCCGCCAGGGGCCCGCGAGGGGGCGGCTTACAAGCTGGCGGAGTCGGTCGTCCAGCTGATGCGGGGCGACGCCAGCGTGGCCGTGGATGCCCTCTCCGGCCTCCCCCAGGACCTGTGGGCGGGCGAGGCCCGCCTCCTGCTGGGGGACGCCCAGCTGGCCTCGGGCTACTACGGGGACGCCCGGGAGTCCTACGCCCTGGCGCGCCGGGAGATCGAACGGCAACGGGGCACCGGAGATCCGCGCCTGTGGGTGGCGATCCTCAACCGGGACCTGGCGGACGTCCGTGCCGGAAAGCGGCTACGCAAGGACTCTCTGCCCAGGGCCCTCTCCCGTCACCGCGACATCCCGGCGGTGTTGTACGCGGCCGCACGCCTCGCGGAAGCCCGCGGGCAGGGCGGGCGGGCGGCGGAACTCTACGAACGGGCCTACTCGAAGGGCCAGGACTTCGCCCTGGCCCTCGTGGGCTTCGTGCGGGTCTCCGGTGGACCGGAGTCTCAGGATCCCCTGGTCGGCGCGGCGGTCCGAGAGTACTTCCGGATCGCGCCCGAGGGGCCTTCCGCGGCCATGCTCGTCGAGATCCCCGGCTGACATCGACCCTCGAACGCGTGGATTTCCCGGGGCTCCGCGGGCCTGATCCGGCACCCGAGCGCCGAGGCCAGGCATGAAAATGCCCGGAGTGGCACGGAATCCACGTGATAGGGGATCGTCGCCTGGTCCGGTATAGCTCTTCGAGGGGCGTGGGCCGGGTCGAGAACGAGGGGCCGTGGACCCACCCGACCTGTGGTCGCAGGTCGCCGTGAACCCTTGCGTCCCTGCTTGTGGTTTTGGTAACTTCCCGCGAATTTCCCGATCCGCGATCGGCGGTGAGGGGGAGAACGGGACGAAATTCACGGGGCCGATGGCCGGTCCCATGGGACAAAGTGGAGGAACCTACATGTCGCTCAAGAAGCTGCTCACCATGCTGTTCATCGCGAGCCTGAGCCTGGCCCTGACCGCCTGGCTGGCCGGCTGCCCCCCGGCAGAGTCCGACGACGACGACGACGACAACGACGCCACGGGCGACGATGACGACGACGACGACGACGACGACGACGACGACGACGACGACGACGACGACGAC
>CAZITQ010000183.1:0-19573 GCA_964542165.1 uncultured Rickettsiales bacterium
TCGTCTGCATCGATGATGCCATCTTCGAGGATAGCGGCCTTGAGTTCGTCCAGTGATTGGCTCATATGTTCGGGCTCCTGTCTTCATCATCGTTGGATCGTGGTGTTCCTCCGAGCCGCATGGCAACTCGGCACGCTGGACCGCTATCCGTGTCCACCCGTACTGTCTACCGTTGGCTTCTGCTCCGACTATTGAGGCCTATCCCCGCTGGGAATCGTCGTGCCTTGATCTGCCCGACATCGTCCATGGCCTGGCGGCCAGCGGCGTCAAGCTCAACCTGATCACCCACGGTGGCTACCTGGACGCGGCGCGCATCGATGCGCTGGGGACGGGAAGCATCACCACCTGGGAGCTGCCTCTGCTGGCCGGTGAGCGCGCCCTGCACGACCGCCTCTCGGGCCGGCGAGGAGCCTTCGACCGGGTCACGGCGGCCATCGCAGAACTGAAGCTGCGGGGGCAGCAGGTGGTGCTGGTCTTCGTGGCGCTGCGACCCAACCTGGCGCAGCTGCGGCGGGTGGTGGAGATCGCGCTGGCCCTGGGTGCCGACGGGCTGATGCTCAACCGCTTCAACTCGGGGGGCGAGGGAGGCCGGCATATCGCGCGGCTGCAGGCCTCCGCCGCCGAGCTGCAGGCACTGCTGGAAGAGGCCGAAGAGCTGGCCGGGCGCTGGGTGCTGCCCATGGCCAGCGCCATCCCCATGCCCCCCTGCTTGCTGCCCACCCAGCGCTACGAACGCATCGGCTTCGGCTTCTGCGCCCTGGGCACGCGGAACGCCTACTACACCGTGGATCCGGCGGGGCGCCTGCGACCCTGCAACCACAGCCCGACCATCCTGGAGGACCTGCGCCACCAGAGCCTGCGGCAGATCCTCGATGGCCCCGCCTTGCAGGCGTACGTGGAGGCTCGCCCGCAGGTCTGCGCGGGCTGCGCCTGGGAGCGCAGCTGCCAAGGGGGCTGCAAGGCCGCGGCCGAGGCCTGCTGCGGCTCGCCGACCGAGCCCGACCCCTTCCTGACGGCCCACCTTTCAAAGGAGTCATAGACGAGGCACAGCGAGCGCCTGTCCGCTCCGTCACCAGGCCTCTTTGGCGGGCACCGCGCTTCGGGCATAGTGGCAGTCATGGGCCTTCCACGCTTCCTTTTCCTGCCTCTGCTGACGTGCTGCGGCGACGAAGGTGGCGACGTCCCCCTGATCGAGCTCCCCTGCGCCCTAGGCGAGCGCAGCCAGACCTGGAGCGAGCACTGCCCCGACGGCAGCGCGGCCCTGGCCCATGTGGATCCCATGATCGGCACCGGCGGCAGCGGCAACGCCATACCGGGCCCCTGCCTGCCCCACGGCATGGTGAAGCTCAGCCCCGACAGCGAGGTGGAGGCCGGCTCGGTGGACGCCTACGAGTACGACGCCAAGCGCATGGAGGGCTTCAGCCACACCCACCTGGAGGGCCCCGGCGGCGGCGCCAACGGCTACAGCCACGTGCTGCTGATGCCCGCGGTGGGGGACATCGACGAGCTGGCAGCCGATTTCACGTCGGCCATCGACCACGACAGCGAAGAGGCGGCCGCAGGCTACTACGCCGTCACGCTGCAGGATTTCGACGTGCGGGCGGAGCTGACGGCCACGGCCCACGTGGGCGTGCACCGCTATGCCTTCCCGGCCAGCGAGCAGGCGTACATCATGCTGGACCTGGGGCACTCGCGAGGTGGCGCCGGCGAGGAAGAGTGCGAGGTGCTGCTGAGCGCGGATGGCGTGTCGGGTTGCGCCAGCTACAACGTGCATCCCCTGCTGGCCTACAGCCTGCAGGAGGCCCCGGGCTCGACCGGAGAGGTCACCTGGCACTTCGACATCAGCTTCTCGCGGGCTCCTGACAGCCAGGGGATCTTCGCCGATGGCAAAGCGACGCCCGATGTCACGTACGTCATCGGTGGCGATGACCACGGCTTCTACTTCGGCTTCGCCACCGAAGAGGGCGAGACCATCGAGGCGCGGGTGGGGCTGTCGCTCATCGACCAGGGGCAAGCGGCGGAGAACCTGGCGCTGGAGACCGAGGGCAAGAGCTTCGAAGAGGTACGCGCCGAGGCCGAGGACGCCTGGAGCTGCTTGTTGGGGCGCGTGGCCGTGGAGGGGGGCACCCAGGAGCAGCGCGACCTGTTCTACACCTCGCTCTACCGCAGCGCCATGCAGCCCACCGACTACGTCGAGCCCAGCGGCAGCTTCGTCAGCGGCGCCAGCGGAGTGGCCCAGCAGTACGAGGCCTGCTCCGGGCGCAGCTTCTACGCCGACGACTGGTGCGTCTGGGACACCTTCCGCACCAGCCACCCCCTGGCCACCCTGCTGGAGCCCGAGACCGTGGACGACCGCGTGGCCTCGTTCCTGCACCTCTACCAGCAGGGGGGCTGGCTGCCCAAGTGCACCTGGTGCGCCACCGGCTACTCGCGGGTGATGATCGGCAACCACGCCGTGGCCGTGGCCGCCGACGCATTGGACAAGGGCTTTGGCGACTACGACCAGGCCCTGCTGTGGGAGGCGGTGCTCAAAGCGGGGACCGAGGACACCGAGGAGTTCCTGGCCGACGGCATCTGCGGCTACCTGAACCTGGGCACGCCGCCCGAGTACATCGAAAACGGCTACGTCAGCCACGAGTGCGATCCCACCCAGTCGGCCTCCATGACCCTGGAGTACGCCTACAACGACTGGGCCACGGCCCGCATCGCCGCGCTGCTGGGCTACCAGGACCAGGCCGAAGAATTCGAAGCGCGGGCCGACAACTGGCGCGAGCATTGGGATCCCGGGCAGGGCTTCATGCGCGGCCGCCTGCGGGACGGCAGCTGGGTGGATCCCTTCGATCCCACCGACGCCGACGACTTCTGCGAGGCTAGCAGCTGGATCTACAGCTTCTTCGTGCCCCACGACGTGGCCGGCCTGGCAGAGGCCATGGGCGGCGAAGAGGCCTTCGTGACCAAGCTGGACCAGTTCTTCGACGAAGGGCACTTCGAGCCCGACAACGAGCCCAGCTTCCACACGCCCTTCCTCTACAACTACGCCGGCGCCCCAGAACGGACCCAGCAGCGCAGCCGCGAGCTGCTGGCCCAGCACTTCGCGGCCGAGCCCCACGGACTGCCGGGCAACGACGACGCCGGCGCCACCAGCGCGCTCTACGCCTTGATGGCCATGGGGCTCTACCCGGTGGCTCCGGGCGAGGGCGTCTACGAGCTGGGCAGCCCCATCTTCGAGCGGGTGGAGCTCGAGCTGCATCCCGACGCCGGCGCGGGGCGGACCTTCGTGATCGAGGCCCAGGGAGCCGGCGAGGAGAAGCTCTACGTCCAGTCGGCGACCCTGAACGGCCAGGCCCTGAGCGAGCCACGCATCAGCCACGCGCAGATCGCGGCGGGGGGAGTGTTGGAGCTGGTGATGGGGGCGGAGCCCTCTGAGGGTGTCTTTTGAGGTACCAATCCGTGGACATCGCCCGCGGCGTGGCGTTCGTGGCGATGGTCGTCTACCACGGCACCTGGTTCGCCGCGGATCGAGGCCTGCTCGAGCTGGAAATCAACGAGTCCTTGGGCTGGCGGGTGTTTCAGAAGTGCATCGCGGGCAGCTTCTTCTTCCTGGTAGGAGTCAGCCTCTACCTCGCCAACCGCAAGGCCATCCGACCCCGGAAGGTGCTGCGCCGCCTCGCCAAGCTGCTGGGCTGCGCTGCCGCGGTCACCATAGCCTCGGCGGTGCTGCGGCCCTCGTGGATGGTGGTGTTCGGCATCCTGCACTGCATCGCCGCCTGCAGCGTGGCGGGGCTGGCCTTTTTGCGGCTCCATCGGCTCAACGCGCTGCTGGGCACGGCGGTTATCGCGCTGGGGGCGCTCGTGCGGAGCGAGGTGTTCGACCACCCCTTCCTGCGCTGGCTGGGAATGGGCACCGAGCGCGTGGCCTCCTTCGACTTTCAGCCCTTCTTCCCGTGGTTCGGTGTGGCGCTGCTGGGGATCGTCGCCGGGCGCGAGGTGATACCGCGCCTGGAAGGGCTGCGGTCGAGGGCCTGGTGGTCCCGGGTGCTGGAGTGGTTGGGACAACGCACGCTATGGCTGTACATGGCCCATGTGCCGGTGTTGGTGGTCCTGGTGGAGGTGATCGCCCTGCTGTAGAAGGAGTCACAAGTTCAATTCCACCTGCCGGGGCTCCAAGAGCAAGCGCACCCCCCAGCGCTTGCCGAAGCGACGGCGTGCGAAGAGGGCGTGGGGATTCGCCACGCCTCGCGCGTGCAGCGCGCGGCAGATGCGGCTGCGGTCCTGGCCCACACGCTCCGGCTCGGAGCTGGAATGGGGGCAGAGCTCCTGCCAGCGGCTATGGGCCTCGTCCAGGCCGAGCCATCCCTCCCGTGGCAGGTCGGCCAGCCTTGCCTCGATGTAGGGGACCAGCGCCCAGAGGTAGGCGCCCTGCAGCGAGAGCTCCACCGGCCCGTCCCAGAGCTGGAGCAGGGGCCCGCCATCGCCGCGGCTCAGCTCGAGCTGGACGCTGGCCTGCGCCAGGTCGATGCGCCGCTGGGCCGTAGCGGGGACGGGCGCCGCGTCGTGGAAGCGGAACGCGCGTCCCCCGATGGTGAAGGTCGCTCCGTCTCGCAGCGGCTCGGCTTCCTCGCGCCGCTCCCAGTCGGCGGGCGTGGGCTGTGCGCCATCCTCGGCCACCAGGGCCAGCAGATCCTGCCCCAGCAGCACCTCGCCCGAGGCCAGGTCCACGGTGAAGCGCTGGGGGGCGCGGTCGTCCAGCAGCTCCAGGACGATGCCACGGCCGTTGATGCGCTGACCGGCATCCAGCAGCCACCAGCCCGAGGCCCGCCCCCGCACCGGCCTACGTGGACCGCGGGCATCGCCGCCCAGCTCGCGCCAGGTCCAGCCAGCCTCGGTCCAGCGCAGCTCGACCCAGAAGGTGGGAATCTGAGGCGCATCCAGCACCCAGGTGCAGCTCTCGTGCCGCCCCACCAGCGTGGTGGGGGCCAGGGGCAGCAGGCACTCCTCTGTCGAACCGGTGATGCGGACGTGGGCCATGGCCGCAGGATTCTCCTCGCAGCGCAGTGCCGCAGCAACATAGCCGGCTGGGCGATCCAAGCCTGCCAAAGCCTGCCCCGCTCCCCTGGCGGCTAGCGCCAGAGCTCCCCACCCGGCGGTACGGGCAGCGCGCGAAGCGCGTTGGGGACGACCATGCCGCCCACGATGCGCCGGCCAGCCGTGTCGAGCCACAGGACCCTGTGCTCCAGGATCGCCCACAAGCCGTCCTCGTGGGCTACCAGCAGAGGCTGCCCACCCAGCCAGTGCTCGGCTGTCAGCCGCCCCTCGCCGTCCACCCAGGCCAGGCCGTCCCGCTGCGTCACCAGCCAGCCTCCGGACGCGGGTTGCAGATCGCAGCCTTGGGGCACGGGCAGGTCCAGGCGCCAGCGCGCCTTCAGGCTGTCGGGATCGTAGGCCGCCAGGGCGCCACCCTCCCAGGAGCAGCAGCCCAGGTCCTCGCCGTCGAAGGCCAGACCGTGGCACTTCAAGCGCGGATCGGGCAGCAGGTCCGGGTGCAGCGGGGCGTAAGTGGCAGGATCGCGCTCCCAGATGCGCGCGGAGCTGGCGCTCCACAGGCGACCGGCACCGCGTGCGCTGTCCTGGAGCATGTCGCCGGGCTCGCCCAGCTGCCGTTCCTCGCCCGTCAGGGGATCCAGCTCCAGGATGCGATAGCCGCCCTCGGGTGCCTGACGTTGCAGGCGGCAACGGCCGTTCCAACCGCAGCCCAGGCCCAGGGCGGTGCGGGCGGGCCGCAGCTGTCGCAGCTCCTCACCGTCCCGCCGCTGCACCAGCTCCGCCGAGCGATGCATGGCCCAGAGCTCCAGCTCCCAGCCCTGTCCCAGGGCGCGGAAGGCCAGGCCCTGCTCATCGGACAGGGCCGTGCCAGGTGTCAGGGGCAGCTGCCCGGGACCCAGCAGCGCGGGCAGCTCGACCGGCTCCAGCTCCTGGTGCCGGGGGCCTCGCAGCCCCTGGCCCAGCTCAGCCACGCGGATCCGCCCGTCAGGCGTGACCACCAGCAGCTGATCCTGGACCCAGTCCGGGACGTGCAGCGGTTCCTCTTCGCGCAGGACCGCCAGCCAGGGGCGGGGCGCGGTGGCCTCGATGCGGGTCCCATAGGGCAGCGGCAACCCGCCGGGCAGGGTCAGCCGCAGCGGCCACTGGCGATGGGCGACCTGTCCCTGGTGCAGCCAGCCGCGGTGATCAGGCGCCAGCCGCTCCCTGTCGTTGGCCGAGAGTTGCAGCAGGTCCAGCCGGCCGTCGCCATCCACGTCCAGTGGCAGCAGGGGCGCCCCGTCGGCGGGCAAGGCCAGAGAGGCGGGCAGGGCCACCCGCTCGAAGCGAAAATCCCCCAGGTTGCGCCAGATGCGGCTGCCCGGCGCGTCCTCGTCCTCGTATCCCGCGCTGCCAAGCACGATCTCGGGCAGACCGTCGGCGTCCAGATCCAGCAGCTGCAGGGCGGAGAACAGGCCGCGGCCCGTCTCTGTCGGCTCCCGCACGGCCAAGCGGGCGCCGCGCACCTGCGCCAGCTCCTTGCCGATGGCAGCTTCCACATGCGGACCACGGGACTGGCGGCCGGGGCTTCGGCGGTCTGGGTGTTCTGATCCCCGTGCTCAGAGCACGTTGATCCCCCAGGGCGGCGAGGCGTTGGCCAGGTAGCCGGCCTGGCAGGTCAGCAGCACGTCGCTGAAGCTCATGCCCCCCTTCCGGGCTGTCAGGCGGTACAGCCCGGGGGGAACGTTGACGAAGAGCACCCCGCCGTCCTCGCTGGTCTGCTCCAGCTCCCGGTCCGGGTAGATCAGGGTGGCGGTGATCAGGTTGAAGTAGATGGGCCCCAGATCTTCTTCGACGGCGGGCTGGATGGAGACGGTGGCGCCGGCCTCGCCGTGGGAGCCCGGCTCGGCCTGGTACAAGCTGCCCCCGGCTTCGGTGACGGTGGTGGCCAGCTGGCAGGCCTCGGGGTCGGCCTCGGCGCCCGCGGCCACGGCCATCAGGTCGGTCAGCTCGTAGGTGGGGGCCTGGATGCTTACCTGCTCGATATCCTGGCCGCATGGCTCGAAGCTGCCGGTGGTGATGGGGTAGTGATCGGGGTGGGACAGGACCAGGGTGGCTCGCTGCCCCGAAGGCAGCCCCTCGATGCGATAGGAGCCGTCCGCGTCCGTCACCGCAGACAAGCCCGGCTGCTCCAGCACGCTGATCTCGGCGCCCTCCACGCGGCCTCCCTCGGGCCCGAAGTTGAAGGCGTCGCCGCTGATGGCCACCGTGTTCTCAGCCTGGCAGGCGAAGCCCGTGTCCTGCCAGCCGCCGCTGTCCGCGCCCCCGCTGTCTTCGGGTTCGCCTCCCTGGCAGCCCGTGAACGCGGTCAGACAGAGGAGAAGGCCGCAGCACCCGGAAAGCGCTTCCTTCGTGTTGAATCTCGTCATCGTCGCACCTCGTCGCGGTAGGCCGGGCTGCCAGAGCGCTTGACCGGCCGGAACCGTATGGTAACATGCGTTGCGCAACAGGTGTAACTAAAAAGGAGCGCCCTTGCCACGCCGCAAGATCCACAGCTCGGAGCAGATGATCCAGGCCGCTTTGGACCTGGTGCGTAGCAAGGGCCTGGCCGCCCTCAGCGCCAGGCAGCTGGGCCAGGCCCTGGGCTGCTCGGTGCGCCCCATCTACGGCACCTTCCCCAGCATGGACGCGCTGCGCAGCGCGCTGCTGGAGCGCATCGTGCAGGTCTTCATGGAGCACCTGCTGCGCGACGACTCGCCGGCCGGGCCGGGCTCCTTCCTGGCCATGGGCCTGGGCTACCTGCGCTTCGCCCGGCAGGAACCCGAGCTCTACCGGGCGCTCTTCCTGAGCCGCCACGAGGTGTTCGAGCGCAGCGAAGACGCCATCCAGCCCGTGTTCGAGAGCATGGCGCTCCACCCGCAGATGGCGGACCTGAGCCGGGATCAGCTGGAGCGCATCCTGCGGGACCTGTGGTTCTACACCCACGGCCTGGCCACGCTATCCGCCGTGGGCCAGGTGCAGGCCAGGGAGGACGAGCTGGCGGCTCGGCTGGAGCGGGTGGCGCTGCTGTTCATCGGGGCGGAGCGGGGGGACTAGCCCTCCTCGGCAAAGGGACGCTCACCTGGCAAACGAGACGCCCCGCAGCGGGGCAGCGCGTCGTCGAATTCCACGTCCGCCGCCTCCATCTGCCCGGCGAAGGCCATCATGGACGCGCAGCTGGGTCCGCTGCCGTCCGGGCATTCGTAGCACTCGGCGCCGAGCATGGCGCTGATCTCGCAGGGATCACCGTACTCGGCCAGGCGCTCCTCCAGATCGGCCAGCTGTACCGTGACCTGCCCCTCGAGCCCTGCCGCCCGATCAGCGCTCGCAACCCATCCCAGGCGCAGGGAAAGATCCCAGGCCTCGATGGGCGGATCCGTCGAGACCTGCAGGTGATCCACCTGGAATTCGAGCCGTCCGCCGCTCTGCAGCGAAGCGCTGCGCTGGGCCAGCACGCAACCTCGGTCTTCGGGATCCTCCAAGTCGCCCACCCAGACCAGGCGCACCTCGGCCTGCTGGCCTGCCACGTCCAGGATCTCCAGATAGGCACCCGACTCCCCTGCGACGATCTCCATCAGCGCACTGGCGGCCCCGCAACCCGCAAAGGACCCCAGCTCGACAGCGTAGCTGCGCCCTGCCAGCTGGTGCCCGTCGAAGTCTTCGTCGCATCCATAGGGCTCGACCGTGAAGGCTTGCTGGTCGGTCACGTAGCTTGGACTGCGGCGCGCTCTCCAACCGAGTTACTCTCCCTCCGATACTGACGAAGGAGCAGAAATGCGGCGCCGGATGTTGGTTTTCGTGCCGGTTTGCTCGGGCCTGTCCTGCTCGGGGATGGCCATGTTGGAGCCAATCGCCGAGGCGCCGCCCCCCACCCTGACCGCCCCAGGCAGCGCCGCGGACCTGTCGCCCTTGCTAGAGCCTATCCGTGAGCAGCACGGGCTGCCGGCCCTGGCCGCCGCCGTGGTCCAGGACTCCGAGCTCGTCGCCGTGGGCGCGGTGGGGCTCGATCGGGCGGACGGCGACGCCGTCGCCACGGCGGACGAGCGCTGGCATATCGGCTCCAACGCCAAGGCCATGACCGCCACCATGGTGGCGCGCCTGGTGGAGCGGGGCGTGCTCTCCTGGGACGACACCCCGGGCCAGGCCCTGGCCGATCTCGAGCCCGACCAGGCCTGGTCGGAGGTCACCCTGGAGCAGCTCCTCACCCACACCTCTGGCCTGCCCGCCAACCCCGGCAAGCTCTGGATGGTGCGGCTCATCGCCAGCTCCGAGCCGCCGCCCCAGGCCCGGCGCACCATGCTGGAGGCTGCGCTCGCGCAGCCGCCGCTGCACCCGCCTGGATCAGCCTACCTCTACTCCAACCTGGGCTTCGCAACCGCCGCCGCCATGGCCGAGGCCGCCACCGGCGCCAGCTACGCCGATCTGATGCGCCAGGAGGTCTTCGAGCCGCTGGGGGTGGCGGACTACGGCTTCGGTCCGCCGCCACCTCCCAGCCCCCTGGGCCACCTGGGGAACCCTGGCGGCTTCACACCGGTGGAGGCAGTGCCCGTGGCCGACAATCCGCGAGCCCTCGAGCCCGCCGGCACCCTGAACTTCACCCTGGCCAGCTGGGCGCGCTTCGCAGGTGCCCACGTGGATGGAGAGCGGGGCGAGCGCCCCGACTTCCTCCCGAAGGACGCCTGGACCAACTTGCACCGTCCCAGGCTGGAGGACTACGCCATGGGCTGGGGCGCGCTCACTCCCGATTGGCTGGGTGAGCCGGCCCTCACCCACTCGGGCAGCAACTCCATGTGGTACGCCCGGGTGGTGGCCGTCCCCGGCTGGGACGCGGCCTTGCTGGCAGCCACCAACTGCGGCGCCGACGCCTGCAAGGAGGCCATCCGCGAGGCCATCCGCGAGCTGGCCCGAGAGTGGCAGGGCAGGCTGCAGCCGACCACGACGGTTCCCGAGGAGGAAGAGGAGGACCACGCAGCGCCTGAAGATGCGCGCTCGCTCCTGGAGGGACCGACGGACTGAGGACCCGGACCGCGAGCCCCCTCAGGGCTTGCTTCGTCGTCCCGTCGAAGGCCACTACCCAGAGCACCTCAACCGCGGCTCCACGACCATGGCCTCCAGGTTCCTGTCCAGCCGCGCCTCGAAGTCCTCCCAGTCGAAGCGCTCCAGGTAGCGCAAGGGCGGAGCGAACTGCAGCTGCAGCTCATCCTTGCGGCCGTCGATGAAGACCAATCCAAGGCTGTCGGCCTGGTTGACAGGATCGAAGAACATGGTGCGGAAGAAGGGGTAATCCGTGCTGCCCAGGTTGTTGACCACCAGCTTTTCCCGATCGCGGCGCTGTGATGCGCGCTGGGCCTGTTGCACAGCCGTGCGCAGGCCCCAGGCCAGGGCGAACTTGAAGGGCAGCCAGGGGTAGAGGGCCGCGAAGCGCTCAGCGGCCTGCTCCTGGGCCTCGCTGGGGGGTTCCAGCGAGTCGTAGCTGCCGTCCGCTTCCAAGCGGGCGCTGATCAGCTGCAGGCCGCGATTGCCCACCTGCAGGTCCACCCAATCCCGCTGATCGAGGCGCCGATCCATGCGGAAGATCAGCAGATCCATGGGCCGCTCCCTGGCGCCCGTGTCGTGGATCGTGC
Source organism: uncultured Rickettsiales bacterium (assembly GCA_964542165.1). Lineage (GTDB taxonomy): Bacteria > Myxococcota_A > UBA796 > UBA9615 > CAYRNR01 > CAYTBN01. Next base: position 10,683 of record CAZITQ010000183.1, read on the forward strand.
GCCCCAGCCACAGGGCGGCGGTCTCGGTGAAGGGCAGGCCCAGGGCTTCAGCCAGGCGCCGCAAGCGCTCCCCGTCGGCCTGCACACGGCGATGGGCGGCCCAGGGGGCCAGGCCGTGGAAGAGCGCGGTCAGGTGCTCCTGCAGGGCCACGAACTCCTCTTCGTGCCGCGGGGCCAGGACCGGTGGCGGGCCGCCACCGCGCAGCAGATCCAGCGCCGCGTAGAGAAAGGCGCGGCCCGCGAAGCCGTGACAGAGCAGGTGGTCCATGGTGAAGACGAGGACCACGCCCTGCTCACCCTGCACCAGGTGCAGCTGCCAGTGGCGTTGTGCCAGGCCGTCCTCCAGCTGGGCCGCGCTCAGCGCGCGGAAGTCCTCCCCATCCCACAGGCGCACGGGCTCAGCGATGGATGAAGCTAGGCGCATGCGGGGGATGGTGCCCCAGCGCTGCGGAAAGCCGTAGCAGAAGCGCGGGAAATGCTCCCGCAGCAGCGCCTCCAGCGCCAGGGGCGCCTGCTCGTCCAGCATCAGATCCGGGGCATAGCTAAGGTAGGTCTGCACCTGGGGAAAGCACATGCCGAAGAACAGGTCGGCCGGGTGCATGGGGAGGCTGGCGGGCAGGTCCATGGGCTGGGTTCTAGCGTTGCGGCGGCTGAACGCCAACACGGCGGCGCGCGACTAGAACGGGTTCAAAGAACCGTGTTCGCGAAAAGATGCCCGTAGTTCGGCGAACAGAGCGGGTAGATCCCGGTCGCGGTGAAATCCGCGCTCGGCGATGAGCTGCAGCGCCTCTTCCGCGCGCCGCAGCTCGGCGTCATCGGCCACGTGCAGCAAGGCCATCACGTCGTCGTGATCCATGGGCCGATCGCGTGCGTCGTACGCAAGCAGCTTCATGGCAAGCAGGTGCTCCGTGCTGGCCACGCGCATGACACCCAGGCTGGGGATCGTGAGCTCCTCGGCTGCGAGGACGATCTCGCGTTCTATTCCCGTCGTCGAGAACAGCAGATCCACGACGATGCCCCTGGCGGACGGCTCCGAGAGCGCCATGCGTGTCGTGGCCAAGCGGCCAGTGGGCGTGTGTTCGAGCACCGCCAAGACCCTCCAGCCATGAGAACGAAGCGCTCGTATGACGGACTCGGCGCCATGATCGTCCTCTACGGCGACGACGAAGTCCACATCCCTGGTGAGGCGGGGCTCGGCTCGCGCGGCCACCGCCAAGCCACCGACCAAGGCCCAGCTGCACTCGACAGCATCGAGATCCTGCGCAGCTCGCATCGCCGCGTGCCGCAGGCGGTTCACGGATCGCTCCAAGCGACGGGCTGCCCGTGGCCATCACCGTGCTCCGCGCCGCGCCTGTGCTGGAGCCACTCCTGCAGGAGCTGCTCGATCCTCTGAGCGTCCGCCTCGGGATGGCTGCGCCTCAGCCTGACCCGCATCATGGCTTCTGCGGTCTCGAACAGGTCGAAGGCCAAGAGCAGACGGTCGCCGGGTTCCAGGACATCGCGCTCCATGCCTACAGCTTACCCTCCCCGTGGTTTCGCGTCCCAGGAACATGCGAGCCGAGCCGCAGCCGCCAGAGGGTCACCAGCTCTCGACATGCTCGTCGACCCAGGCCAGCCGCTGGGGGATCCAGCTCAGCACGTGGGCGTATTCCTCGTCGAAGCTCTCGCGCACGGGCAGCTGGTCGCTGGAGAACTGGATCTCGTCGAAGGGCCAGACCTCGAAGTTGTCGTAGACCTCATCGCCCATCAAGGCCCGGTAGCTCTCCACCCGCTCCAGCAGGGCGTCCTCGGCCAGCAGGCCCTGCCGCAGCTCGAACCAGCGCTCGGCCAGGCTCTCCGAGAAGCCGGGCACATCGGCCATGCGGCTGATCCAGGTGGGCCGGTAGGCGATCCACTCCTCGTGGGTGGCGTTGTTGTTGTATAGGGGCTGCCCCAGCGACAGGTCCAGATCCCAGGGGCTCAGGTGCATCAGGCCCTCGCGGTCCTTCCAGCCGTAGACGGAGAGGTAGTAGGCGTCGTTGTTCTTCACGAGCTCCTGCAGCAGCACGAAGTCCACGGCGCTGTCCATGTCCAGCCAGGCGAAGACGCCGCTTTCGGGATCCCCAGAATCGTCCGCCACCAGGGCGGCCTGCCAGCCCTGCAGCCAGGCCTGCACCTGGGCGATGGCCGCGGCCGAGGCCTCTTCCTGGCGCGGCGCCACCAGCACCCAGCTGCCGTAGCCCACCGAGCTGTGCTCCTGGATGCCACCCGAGTCGTCCAGCTTGGCCACGAAGGCCAGACCCTGCTCCACGGCCTCCTCGTCCAGGTCCAGGCGGCCGGCGGCGACCTTGGGGCGCTCGGTCAGGAAGTAGATGCCGGACCAGACCTGGTCCAGAGTCAGGGTGCAGTAGTGGGAGTCAGGGGCATAGCGGGCCTGGTCGAAGCCCTTGTAGAGCGCAAAGGCCAGGTGGTTGCGCAGCAAGGCGCGGTCGATCCAGGCCCCGTTGATCACCCAGTCGCTCTCGGCGCCCATGCCCAGCAGATCGCGCTGTACGGACTCGTTCAGCGCGTCCCAGAGCTCTGCGCCGTATTGGTGCTTGGGGAAGCCCAGCGAAGAACGCCCACGCAGCTCGAGACCCGCCGTTCCCTGGTACCAGGTGGCACCCTCGCCGTCCTGCACGGTGAAATCGCAGGGTACCTTGGGATCGTCGACGATGGACTGGGCGCAGGCCAGCTCCAGCTGGCACATGGTGGTGGGCGCTCCCGTGTCCAGGCCCGGCACCTGCTCGGGCTCGCCACCCGGATCCCCGCCCTGGGGATCGCTGTCGCCGACCTGGCCCTCGCTGTCCTGGAGCCGCTCGTCGGGCTCGTCGCTGTCCTGGACGGGCACGAAGGAGGCGCTGCAGGCGGCCAGCAGGACCAAACAGAGCGGCGGATTGCATGGGCTGGGGGGCATCGGCCACCGTCGGGAGAATCGCCGCTCAACTATACTCGCCCCGTGATATTCCTGCGCCCAGCCCATGCCCGTTTCCCCCCAATCCACGCCGGCTCCCGCGCCTGAGGCCCTCACTCCCGAGGCCCGCCAGGTCCTGGCGCGGCAGGCGCGCCTCTTCGCTGACCAGATCCGCTGGCGCTGGAAGCTCGGCCGCGTGGACAGCATCCAGGACGCCGACGGCAAGCCCACGGCCCTGCGCGGGGGCTTCAGCGGCGTGACCCGCATCGTCCGGGCGGAAGGAGCCAGCTTCCTGCTCAAGGGCTGGCCCGCCATGTCGATCCTGGACCGCAGCCTGGGCAACCTGCTGGAGGTGCTGGGCGCCCACGGCCTGCGCCGCATCCCCCTGGACGCGGCCGAGCGCGTGCGGCGCAGCTTCGCCCGCCGCCGCGCCTTGGTGGCCTGCGGCGCGCACGTGCCGCGCTTCTACGACATCGGCCTGCCCCAGGTGCTGGTGATGGAGTTCATGGAGGGCTTCGAGTCCCTGGGCACCACCCTGGAGCGCACCCTGGATCCGCAGCGCAAGCTGGCCGCACTGCAGGCCGCCGCGACCGCCCTGCGCAGCTTGCACGACGGTCAACAGCACCACGGCGAACCCGGCGGCGGCAACCTGCTGCTGCGCCGCGACGCCGTGGACAGCGGCAACCTGCACCCCGCCCACGACGTGTCCTTCATCGACTTCGAGTGGCAGTTCGCGCCGGACGTGTCCCTGCAAGACAAGCAGGCCTTCGACCTGCGCTACCTGGCCCTGCAGCAGGCAGCGAGGCTGGTGCGCCTGGCCTGGAACGCCGCCGCGGCCGAGGGCCAGAGCGGCGAAGAGCTGCGCCAGGCCGAGGAGCGGGCCGCCACTCAGGCCCTGCAGACCGCCTATGGCGCCTACGGCGCCGGCCCCGCCCTGGCCCGGCTGCGCAGCCTGTCCCGCTCGGGCCTGGCCATGTTCCAGGAATCCATAGGCTATATGGGGATCTCGCCGGCTCGACACATGCGCATCCAGCGCATCAGCGACGAGCTGCTGGACGCGGTCTGAGGCGGCCCGGCCTCAGCCCTCCAATCGCAGCTCCACCGGCTGCACCACCAGGCTGCCGTCCCAGCGCAGGTATTCCTCGGTCACCACCATGCCGGCGCTGCGGATGGCCGTGACCTTGCCCCAGTTGCGGCCCACGTAGCTGCCCAGGCTCACCACGTGGCCCACGCCATCCGGGTCCTCCAGCAGGGCGCGGGGTTCGACGCCCCAGAGCACGCCGGTCAGGCGATAGCGCCCCAGCTCGAAGCGCTGGGTCTCACCATCGCCGCCCCCCAGCGGTTCATCCGGCACGAAGCTGCGCATGGGATCGCGCTTGCCGAAGGGGTTGTAGGCGTAGTCCCCCTGCACTTGCAGGGCACTCGAGCGCTCGCTCGCCCGCTGCTGCGCGCCGGCGTCCCCATCACCCGCCATCACCTGTCCTTCCTGCTGGCCAGACCCGCTGCAGCTGACGCCCACCAGCAGACACACCACGCCCAAAAGGCCCTTCATAACGACCTCCTTCGCAGATACCGACCACAGTCTGCCAGAGTGGTCGCCCATCACGGTGTCATTTCCTGTCGTTCCGGACCACCTCGAACAGGCCGCAAACCCGCGCCAAGCCGCAAGATCGGGATCCTCTGCAGGCCATTTTCCACGGCCATCGCCGGAATCGGCTGTTAGAATACGCGCCGCATCCAGCAGGGTCTATGCCTGCCCGCCATTTTCCGGCACTCGAAGCGGCATTTCGGCCCAGCCCAGCCCGACGAGGCTCCCATGACCCCCCTGCACCTCAAGCGCGGCGCCATCCTGCTGCTGGCCAGCGCGAGCAGCGCGCTGCTGCCCCAGGCGGCGCAAGCGGCCTGTCCAGGCTTCGTCACCATCGTGGACACGCTCACCTGTTCCTCCGACATCTCGGGCCAGGTGTCCGGCAGCGCCTCCTCGAACCTGGGGAACTCGGGGAGCCCCTACACCTGTGGCACGCCCTACTCCCCGCTCGTCCAAGACGCCGGCGAAGACGTCTACTCGTTCGCCTGCATCACCAGCGGCACGGTCACGCTGGACGTCACGGGCATGGACTGCGATCTGGACATCTACGTGCTCAACTCGGGCTGCGATCCCACCGCCGACTGCGTAGCTGGCTCCACCGCCGCCATGTCGGTGGACGACTCGGTCAGCTTCACATGCGTGGCCAACTCCATCTACTACATCGTAGTCGAGGCCTACGGCTACTCCTCGGGCGGGGGCAGCGACTACTGCGGCACCAACGAGGGACACTACACCCTCTCCTTCGACGTCTCGGCCGGCACGGGCTGCCCCGAAGACTGCGACAACGGCCTCGACGACGACCTCGACGGCCTGGTGGACTGTGACGACGGCGACTGCGCCGGCGAAGCGATCTGCTGCGACGATGACAGCGACGGCTACTACTCCGACTCCGCGCTCTGCGGCGGCAACGACTGCGACGACAGCGATCCCACCATCAACCCCGGCGCCACCGAGATCCCCTACGACGGCATCGACCAGGACTGCTCCGGCCTCGACGCGATCGACCTGGACGGGGACGGCTACGACGGCCTGACGGTCGACTGCAACGACGAGAACGCGGCGATCAACCCCGGCGAGACGGACATCCCGTACGACAACATCGACCAGGACTGCTCCGGAGCGGACCTGACCGACGTCGACGGCGACGGCTACGACGCCATCCCGGTCGGCTCGGACTGCGACGACAACAGCTTCAGCGTCTACCCCGGCGCCCCCGAGGTGCCCTACGACGGCCTGGACCAGGACTGCAACGGCAGCGACCTGCTGGACGCGGACGGCGACGGCTTCGACAGCGACACGGTCGGCGGCAGCGACTGCGACGACGCCAACCCGTCGATGTACCCCGGCGCCCCCGAAGTGCCCTACGACGGCGTCGATCAGGACTGCTCGGGCGCCGACTGGGACGACGTGGACGGCGACGGCTTCGCCGGCCTGCTCGGCAGCGACTGCGACGACAACGACCCGACGGTCTACCCCGGCGCCACCGAGACCCCGTACGACGGCATCGACCAGGACTGCTCCGGGGCGGACCTGACGGACGCCGACGGCGACGGCTACAGCTCCGACCTGGTGCTGGGCGGCGACGACTGCGACGACACCGACATCCTGACCAACCCCGGCGCGGCCGACATTCCGTACGACGGCATCGACCAGGACTGCGACGGCAGCGACCTCATCGACGTCGATGGGGACGGCTTCGCGGCGACGTCGGCCGGCGGCGTCGACTGCAACGACTTCATCCCGTCGGTGTTCCCGGGCGCCCCCGAGGTCCCCGGCGACGGCCTGGACAACGACTGCGACGGCGAGGTCGACAACGTCGAGGTGACGTCGGTGCCCGGCCTGGCCGGCAACCCGTACCTCTGCGTGCCGATCCCGATCACCGGTATCGGCTCCTACGGCCCGCCCGGCCCCGCCCTGACGTACGAGTGGTTCCTGTCGGCCGCCCCCGCCGACTCCGAGGTCACGATCGACGACATCGCGGACCCGCTCGTGATGGCGACCACCTTCACCCCGGACATGCTCGGCGTGTTCGTGCTCGGGCTGACGGTCACCCAGGCGAGCGTCCCGGTCCTCACCGACACCGAGTACCTGGTCATCGCGGTGGAGAACGACCCGTCCAACGGAGCGCCCGTCGCGGTGGCCGGAGACGACGTGTCGGTCAGCGGCTCGGTGAGCGCGTACTACTCGAACTACCAGTGGAACTGCCCGACCTGCCCCGGCCAGACCGCGAACCTGGACGGCAGCGGCAGCTCCGACCCCGACGGCAACGACCTCACCTACCTCTGGTCGGCGGTCTCGGGGAGCGTCAACTTCTCCGACTCGACGGCTGAGACCACCAACGCCACGCTGAACGGCGGCAGCGTCAGCTACAACAGCAGCACGACCTTCAACTACACGATCGAGTTGGAGGTGACGGACTGCGAGCTGGTGAGCGCCTCGGACACATTGACGGCGGAGTACACCTGCTCCTGCAACTGACGCGGCTCGACTGAGCGCCGGGCCCGCGACGCCCGCCCCACCCTGGTAGCCTCTTGGCGACGTGCGTCGCCCCACTCCCCTGTTGCTGCTGGCCCTGCTCGCGCCCCTCGTCGGGTGCGCCAGCGAGAGCTGGGAGGACCAGGCGATCCAGGCGACGCAGATGGGCGACTACACCCTCGCAGCCGACTTCTACACCCGCGCCGCCATCGAGGCCGGCTGCCCCGCTCGGGCCCGGCTGCTGATCCGGCGGGCGGAGGTCCAGGAGCTGGACGGCATCGGCGCGTCTGCGATGGAGTCGATCGACAAGGCGATCAGCAACTGCCCCGACCACACCGAGGCGTGGTGGATGCGAGCCCAGCGGGCGGCCGAGGCGGGGGACCGCGAACGCGCCATGGCGGACGCCGCCGAGATCCAGGCGGTGCACCCGGAGGCGGCGGCGCTGTACGCCGAGCTGGCGATGGAGGAGCAGCTGGAGCGGTCCATCCGCGACCGCACCCAGGCGCTGGTCAGCACGCTCAAGGACTCCCTGGACCTCGAAGCGAAGGACGTGAAGCTGCGGGGCCGCAACCGGGAGACGCTGGCGCGCCAGGTCCCGGTGCCGATGACGCTGAGCTACCAGGTCCGCCAGAGCGTGCAGAGCCCGCAGAAGTTCGAGCTCCAGTGGGAGGAGATGTGGTCGTACCGGGGGGACGCAGCGGACGACGGCTACGTGCTCGTGCGCCGCCTGGACCTGCCCCCGCTCGACCATGGCATGCCCCTGTACTTCCGGCTGTCGATGAGCAACCAGCGGCAGGCGATGCGCTTCGTGGTCAGCCCCCGCGGGGAGATCGTCGACTCGACGTGGCTGCGCAACGGCCCCAACCGGGGCATGCGCCCCGAGATGCTCGCCCCCGAGGTCGAAGGCACGCTGCGCCGCCGCCGCCTGTTCGATCCGGGGGAGTCCGGTGAGCGGGGTCCCGGCGACACCTGGCGCGGCGAGGACGTGCGCATCGTGGACGGCAAGCCCGTCGCGGTGGAGTTCACCTCCCGCGCGGTCGCGTGGGAGGAGACGCTGGGCGTGCGTACGCTACGAGTCCGCACCCAGCTGACGGCCGAGGGCTACTCGTGCGACGAAGAGCACTGGCTCCACGTCGCCACGGCGGTCCCCGTTCGCTGGACCCGCACGGTGAAGTACGCCGTGCAGACCCCGTCGGGACCGGATGCCTGGCAGGAGTCGCTGCAAGGTGCCCTGGTATCCATCTCCGGCATCGAATAGCCTGCACTTCTATCCGCTCTTGGGAGGGCCCCCTTTGAAGCTCCGCCATGCCTTCTGGATGCTCGTGATCGTGTTCGGGCTGTCCGCCTGCCCCGCCGATGACGACGACTCCGCCCCGGTCGTCGACGACGACGACGCCACCGACGACGACGACGCCACCGACGACGATGACGTCACCGACGACGACGACACGGTGCCGCCGGACCCGATCACGTGCGACGGCGATCTTCCGGTGATCGAAGAAGCCGAAGTGAACGACGGGCCCGACTCCGCCAACGACGTCGGTGAGCCTCCCCCCGAGGGCTTCTGCATCGAGGGCTCGATGACCTGCGGCAGCCAGTCGTACCAGGACATCGACCTGTTCCGGTTCACCCTCCCGGTGGACCGGGAGGTCCGCGTGGTGCTCGACTGGACGGCGGAGGCGGACTTCGACCGCTACCTGTGGGAGGAGGCGGCCTACGCGCCGGACACCAAGGGCTGGATCATCCCGTTCGAGGACGGCTTCACGGCTCCGGAGGACGCGAGCGCCGACCTGGACGCCGACGTCGCCCACCTCATCGAGATCGGCTGCTGGAACGGGCAGGACGGTGACTACACCGTGACCGTCACCTACACCGACCTCGACCTGGGAGACGACG